>NZ_JBBBDV010000007.1:0-247389 GCF_037137105.1 Serratia sp. TMDUHS_CL
GGCACCATTCCATAACATTTCATTGATATTAACTTCATTCGTAGTGAAATCGCTTAGCCTCTCCTATATGAGGCCCTAAAACCTATGGCTCAACGTGATAATCTGTATCGCCGTAGCTGCGGTGCAGTTCCCGCCCGATACCGTCTCTAAACGGGACAGCGTGAGATTCACGCTTCAACAAAAACAACGACATGAGAAAAGCGCGTGCGATTGCCGTGGGTCTATTGGCTGTCTGGCAGCGATGTCTGGTGAGTATCAAAAATTGGATAGAGAAAAGTGGGTAAGTAGTACACCTGTTCTGGCTGGCGAAGGTATGCTCCTGAGATCTCAGGATTTATCATCGATAGTGCTATTAACATCGGGAGCTGTCGTGGATCCCATAATCAGTGTGTCGGCAGATCTCTAAAAGTGAATGGGCCGTTTTACCGGGATACTTACCCCCCCAGCTGATACCTGCTAGCAGTGGCATTATCAGTACGCCACGTTCAGCTTATGATTCAACATGATTAGGCACTCAAGGCTAAACGCGCCATTTTGACGAACGATCCAAATGGGGTCTTTGCAACCCAACCTGCGGCATGTCGGTCATGCCGCACTTGGAGGTGGGCAATTTGGCACCAAGATATAATTATTGTTTTTCGATAATTAAACTTGACGAATTACTGTAAAACAATAATTATGGCGTTATGAAATCAGTCATCTAGGGGAAGCGCACATGAGAGTCATTTCACACTCGCACAAAGTACAGATTCGGTTGTGCCGAGGCATGGAGATCATGCTGTTGTTTTTAATGAGCACGCTCCCGATTGTATGTGGCTACTTGCTGTTTTGGCCAGTGAGTGACGGCCAGTCTTTTTCTTTTGATACGGAGATAGAATGGACGTCAGGGGATAATATCACTTTTATTGTTGATAACCTGGTCACTTTTCTTGTGTTACTGCAAATGTTTATCTTCTCTAAAGGTATACGCAATGGTGAGCTGTTTACTAAAAAACGAATTAGAAATGTAAGAAATATAGGCTTAATCCTTGTGCTTGGGTATTGCTTTAATCTTTTCATTCGCATATTTTTTGACTCCTCGCTTGATGAATGGAACTCCGACTATGTATCCGTAGCCAGCTCAGAGCTATATAGCTTGCAACAACTACTGCTGGGATGGGGAGTGCTTTCTCTGAGCTATATCTTTGAGAAGGGAAAGGAACTGGAAGAGGAAAGGGAGTTGGTGATTTAACTATGCCGATTATTGTCACACTGGATGCCATCCTTAAAGACAGGAAAATGAAATCGAAAGAGTTGGCTGAATTAATTGGTATTACGGAAGCTAACCTATCCATACTGAACAGCGGGAAAGCGAAAGCCGTCCGGTTCAGTACGTTGGATGCCATCTGTAAGGTATTGGAATGTCAACCTGGTGACATTATAAAATACACAGAGTAATTAGGTCAGTTGTCGTTTTATAATCGAGCCGCCTTTGCGCTAATTTTGGCGCTACATCGAACATAAAAATTGAGGTTGTACTCTTGGCGGCGGATTATAGGATTAGCAGACGCCGCGCTCTATCCTGGAAAAAATACTACTAACATGCCGTTGGTGTCATGGTGGTCGGTAGTCCTATCTTTTGTTTGACTGGCAGGAATTTTCTTTTACGGAATTACGGGTTGCCAATGTCGTCAGCCATGTAAGGATAGTCAGCGTAAAATACTTATCAGCAGTGTGATGTGTTCCCGGTATTTTCTAACTAATTTCAATATCAGAGATTATCTCTCTGCTGTGCATTCTCTCGCTGGAACCTCCTCAGGGAATTCCACGGTTTCGCTATTTATTTTTCCGTTATCGACAAGCCTCTATTGGGGGACGGTATTTCTCTCGGAGGTTATAGCATTAATTTTGAACGTGCTGTATCGCTGCTGGGGGCGAAACAGCGATATCGAATAATGTTGGGAGGTTTGAATGGGCGTGAATCACTCAGTTGTGCAGACTCTTGGTGGAGGGGGGACGATACGGCGTGGTGGCTGGAGGCGAAGTGGTGGTGATGTACCCCCCGATGCTCGCTGGCAGATCACGGTAGTTGACGCGTGCTGCTATGGGCGTGCAGGAATGAAGGCGGCTTTGCAAAGCGACCCCTGCGTGGCGCGAGTTGTCGCGAGAGAGGCGCTGGCGGAGATGTTATCGATGCTGGCGGTTTGTCCTGGGGCTGCAACGTCGCCATCGGGTCTGGTATTGCGATTACCTATGCGGGCACAGGAAGCATTGTCTGTGTTACTGCAATTGAGGGAGCTGCACATGGCACGTTATACGCGTGTGGTGGTGATGTCGAACGTAGCGCCTGATATTGTTCGTCGAGTGTTGGCGCATCTCGGTGTGAACGGCGAGGCGCGGGTAGTCGATGCCAGATGCACGTTGCCTGTGCTGTGCCGGACCGCTATATCGTCAATAGGGGAGATAGACGGCTCTGATGAGGCCTTTTATTGCGAACCGCATAACTTGTTGTCTCACCGGGAACGCTACGTGCTGGGTAAGACGCTGCGTGAGATATCCATCTATAACCAAGCTCGGCAGGCGCAGCTCAGCGCCAAAACCATTTATACGCATCGTGCCCGTGCATTATTGAAACTGGGTGCTCCGGATGTTTTGACCTTGTTGCGTCAGTTTACGCCGGTGGCCTATAGACGTGATGGATTGCGGTATTAAGAGGATTTCGCTATGCCATGGCTGAATGGCGGGGAACAAAAAAGCCACCGTCAAAATGAGGTCGAGAGCGTCAGGTGTTCAGCATGCCATAAACCTGCAGGTCAAAGGTGGTTGTTCAGCCGCCGACGGGTATGGATAGCTATTATCTTGTTCTGTTCGTTCTTTTGGGGTACGGCGTTAGCGTTAATACTTTGGGTGAGTTAGGGCGTGTTATTAAGAGGGGAGAATGCTGAGGCGGTCAGTGCTAGCCGGTCAAAAAACTCAGGTTTGAGTGGCAGTCTTACATACAGACTAATGTGCTTCCCAGTATGAATTGACCACTGCACTTACTCATCCTGTTCGTCACTGTAACCGAAAGTCGGTGAAAATAAGATGCTATCGAAAATAAAGCAAAGAACGACAATTCGGACATTTTTCTGTCCGAATTTACGAGAGAAATGTGATGGATGAAAATAAATGATTGGCTAACTTTTCATATAGTGGAGGCTCTATGAAGAAAATGGCAAAGATAGAATACCTAAGAAAGAAGCTTGTCCATGAAAAAGAGCTGAATGTCAGGCGGGAGTCGCTATTTTTAAATGTTTCAGAGCGAACAACGAGGCGCTACATCGATGAAATTTTCTCGCTCGGAATAGGTACTAAGTTTCATGGGGGGATTCGTCTTGGAAATATTGATACCGGGCTAATGGTCAGTAAAGCGATTGAGGAATCGAGGAGCGTTACGTTGATTGGTGAGAGAGAAGTTGTTTCAACTAAAGGTGAAAAAAACGGCAGTTCCCTTTATATATTTGGCTCATTTAATCTTGATGTGGTTACTGAAGTCAGCCGTTTTCCGAAGGTAGGGGAAACGATCACAGCGCTTGCCACCACCTTCTTTCCAGGCGGTAAAGGCGCAAATCAGGCGACAGCAGCAGCACAGTTGAATGATAATGTTCATTTATTCGTCAAAGTAGGAAAGGATACTTTTGGGGATAATGCAGAGAAATACTTTTCGGCATCTCGCCTAGACTCTGTCGCGCTTGTGAGAGATGAAAAAAACAATACCGGCAATGCGCTGGTGACGGTGGAAGAGAAAACGGGAAACAACACTATCGTTATTGATTTGGGCGCAAATGCAAATGTTACCCGCGATGAAATCATTAATGATTATGCTCATCTCATCCAGGCAAGCGTCTGTCTTTTGCAACTTGAAAATAACATCGACGCCACCCGATGTGTCATAGAACTGGCTAAAGAAGCGGGTTGTTACGTCATTCTTAATCCTGCGCCATATTCAGATGAAATTAACACTCACCTTCATCTTGTGGATCTTCTGATACCAAACGAAAGCGAGGCTGAATTACTTACCGGGGTTAAAGTTACCGACATTGCCTCTGCCGAAGGCGCTATCAAAATTATTCACGAAAAAGGTGTGAAAGAGGTGATTATCACGTTGGGGAGCAAAGGCTGCATTTATTACAATGGTGAGGTTCTCAAACACTATAAAGCATTACGGGCCACTGTGGTGGATACCAGCGGAGCCGGCGACGCCTTTAATGGTTCTCTCGCGGCATCTCTTGTCGACGGTCTTAATATCGATAACTCAATTAAGCTGGCTGTAGCATTTTCATCTCTGGCAGTGGAGAAGCATGGCGCATCATCAATGCCTTCAAGAACGACTGTTTTAGAAAGACTTAAAAGCGGTATATATATTGACTAAAAGGATAACAATGAAATTGCATAATATTATTATTGATACTGACCCGGGCATCGATGATGCACTGGCTATTGGCCTGGCACTGTATTCTCCAAAGATCAATGTAAAATTAATCACCACTGTTCATGGTAACGTTTCTCTCGAAAAAACGACCTATAACGCCTGCGTGTTGAGGGAGTTTTTTAATGTCGACACGCCAATTGCAGTCGGTGAGTCGAAACCGCTTCTGAGAGGGCAGGAAGGTTGTCTGGCACACGGAATCAGCGGAATGGATGGTTATATTTTTAACGCGCCGGAGAAGAAGGTGCTTGCGATTCCCGCAGTGGAAGCCATCAGAGAACTATTGGTTAACAGCGAGGTCCCCATTAAACTGGTAGCCATGGGGCCGTTGACAAATATTGCCATATTGATCCAGACGTACCCGGAAATTGAAGAAAATATAGATGAACTCGTCATCATGGGGGGCAGCCTTGTCGGTGGTAACATTACTGAGCACGCGGAGTTTAACTTTTGGGCTGATCCCCATGCCGCCAAACTAGTTATGGATTCAAGTATCAGGAAAACGGTTGTCGGACTCGATGTCACCAGTCAGGCACTGGTGACAGATAAGGAGCTTCTCGCAGGAAAAAATAAATCCTCTGGCATGTTTAAAAAAACATTCAAATATTATGACGATGGTAATCTGATAGAAGGTGTCTGGATGCATGACTCCTGTACGATAGCACTGCTATGTGAAAAAGATATTTTTACCTTTGAGGATAAAACTGTCGATATTGTCGTTAGCGGTGCTTCAGAGGGTGCCATGATTGAAAGGGAAGACGGGGCGCTTATTTCTTATGCCGTGGCAATTGATTCGGATAAGTTTAAAAGCTGGGTTGTGAGCGTATTGAAACACTTGCCTTAATATCGCTATTTCGCAATGAGTTCATAAATTAAATGAGTGGGGGTTTTTGACGATATAGGGCAGTGACTCAGTGATACTCGTCGGTTTATTTGCAATATCGCGCTATGCCTCTTTTTTCCTATGTAAGCGGTTTGATTCTATCCCGGCAGCAGTAAAGGGGACGATACGCTGAACAACGTCGGTCCCTACCATGCTGCAATGCATCGTGCTGTGGAAATAACTCTGGGCAGATATCTACCGATGGTAATACTTTATGGTAACGCGGGCAGTTTGTGGAGTCATTATGATCTGGCAACCGCACTTGTCCGTCAGGGAAATATTGTCATTACCCTCAGTCATCCCAGTGATAATGATCAGGTTCGGTCAGGCGCTTACCGCACCCTATACGGTCGTCTTCTGCAAATCTCCGCTGCAACCCCTTCCTCTTATTGTCCCCACTCCTTGGCCCGGCATCGGTTAAACAACCGTTTAATCATCCGCTGTTATAATTACCCCTGTTGAGTCTTGATGGATGAATGTTTTCTCCTCAAGCATTGCGATGCGGCGCTCTGTGGAGCGGCATCCGTTTTTTGGACATGCCGGTGGTTCGGTGAGAAGTAAGGAGAAGTGCACTATGAGCAGAAAAGACAAGCTCGCGGCGGCCCTGCTGGCCATCTTCCTGGGTGGGTTGGGCATTCACAAGTTTTACTTAGGAATGAAGTGGTGGGGGCTGTTCTACCTGCTGTTCTGCTGGACGGGGATCCCGGCGATTGTCGGCTTTATCGAAGGCATTATTTATCTGTTTCAGTCGGAAGAGAAGTTCAACCAGAAATACAATCCTGGTCTGATTTAATGCGTTTTCATGCGGCGCTTCCTGCTAAGGGAAGCGCCGCTTTTCATTCCTCTACTGTTTTTTCATCATCATCTTGCCGCGCATCTCTTTGCTCATCATTTTATTCGAGCTGGAGATTACGCAGTTATATTGCTTGCCTTGGTTGATGATCATAAAGGTGCTGACCGGATTTTTAAAATCCTTGTCGATGGTGAAATAAATATAGGCCTGCGGCAGTGCGGCCGGTTTAAAGGCGCCGAAGGCATACACATCCGCCAGGCCCAACGCGGAGAGATCGACCGTCAGCTCCATGGGCTTCATGGAATCCGGTGATGGGAACATCGATTTGGCCGACATCATCATGGTGCTGCTGTTAATGGTGTAATCGGTTTTAACCTTCATGCCCATATATTTCGATTCCGGCATGGAAAGTTCTTTTTTGCAGGCGGCGTCGTGCTGTGGAGCCGGGCTGCCGTTTTCCATCACGGCGTGCACGTGTTCCAGCGTCACTGCCGCGCTGCCGGTGGTAGGCTGCGCATCGGCCGCGTAAGCCGCGCCGCTGAAGGCGGCTACAGAGGTAAGGATGATGCCTGTAACGATTTTCATTGTCGCTCTCCGGAATACTAATAATGATATTAATTGCGGTGTGTAGCCTATTGGCTTGATAAAACGCAAGGTTACCCGTTCCGTGGAAATAAAATCCCATCGGAATATTGCTATAGAATGTTTTTCCACCCTCGCGGTTAGCGGGGGTGATTCAACTTTGCTAAACGCCTTTCACTTTTTTATTCAGCGTTTTTACCTGCATATAAATAGTATGTCTAAACATAGTCAATGTTTAGAATATACACAAATTATTGCGGTTTTTTTCCTCTTTTATCTTTTGGCTTTTAATGGGGTTGCGAATATTGCATTGAGATACAGAGGGTTATCTTTTTACGTTGAAATCAACTCTGTGAAGCGTTATTTATGTGATCTTCATAGTCACAGAAATAACGATGAAATTATTACCTTTCTATTTAACGGCTAATTATTCATGGCATAGGCTTCAACCCCGCTAACCGCCTGAGCTAGAATCAGGCGGTTTTCTCGTGGAAAAGGATATCGCCATGGCCGCCTGGGCCCTTTTGATCGTCGGTTGGTTGTTGATTTGGCAGGATCACCCGGTTTTCGGCGTGCTGTGCATCGCGCTGTTTGCCGTGCTGCAATGGGCGAAGTACGCCGCTAAAAGCGCGCAAGACCCCGCAGAGGCGGCAGAATGGCGCAAGACCGACTGGCGCTCGCAGCCGATTGAGATGGCGCACGCCGGCGACAGCGATCGGCAGATTGGCGGCGTGGGGGAACTGGGCATGGGCGGCCCCAATTTTTGGACGCTGCTGCTGCGTGACGGGGCGATTGTGCATAGCGCCTGTGCCGCGCCGCAGGACGTGGACGGCGGCAAGCTGCGCCTGATCCCGACCCGCAGCCGCGAGGGTGAGGGGCTGACGGTGTACGAGCCTGCCGCCCGAGTGGTGTACGCGCTGCCTGCATTGACCGATTGCGAGCAGGCGGCATTGGCCGCCGGTTCCGCTGAGGCGCTGGCGCGGCTGCGGGCGAGGTGTCGGCAGGCGGAGGCTACGCCGCTGCGTCAGCTGCGCGGTCTGTGGGTGCCTCAGTGGACTGAGGATCCGGCGGATCGTCTGGCGATCGCCTTACCCAGTGGGCGGGCGCTGGCGGCGCGCTCGATGTTGCCGGCGGATCTGCGCCAGGCGGACGATCCGGCCGCGTTGCTGCACGCGCCCCCTTATGAGCTGTTGCTGGATAACCGGCCGACGGATCGTTTTGTGCGCGATCTCGAACGCGTGGCGGAATCCCCGGCGGGTGACGGCTTGAGCGTCGGCGGTTGCCAGTTCCGCGGCGAGCATATCGTCGATGGTCTGTACCATCTGTACTTCGCCGGCGAGTGGTTCAGCCTGCTCTCTCACGCGCACAAACCGGCGGGCGGGCGCGGTTCGGACACCACTTTTTTCGTCGAGCGGATCGAGCCGCAAGACGGCGGCGTGTTCGTGATTGAATGGGATGCCTACGGCGTAGGGCCCGACGGGCGTGCGCCGCGCGTAGCGGCGCCGCCGGTCTTGGTTATCGCGGTGAGCTGGCAGGAAGCGCCGCTGCAGCTGCCCACGGCCAATAACCGCGTGACCGTGCGCTTGCCCAACGCCACGGCGTAAGGCTTAAGGCAGCACCCTGACTTCGCCGTTGTGCAAGGTCAGTACGGCGATCGGGCTGCCGGAGAAGCACTCCCTAAAGGCCCAACTACTGGGCCGAAACGCCGCCGCAGGCAGCCCGGCCTCCCACTGTGGAGCCGGCCGATCCGGCGGCAACAAGAAGGTGACCAGCCAACCGGCTTCGCAGTGCACCCTTTGGCCGCTCGGGCGGGTAAAGGTGTGCGCGCTCGCCAGCTCCATCACCGGCGGTAAAACCTCAAAGGCGATGATCGGCACGCCGGCCACGCTCTGTGGCTGAGGAAAACGCACGGCGGTCACGCCGTCCATCGTGATAGGGCTGTCTTCGGTGCCGGGCAGGCGTGGCTCCTGCCGACTTACCCAGCTTCCCTTCGGCAGCGTGATTTCACCAAACGGTTTTGCCTCGTCGAGCGTCAGGTAGCTGCGTTGATTCCAACGATCTTCCGCCTGCTGGCTCTTGATGTCCTGGATGGCCATGCCGATCAGCATCAGCGCGCACGCCACCGGGTAGACCGCCAGCGCCGAGGCCAGCAGATAGCCGCCCCAGGAGAGCGGCGGTCGCGGGCGGCCGCAGCGGGCAGAAGCGTAGCGCCAGCCCCACCAGGTGAGCAGGATAGCGGTGAGCAGCAGGGCCAACAACAGCGCCAGCAATCCTGCGGCGCCGGCGCCATAACCTAGCAGCATGGCAGGTTCCTCATGTTCACGGCGTGGTGGAACGATAGCGGACGAAGTAGGGCAGTGGCGGGGTTTTCCCGTCATCGCCATAGTGGCTTTCCGGTTCGATCACGGTCTGACGTGCGTCGTCGCGCCCGTTGTAGCGGTACTCCAACGGCTGTCGGTAGCGCACGTCGGATGAGCGCAGATCGAAAATCAGCGAAAGACGCGCATCGCCGTTATCCGTTTGGGCGACCAGCTTGTCGTTGCCCGCCCACAGCTGATACAGCGATTTATCGCCGTTTTCCAACAGCACCGTCAGCTGCCCGTCGGATTGATAACGCAGGAGCTGATACAGTCCTCTGTCCAGCGTTTGCGCGATCAGGTAGATGCCGCCATCCGGGGCCTGGGCGCTTTCCTTCACGCGCACCGTTAGCCAATGCAGTTCGGCCACCTCGCCGGTTTTGCCGTTAACGGCGATGTGCAAGGCGCCGGAACCGAGCACCGGGTTCATCCAGAACAGCACGCGCTCGCCATCAACGGCGGTAAAGATCTCGGGCATGGATTTGCGCTTACCGGAGGGTGAGTCCTCCTCGCCGCGCTCAAAGCCCAGCAGCTGCCGCGCTTCCAGCTGTGCCGGCAGATCCAGCGTTTGCTGCCAATGGGTGCCAAAGTCCGGGCTGTAGAATACGCCTTCGGTGCTGATGAAATACAGCGCGCGTGTCCCCGGCAGCGCCACCAGTTTGCCGCCGATAAAGGAAGGCAGGTTGTCGTCACCCTCCGGCCAGGGGATCAGTGGCCCGATGGTGCCCCGTTGCACATCGACCAGCCTGCGCCCCTTGGACAGAAAAAGCACGCACTCCTGCTCGACGCAAACCGCATCGTAGATCAACTCGTCGAGTTGCCCCAGCATCTGCAGCCCCTTCGGGCCGGTGAATAACACCTGGCTCAGGTAGTTGGCCGCCCAGCCGTAAAAGCTATTGTAAGCCCCGCGTTCGCTCCTTTTGCTGATGAGCAGCAGAGCGCCGTCCTGCGCCGGGTAGCTGTGGATGAGATCGTAACGGGCTATCGTCGGCAAGGCCTCGTTGCTCTGGGTCCATTGCCACTGTGCATAGCGTTGCTCAGGGGCGAGAAAATAGACGCCCAGCGCGCTGGCCAAAAACAGCGTCAGGATAATAAGGGGTCTTTTATAAAGCGCTAACGTCATCATTTCAGCTCCGTCACCTGCTCCTGCCGCCATAGCCTGCGGCGCAGATTGCGCAGGTATTTGAACGTCTTAAACGTGCGGTGCTGCTCAAAAGCGTAGAGGCGACAGATCTGGGCGAAGCCCTCGATCAGCAGCGCCAGGCCGCTGATCATCAGCATCAGCAGCAGCAGAATCGGCGGCAATTCACTGCCGAGGCGCTTCAGGGTCCAGGCATCCAGGTAAACGCCCGCTGGGGTATCGGCGTTATCCCACACGATCAGGCCGAGCATCAAACACATCATGATCGCGCCGAGGATGAAGACGACGCGCGTGCTCAGGTTAAGGCCGGCTTCGGTGAAGTAGCGGCTGCCGCCGATGAGATAGGCCTGGCGATCGCGGTGATTGATGATCCCACGCACCGTAGGCAGCTCGGGGACGGTGTCGTTCTCGCAATACAACACCTGCAGCGAATCGCCTTTGGCGATGAAAAGCGGATGCTGCCGACGAAATACCGGATGCAGTTTGGTATTGGGGACGTTGAGCGCGCGGGTCGTCAACGCGAAGTGCGTCTCCTTCTGGCGCCACGCATAAGTGTCCAAATACTGCACCTGCCGCGGGATCTCATAGTGGAGGAGTTCGTAGCTCAGGGCGTTGACCGTCTCGATGCCGGAGGCCTCGACGCCGTCAGGGAGGGGGAACTCGGTTTGTTGCGTTGTGGGCACTGGCGTTGCGTCTGCACGGACGGCCCGGTATTTGATGCCGGGAATTTTCAGGCTGAGCGAGCCGGGCGGCGTGACGTCTTGCCCCTGCAGCACGCGATCCAGCGCCCTGAGCAGGCGCCTGCGGCCGCGGTGCGCGATCAGCAGGAGCTCCGAACCGACGAACAGCACCAGGCCGATGCCGATAAGGCCGGCGATAATGGCGATAAAGAACAGGGCGATGGTCAGCCAGGAATCTTCTCGGTCCATGATGAAAAAGGCCGCCGGGAAACCGCCGGCCAGCGCCGCGCCCAGCACCAGCAGGGCGAAGTATTTCAGCTTGTATTTCAGCGTTCTGTCTGGCTCCAGCCGGCCTTTAGTGCCGTGTAGCAGCCAGTGCAGCCAATAGCTGCCGTCTTGCAGGCGGTGGGCGCCGATCTTCACCCGATCGCCGGCGGCGAGCCTGGCCAGCAGATTTTCGCTGTCGCTGAAGTCGTCACGGTAAAAAAAGAACGTCTGGCCGGAAGCGATGATCCTCACCAGGTTGTCGGGCGCCGTCTGTTGGCAAGCGCATTGCTCGACGGTCACATTAAAAAATTGGGTTTGCATGTCATTCCCTGTCAGCGGGCGTGGCCCGAAAATTCATCCCTGGCGCCGGGTAGTCAGCGCTTTTTCATCAGTGGCAGCATGCGCACCAGCGCATTGTCCTTGACGATATAGTGGTGGAACAGCGCGGCGGCGGCATGCAGGCCGATCAGCCAGTAGCCGAACGACGCCAGCGTTTTGTGCCAGCCGATAATCATCCGCGCCTGCGGCCGATCCGCCACGTCGGCGAACGGCATCGGCAGGCCGAACAGATACCACTCCTTGCCGCCCAGATAGCGCGAGTACACCCCCAGTACCGGCAGCGTTAGCAGCAGCAGGTAAATCAGGGTGTGCGTCAGGTGCGCCAGGCCGGTTTGCCACTTCGGCGGTTTGGGCACGATAGCGGGCGAAGGGTGGCGCCAGCGCAGGAACAGGCGGGCGATCATCAGCGCAAACACCGTTACGCCGCAGCTGAAGTGGGTGACAACCAGCACGTACCAGGGGGCGCTGCCCGGTTCGGCAAAGCCGCGCAGCTCGATGGTGACGCAGGTGATGACCAGCAGGATCGCCACCAGCCAGTGCAGGCGAATTTGCCACGGCATGTAGGTGTTCTGCACCGGGTTACCTTTTGATGTTAAAGGGTCTGTGTGCCGATGGTAACGAAATGTTACAGGCGAGGAAAGCGCCTGCGTGCAGTTTAAGCAAAATGCCAGGGATTACGCCGCTTATTAAGCTATGAACTTAGTGGATTAAATGCCTGGCGGCAGGGGAGGGCGCTAGCATCGTAAGTTGTGAAGTTAATGCGCGGTAGGTTCAGAGGCTGGCAGCCTATTAAGCGATGAGGCGGGTAGCGCCGCAGCTCTCGCCGCGGCGCCTGGGATCAGTTCAATTTGGCCTTGGCGAAGTCGCTGCCGTTCACGTCCACCACGTAGCCGCTCAGGTTGCTGCGGGTGGCGTAGAACACTTTGCCGGTGGCCAGCGGCAGCCACGGCGCCTGTTTGGCGAAGATCACCTGCGCCTGTTGATACAGCTTGGCGCGCGCCTGCGGCTGATTTTCCTGAATCGCCTGCTGGATCAGGCTGTCGTAATCCTTATCGCACCAGCGCGCCACGTTGGCGCCGCTCTGCACCCCGGCGCAGCCGAGCAGGGTGGCGAAGTTATCCGGATCGCCGTTGTCCGACACCCAACCGTACAGCGCGCTCTGCTGTTCGCCTTTGCGCAGCCCGGCCAGATACTGGCCCCACTCCCAGGTGACGATCTTGGCTTTCACGCCCACCTTCGCCCAGTCGCTCTGGATCATCTCGGCGATGCGCTTCGAGTTCGGGTTGTAGGGGCGCTGTACCGGCATCGACCAGATGTCGGTCTCAAAGCCCTGCTCCAGCCCGGCCTGCTTCAGCAGCTCGCGCGCCTTCTGCGGATCGTAGGCGTACTCCGGCAGTTTATCGTTGTAGCCCAGCATGCCCGGCGGCAGCAGCGAGTTGGCCGGCGTGCCGCTGTCTTTGAACACTGCGGCGACGATCGCTTTCTTGTCCACTGCATAGCTCAGCGCCTGGCGCACCAGCAGGTTGTCGAACGGTTTTTTCTGGGTGTTGAACGCCAGATAGCCGACGTTCAGCCCGGTGATGTCGTGCAGCTGCAGGTTGCCGTCGGCCTTGATGGCGGCGAACTGTTCCGGCAGCGGCGCGGGGATGATCTGGCATTCGTTGGTCTTCAGCTTGGCCAGCCGGGTTTGCGGATCCGGCGTAATCGAGAAGATCAGATGCTTGCTGGCCACTTCGCCCTGCCAGTAGTGCGGGTTGGCGATGTAGCGGATCAGCGAATCCTGCTTGTACTGCTGCAGCGCGAACGGCCCGGTGCCGATCGGCCAGTTGTCGACGTATTCCGGCGTGCCCTTTTTCAGCATGGCGTCGGCGTATTCGGCGGACAGGATTGAGGCGAAATCCATCGCCCAGTCGGCGACGAAGGCGGCGTTGGGCTGGCTCAGCGTGAAGCGCACGTGATGCTCGTCCACCGCTTCCACCTTGGCGATCAGTTTATCCAGGCCCATGTCGGTGAAGTATTCATAGTTGCCGCCGGAGACCTTGTGATACGGGTTAGCGGGATCCTTCTGCCGCATCACGGTGAACACCACGTCTTCGGCGTTGAAGTCGCGCGTTGGGGTGAAATATTTGTTGCTGTTGAATTTCACGCCCTGGCGCAGGGTAAAGGTGTAGGTCTTGCCGTCCGGGCTGACGCTCCACTCGGTGGCCAGCGAAGGGGCAGGGGTTTTATCGCTTTCGCGCAGAGTTACCAGCCGGTTGTACAGCACCTGCGAGGTGGCGATAAAGGTCGGCCCGGAGCTGGAGAGCTGCGGGTTGAACGATTCCGGCGAGGCGACGGTGCAGTACACCAGCGCATCGGAAGCGGCCAGCGCGCTGCCCGCCGACAGCAGGCCGGCGCTTGCCAGCGCCAGCGCGGCGATAGGGTGTTTTGAAAACGTCAAGGCAAGATCCTCAGGTGGGGGGAGCCGTTAGCGGCGAATTGATTTAACTATAGATAACGGATGGCGCGACGGGGAACAAGCGCCTCAGCTGCGCATTCTGTGCGCCCCGCGTTGCCTGCCGCCGCAGCGCAGATCTACACTGCGTGACAATCAGTCACTCGCAAGGATTTCCCGATGAGCCACTTTCGCCCTGTCGCCCTCGAACACGCCAGCCGCCTGCTGAACCACGGCCCGACGGTATTGATCACCAGCCGCAGCCGCGACGGCGCCAAACGCAACGTGATGGCTGCCGCCTGGTCGATGCCGGTGGAGTTCAGCCCGCCGCGCATTGCCATCGTGGTGGACAAAGGGGCGCACAGCCGGCAAATGATCGAGGAAAGCGGCGCATTCGGCATTTGCGTGCCGGCGGCCATGTTCATCGACGCCACCTACGCGGTCGGCAGCGTGTCCGGGCTGGATGACGACAAGTTCGCCCGCTTCCACATCGCTGCCGCGCCGAGCGCCACCCTGCAGGTGCCGCTGATCGAACAGGGCTGCGTGGCGTGGCTGGAGTGCCGCTTATTGCCGGAAAGCGGCGCGCAGGAAAAATACGACACCTGCTTCGGCGAGGTGCTGAGCGCGGCGGCGGACGAGCGGGTGTTCCAGCAAGGGCGCTGGAACTTCACCGCCGCCAATGCGGATCTGCATACGATTCATCATCTGGGGGCGGGCAACTTCGTGCGCAGCGGCGAGACGCTGCGGGCCAAACCGCTTTAATCGGCCGCGCGCTTGCGGTCGGCATCATAGCGCTCGCGGGCGGCGTCCAACTCGGGGAAATGGTATTCCGCCCATCGGTCCAGCGCCGTCAGCGTCTCGACCAGCGAGCAGGCGACGGCGCTGAGCCGGTATTCCACATGCGCCTGATTCTTTTCACTTAAATCCAGCCGTTCGAGCAGCCCGTTGCGTTCCAGCTGGCGCAGCGTTTGCGTCAGCACCTTCTGTGAAATGCCGTCGATGCGGCGCAGCAGCTCGCCGTTGCGCATCGGCCGCTGCGCCAGCGCGGGCAGGATCAGCATCACCCACTTGCCGGAAATCAGCGCCAGCGCATCGCGCGCGGAGCATTTACTCGAATAGACGTCGCCGGGATAGGCCATGGGGGGTTACCTTCAGGTGCGTAATTGCCAAGGATGCGATAAAGCCACAGCATAGCAGCACCACCTTACCGCGGGAGAAACAGGATGAACGTGCTGATTGTGCTGGCTCACCCCGAGCCACATTCTTTCAATGCCCATTTGGCCGAACAGGCGCGGCAGGCCTGGCTGGCGCAGGGGCACCAGGTGAAGACGGTCGATCTGTATCAGGAGGGGTTTGATCCGCGCGAAGGCGCCGGCCATTACCCCAGCAGAAAGCAGGCGGACAGGTTCGATGCGATGCAGGAGCAGCGCCATCACTGGACGATCCAGGCGCTGCCGGCGGAGATTCGGCGGCATATCGAGCTGCTGCGCTGGACGGATACGCTGGTGCTGCAGTTCCCTTTCTGGTGGTTCGGCGCACCGGCCATCCTCAAAGGCTGGATGGATCGGGTGTTCGTTTACGGCGGGGTGTACGACAGCCGCCACCGCCATGAGAACGGCGTGATGCGCGGCAAACGGGCGCTGCTGACCGTTACCGCCGGCGCTTCCGCTCAGGCCTGTGCGCCGGACGGGCGTGACGGCGATATGCGGTTGATGCTGTGGCCGATCATGCATGCGCTGCACTATATCGGCTTTAGCGTGCTGGAGCCGTTCCTGGTCTATGGCGTGCGCGGCGGGTTGGCGGGCGAGGAGCGGCGGGCGCAGAACGCCGCTTTGGCGCAGGTGACGCAGGCGTATCGGGAAGGCTTAAGCGATCTTGCCGCCTGGCCGGCGGTACCGTTCAACCGCAATGACGATTTTGACGCCGATATGGCGCTGAAGCCCGGCGCGCCGGTCTACAGCCCGTTCGTGCGGCACCGCGATCCGATTTAGAACCCGGCCTTCAGCAGTTCCTCGCGCAAGTCGTCGATAATCGCCGGTTCGATGTCGGGGAACTGTTGCTGGATATCGGCGATGGCGTCGGCCACGCTCGGGCCGGCGAAGGTGCCGGAGAAGGGCACCAGCGGCAGGTTGGCGTCGCTGTCCGGCAGTTCACCGCGGATAGTGCCGGTGATCATGCCCGCTTTTTTTTCCGCCGTGAGGTCGTACTCCCCCACGTTTTTGTCGATCGGTTTCATTGGCCGCCTCGCTGTCGGTGAGTGTTTACCCTGTTCTGTTAAAGCATAGTGTTTCAGGCAATGAATACCAATCAATGTATATAATATTAATATAAAACAATATGATGTGATTTTTTGTCGTTTGACGTTCACCGGGGGCCGGCGCTATGCTCTTGGCGCTAAAGGACCTTCCTCACTGACAGGGACAGACGACATGAAAAAACTGAAAAGCGCGGCGCTGTTGTTGCCGCTGTTGGCGCTCAGCGCCTGCACCCACCACCTCAGCAGCGCGGAGCTGCATGCCAAGCATTACGTTTATCAAACGCGCGATGACTTCGATCCGCAATTCCGCACCGATGTGAACGGCAGCATTAAAAACGCCGTGCCGATGTTCGAACAGTTCTACCAATGGGGGAAAAAGGATCGGGTGGCGGGCGTGGCGCGCAGCGAGGCGCAGAAAAAGGCCGATTATCTGGCCAGCGCGGAGTTCCAGCAGAACATGGAACACAAGACCATTTTCATCAATCGCGCCTACAGCGGCTCCGACAATCCTAAGCGTCGCCAGGTGCTGTCGCAGGAAGCGGTAGGTGCCTATTGGGACGGCTACGAAGGGCGCTGACTGAATCCCACATAAACAGAAGGTAATAAAAACTGGCCTTCTGCCGGTTATTTGATTATAAAAACCGCCGCTAAGGACGATGTTCATAATCGAAACCAGGAGTGTTTATGTTGGCAAAAGTTAAGCGTTCGTTCGCCGCCGCCGTCGTATTGATGTTGGCGTTGCCCGCGGTTCAGGCCGCGGATTACCGTGCGGGCGAGCAATACACCCGGCTGGATAAGCCGGTGGCCGCCGCGCCGGCGGTGGTGGAATTTTTCTCCTTCTACTGCGGCCCTTGCTATCAGTTCGCCGATACCTACCGCGTAGGCAGTACTGTGGCGCAGGCGTTGCCCGCCGGTGAGAAAGTCACCAAATATCACGTCAGCCTGATGGGTAAACTGGGCAATGAGCTGACCGAAGCCTGGGCGGTGGCGACGGTGCTGGGCGTGGAAGACAAGATTGAAGGGGCGATGTTCGACGCGGTGCAGAAACAGCGCGCCGTCAACGGCGCCGAAGATATTCAGCGGGTGTTCACGGCGGCCGGCATCGATGCCGCTACCTATGAAAACGCGCGTCACAGCCTGCTGGTCAAAGGATTGATCGCCAAGCAGAACGAAGCGGTGAAAGCATTCGAGGTGCGCGGCACCCCATCGTTCTACGTGGCAGGCAAATACAAGATAGACAATGCCGGCATGGCCAGCACCAGCGTCGAAGGCTACGCCAAAGCGTACGCGGCGGTGGTGCGTTACCTGTTGGACAAACAGCCGTAAACCGGGCCGTCAGGGCCCGGTGTTAGCCGCCGGGTCTATTTTTCCGCAGGCAAATCCAGCGCCAGGCGCAGCTCGTCGCGCGCTTGCCGGTACTGCTGCTGGAAATCCTGCTGCTGTGAAAGCTGCTGGCTGATCACGCTGCCGGCGATGCGGCCCATCTCGATATCGGAAGGGTAGTGGATCCCCGCTACCACTCGGTTGTCACCGTATTGCCAGGCGCGCGTCATGATGGCGGCGCGCTTTTCCGGCACCATATTGGCCAGGGTGATGCCCATCAGCGTGCCCAGCGTGGTGTGGCCGGAAGGCCAGGAACCGGAGCTGGAGCGCTTGACGATCGGCTCGATGCGGCTGTCCAGCATATGCGGGCGCGGGCGCTTCCAGAAATCTTTCGCCGGATCGACCACCGCCGCTTCGGTGGCGACGATGCGATCGAAGAAGGCGCTCACGGCCGGCAACGCTTTGGCGTTGAACTTCGGCCCCATCACGTTGCTGTACACCCAGACGTTCTCTTCCGCATCCGCCTTGGCCTGGCTGGCCATTTCCGGTGTGCGTTTCTGCTGCATGTCGAGCACTTCCCGCAGTTCGCGCTGGGTCTGCGCCGAGTCGTTGGCCGGCGGCGGCGGCAGGATGTGGGTCAGATCCACCTGCTGCGCGGTGGTCAACGGTTGGGCTTCCTCTGCCGCCTGCGCGTGGAACGCGGTCAGGGCGCTGGTGGTAAACAAACACAGCGCTAAAACGGATTTCTGCAACGATTTCATCGGGTCATGTCCAGGGTGTCAAAGTGAAAGGGGAGCAGTCTGTATCTTTGGCGAGGCCTGTGACGATGAGATGACGGTTTCGTGGCGGATTGATGACGGGCGCCGGGTGAACTGTGATCGCGGCGCCAAATCCCCCGCTCGCCATTGATTGTGTGTTAACGGATTGTTATGGTGTTTTTCTGTTCAACGGCGCAGCACCGCTGCTGTTTGAAGGGAGAGATCATGACGGCATTGGCAACGCTCCGGGACGTCGGCTTCGAAGAGTGGCTGGGGAAAATCAACACCGCCTGCGGCCGATTCTGCGCGAAAACGCTGGGGCCGGGCTTCAGCGGGGCGATGCAGGAATTCCGCGCCCATGCGCTGCGCCTGAGCGTGGTCGACGTGTCTCAGGCCCGGCTGTACCGCACGTCGCGCGAGATCGCCCGCAGCGACGGCGCGCACTTTTTTACCGTCTTCCAGCTGCGCGGCAGCGCGTTGATGGAACAGGGCGAGAGCCAGACGGTGCTCTCTCCCGGCGACATCACGCTGATCGACGCCTCACGGCCCAGCAGCTTCACCTTCCAGCGCGATTCACGCCAAATCTCACTGCTGTTGCCGCGCGGCTGCCTGCCGGTGCCGCCGCCTTGTGCCCAGCGTCTGGGGGCCGAGCTCAGCGCGGTGCGCCTCAGCCGCCAGCTGGTGCTGAGCAGCATGCAGGATCCTCAGCTCGCCGCGGCGGAAAGCGAAGCGGTGCTGAATGCGCTGGCGGCGCTGCTGCGCCCGGCGCTGGCGCTCGAACAGGCGCGCCCGGAGGGGCAACAGCCGGTTTTCGACAAGGCGCTGGCGTTGATCGACAGGCATATTCAGTCGGCACAGCTGCGCCCGGAATGGGTGGCGGCCGAGTTGGGGGTGTCGCTGCGCAGCCTGTATCGGCTGTTCGCCCGTCAGGGGCTGGTGGTGGCGCAGTACATCAGAAACCGCCGGCTGGATCTGTGCGCGCAGGCGCTGCGCAGTGCCGCCGGGCAGGAAAAGCTGGCCGGAGTCGGCCTCGACTGGGGGTTTGCCGATCACAGCCATTTCTCGACCGCTTTCAAGCAGCGTTTCGGCATGTCGCCGAGCGAGTACCGCCGGCAATATCAATAAGTCAGGGCGCGGGCCAGGCCCGCGCCGCCTCACTCAATAGCGGATGCAGACCGATTTGGTTTCGGTGTAGGCATCCAGCCAATCCGGGCCGAAGTCACGGCCGCTGCCCGACTGTTTGAACCCGCCGAACGGCATGTTCGGGTCGATCAGCGTATGGGTGTTGACCCACACGGTGCCGGCCTGGATGCGCGGCGTCAGCGCCATCGCTTTCTGCAGGCTGGTGGTCCACAGGCTGGCGGTCAGCCCGAAGTCGGTGTCGTTGGCCTTGCTCAATGCCTCTTCGGCGCTCGCTACCCGAATCAGGTTAACCACCGGGCCGAACACTTCCTCGCGCGTCAGGTTCAGCCTGTCGTCCGGGTTGATCACCAGCGTTGGCGGGATGTAGAAGCCATTGGCATCCGGCCCGGCCGCGCCGCCGATAAGCTCGGCGTTTTTCGACCGGGCATCGTCCAGGTAGGCCGCCACCTTGTTGCGGTGCGCGAGCGACACCAGCGGGTTGATTTGCGCGCCGGTGTCCATGCCAGGCCCGACCGACAGCGATTTCACTGCCTGTTCGAAACCGGCCACCAGTTGGTCATAGATCGGCGCTTCGATATAAATCCGCGAACTGGCGGCGCACACCTGCCCCTGGTTGAGGAAGCTGCCGAGCATCAGGCCTTCGATCACCTGCTGCGGATCGGCGTCTTTCAGCACGATGGCCGGGTTTTTGCCGCCCAGCTCCAGCGTCACCCGGGTCAGGCGATCCGCCGCCGCGCGCGCGATGCTTTTGCCCACCGGCGTGGAGCCGGTAAAGCTGACTTTGGCGATCAGCGGATGTTCGGTCAGCGCCTTGCCGCACAGGGTGCCGCGGCCAGTGACCACGTTGAACACGCCCGGCGGCACGCCGGCTTCGCTCGCCAGTTCGGCCATGCGCAGCAGGGTGAGCGGGGTGGTTTCCGACGGCTTGATGACGATGGAGCAGCCTGCCGCCAGCGCCGGCATCACTTTCCACATGCCGATCATCAGCGGGAAGTTCCAGGGCACGATGCCGGCGACCACGCCAATCGGCTCTTTACGGGTATAAACCTGATATTTGGCGCCCGGCGGCATCGGAATGGAGACGTCCAGCGTCTGGCCGGTGATTTTGGTCGCCAGACCGGCGGTGTAGCGCATCCAGTTCAGGGTGCTGCCGACTTCGAAAGCGCGGGCGATGTTGATGGACTTGCCCTGCTCCAGGGTTTCCAGCTGCGCCAGCTCCTCGGCGTGTTGCTCCACCAAATCGGCGTAGCGCAGCAGGATGCGTTCGCGCTCTACCGGCAGACGCTGTGCCCAGACGCCTTCGCTGAAGGCTTTGTGGGCGGACTGCACCGCCAGCGCGACGTCGTGTTCGTTGGCGTCGGCGGTGGTGGCGATCTGCTGCCCATTGGCGGGGTTATACACCGCCAGGCGGCCTTCCGCGGCGGACGCGCGCCACTGGCCGTCGATATACAGCCCATGCTGACGATCGAGAAAACGCGACACGCTATCCAGCACGGCTACGGTATTGTCAGACATACATCCTCCGATCAGGCTCATCAGGTTATCGTTAACCCTGCAAGTCTAGATCAGCGGGAAAGCGGCGGCTTTGGTCTGCCTGACATTCGGTTTGCCCTGCGTGTCATTTTGCCGTGACGAACGAGTAAACCGCGGCCGGCGGGCGCCGGCCGGGAGGGATCACGAACTCAGGGTTGCCAGACGGGTGGCGAAGCCGAGGAACAGCAGGCCGATCAGGCCGTTGCCGAGCTTCGCCAGGCCTTTCTTGTGATTGAAGAAATGCGCCAGCATCGCGCCGGAGAAGATCAGCGTGCTCATGTAGATAAAGCTGACGGCTTCGAGGATCAGCGCCAGAATGGTGAACGACAGCCCGGTGTGCGCGTAGTTGAAATCGATGAACTGCACGAAGAACGACACGTAAAACAGGATAGCTTTCGGGTTGGTCAGGCTCAGCGTCAGCGACTTGCGCAGAATGCTGTGGCCGCCCTCAATCTGCTGCTGTTGCGCCTGCGCCTTCTGCACGAAGGTGGCGTAGAGGATTTTTGCGCCGAGGAACAGCAGGTAAATCGCGCCGAGAAAACGCACCAGGGTAAACAGGAACGGCGTGGTGCGGATCAGCGAAGCCACGCCGATATAGGCGCAGAAGATCAGGATCGCATCACCGATGAATACGCCGAGCGCTGCGGTGTAGCCGGCGCGCACGCCGCGCGATACGCCGGTTTTCAGCACGTACAGCGTATTCGGCCCCGGCAGAATGATAATGAAGACCACCCCGGCCAAATAGGTCCATAAATTCAGGACGCCAAAACTCTCTAACACAATAACCTCTCCATGCGCGCAACTAACAGGCAAAAACACTGGCCACGCCCGTGGCCGGCCGCGATCCTAACGCTGTGCAACCGGGTTGGCAACGTAATAAACTTCATGTTGTTGGTTAAAAATTGTCGAAACATTGTCGAAAACGTCGGCGCCGAATTAAAAAGCAAGAGTCGGCGTGTTTCGCCAACGGCCCGTCACTATGCTGGTTAACATCGAAACCGCAGTGAGGAACGGATGATGAAAAACGTAATCGACAGCGCCGATCCGCGCTGGCTGGCGATCGTCAGCCGCGACAAGCACGCCGACGGCCGCTTTATCTACGCGGTGAAAACCACCGGCGTGTATTGCTCACCTTCTTGCCCGTCACGCCAGCCGAACCGGCAAAACGTGGAGCTGTTCGACGACGCCGAGCAGGCGGAGGCAGCGGGTTATCGGCCCTGCAAACGCTGCCGCCAGGGGCTGACGCCGTTGACGGAGCAGCATGCGCGGCAGATAGCTGAGGCCTGCCGCTATATCGAACGGGCGGAGAAAGCGCCGTCGCTGCAGACGCTGGCGCGCCACGTCGGGTTGAGCCAATACCATTTCCACCGGTTGTTCAAAGCGATCACCGGCCTGACGCCGAAAGGCTATGCCGACGCGCAGCGCAGCCAACGGCTGCGCACCGGTCTTACGCAGCAGGAGACGGTGACTGACGCGATCTTCGACGCCGGCTATGGCGCCAACGGCCGCTTCTACCAGCAAGCCAACGCCGCGCTGGGCATGACGCCGAAGGCTTACCGGGCGGGCGGCAAAGGCATGCGCATCCATTTCGCCGTCGGGCGCTGTTCGCTGGGCGAGATCCTGGCGGCACAGAGTGAGGTGGGCATCTGCGCCATTTTGCTGGGGGACGATGCGCAGCGGTTGGTGCAGGATCTGCAGGACAAGTTCCCTAATGCCGAGCTGATCGGCGGCGACGCGCAGTATGAAGCGCTGATGGCGCAGGTGGTGGGGTTGATTGAAGCGCCGGAGAACGGGTTGGCGCTGCCGCTGGATATTCGCGGCACCGCGTTTCAACAGCGGGTTTGGCAGGCGCTGCGGGCGATACCGGTCGGCGAAACCGTCAGCTATGCCGATATCGCCCGGCGCATCGGCGCGCCCAAAGCGGTGCGCGCGGTGGCCGGCGCCTGCGCCGCCAACGTGCTGGCGGTGGCGATCCCCTGCCACCGGGTGGTGCGCAACGACGGCGCCTTGTCCGGCTATCGCTGGGGCGTCGAGCGCAAGCAAGCCTTGTTGGAAAAAGAGGCGCAGCGATGAGCGGCCTGCTGGCGGCGCGGCTGGCCGAATTGGACTGGGCGGCAATCGAACGCGAACTCGATGCGCAGGGCTGCGCGCGGCTGCCTGGCGTGCTCAGCCAAGACCTGTGCCGCGAGCTGGCGGCGCTCTACCCGCACGATGCGCACTTCCGCAGCTGCATCGTGATGGCGAAGCACGGTTTTGGCCGCGGCGAGTACCGGTATTTCGCCTATCCGCTGCCGCTTCCGGTGGCCGAGGTGCGCAGCCTGATGTATGCACGGCTGGCACCGGTGGCCAACCGCTGGAATACCTTATTGGGCTTGACGGCGCGCTATCCCGCCGAACACGAGGCCTACCTGGCCGAATGCCACCGGGCCGGCCAACGGCGGCCGACGCCGCTGCTGTTGCGTTACGAAGCGGGGGATTACAACTGCCTGCATCAGGATCTGTACGGCGAGCGGGTGTTTCCGCTGCAGGTGGCGTTTTTACTTTCCGCCCCTGAACGGGACTTCACCGGCGGCGAATTCGTGCTGACCGAACAGCGGCCGCGGATGCAGAGTCGGCCTGAGGTGGTGCCGCTGCAGCAGGGCGACGCGGTAGTGTTCGCCGTGCATCACCGGCCGGTGGCGGGAGTGAAAGGCTACTATCGGGTCAATCTGCGCCACGGCGTCAGCCGGATACACGCCGGCCAACGCCACACGCTGGGGGTTATCTTTCACGACGCGCTATAGCTTGCGCGCCAGCAGGGTGGCGAAGCGCAGCGAGATGCGGTTGCCGGCGGCGTCGGTCTTGTGCAGTTGGCCGACGTCTTCGTTGTATTTGAGGATCTCCCAGTTGCGATAATAATGCTTCAGCTCACCCGGGCTGAAGGTGAACGGGAACGGCAGCGGGCAGGGATAATCCTCGGTATCCATCGCCGCCACGATCAGGTTATGGCCGCCGCGCACGGTGCTGTCCTGCATGTTTTGCACGATAGACGGAATTTGCTGGCGTTCGAGGAACATCATCACCACGGTGGACAGGATGAAGTCGTATTCGCCGCTGAAGCGGTGGGTATTGAGATCCTGCACGCTGGCGCTCAGGCGGGTCAGCTGCTCGGCGTCGATGATCTGATTGAGGCGGTCTATCGACGGCGCGTGCTTGTCCCAGGCGGTGACGTCGAAACCTTTCAGATTGAGATAGAGCGAATTGCGGCCGCCGCCGCAGCCCAGATCCAGCGCCTTGCCCGGCGCGATGCGCGCCGCCGCCTCGATCACTTCAGAGTGGGTGCGCGTCAGTTCGTATTTCTTGTGGTAGTAATCTTCCGGCGTGCAGTAAAACGCCAGCCGGCAGGTCATGTCGTCCGAGAAGGAAACGATGCGATGCCACTGCTGCGGCGCGATAAACGGCGGCTGGCTTTCGGGGCTGAACTGCCAGGTCTCGGTGGTGGCGCCGTCTTCGGTCATCATGGCGAACGTCAGGCTGCCGCTCAGGACGGTGAGCTTCGCCCAGGTGCCGCTCTGGGTGTTGTGGCGCTGGCGGAAAGCTTCCGGCAGCGTGTCGCTGTTCCATTCCGGCAGGGTTTTATAGCAAAGCAGCTGCTGCTCCATAAGGGGCTCCTCTGGCTGGGCAAGCAAAGTGATTTATATGATGTATATAAAATACATCTTTATGAGGCGTTTGAACATAGCGGCCTGACGGGAAGGCGCGGCGATATCTTTATACTGGATTGTGCGCGGCGGCTGGGCTAATTTCAGTGCTGTTCATGTCATCACGTTCAGGGAAAAGATGCCGATACCTCGTTTATTTCACCCGACGCCCTTCCGTTGGCTGAGCCTGGCCGCGCTGCTGGCGCTGGCGGGCTGTACCAGTAAAACCCCCACCACGGCGCCGGCGGCGCGCCCCGCCGACGTCAAAGCCCGACTGATGACGCTGATCCCGGCCAACGCCGGCGATCGTCAGGGCTGGGCTACCGATATTACCGCCGCCTTCGCCGCGCAGGGCATCGAGCCGAGCGATGAGAACCTGTGTTCGGTGCTGGCGGTGACCGAACAGGAATCGACGTTCCAGGCCAACCCGCAGGTGCCGGGGCTGCCGAAGATCGCCTGGAAGGAGATCGATCGCCGTGCCGATCAGATGCACATCCCGAACTTTTTGGTGCACACCGCGTTGAAGATCTCGTCGTCGAACGGGAAGAGCTACAGCGAGCGGTTGGATAAGGTGCGTACCGAGAAGGATCTGAGCGATATCTTCGATGACATGATCGACCGCGTGCCGATGGGGCAGAAGCTGTTCGGGCATTTAAACCCGGTACATACCGGCGGCCCGATGCAGGTGAGCGTCGCCTTCGCCGAGGCGCACGCCAAAGGGTACCCTTATCCGATCGACGGCTCGATTCGCCGCGAAGTCTTCAGCCGGCGCGGTGGCATGTACTTCGGCATTATGCATTTGCTGGGGTATCCGGTCGATTACAGCCGGCCGATTTATCGCTTTGCCGACTTCAACGCCGGCTGGTACGCCAGCCGCAACGCGGCGTTCCAAAACGCGGTCAGCCGGGCGAGCGCGATTCCGCTGGCGCTGGACGGCGACCTGATCGACTTCGGCAGCGACAAGCCCGGCTCGACCGAGCTGGCGGTGCGCACGCTCGGCAAGCGCCTGAACATGAGCGACAGCGCCATTCGCCGGGCGCTCGAGAAAGGCGACACGGCCGGCTTTGCCGACACCGACCTGTATAAGAAGGTCTACGCGCTGGCGGGCGGCAAGCTGCCGCGAGAGATGCTGCCGGGTATCCAGCTGGAGAGCCCGAAAATCACCCGCAAGCTGACCACCGCCTGGTTCGCCAAGCGGGTGGACGAACGCCGCCAGCGCTGCATGGCGCGCGCCGGCGGGTAACGACATAAAAAAATGCCGCCGGTGGCCTGAACCACCGGCGGCGCGGTAGCGCCTCAGGCGCTGCGGCGTGGGTTGGTCAGGCCGAAGTTAAAGCTGTTGCAGCGGTTGCAGAACTCTTTCATCACCGGCGGCGTGTCCATCATCGGCACTTTCACCTCGATAAACGCCAGCCGATCCTGCCGCGAGGCGCGTTCCAGGGCCATTTCCAGCTGCTGCGTGGTCTCCACCGCCACGCTGAACGGCTGCGCCTGAGTATTCAGCACCGCCGGCAGTTTGGCGTAGTCCCACGGGCCGATGTCGTTGTAGGACGAGTTTTCGCCGAGGATATAACGCTCGATGGTGTAGCCGTCGTTGTTGATCAGGAAGATGATCGGCTTTTGCTCGCAGCGCAGCAGGGTAGACACTTCCTGCGCGGTGAGCTGGAAGGAGCCGTCACCGATGAACAGCAGATGCCGGCGCTTCGGCGCCGCCATCAGGGTGCCGAGCAGCGCCGGCAGGGTATAGCCGATCGAACCCCAGATCGGTTGGTTGACCACCTTGACGCCGCCGGGCATGCGCATGCCGCCGATGGCGGCGCCCGAGGTGCCGTTTTCCACCACTACCACGTCATCTGCCCGGACAAATCGCTGGATCCGTTGCCACAGATAGGCCTGGTCGATGGGGGTATCGCTCGGCGTCGCCAGCTTCTCTCGTGGATCGGGCAGCGGCGCCAGGGGCTGTACCGGCGCGTCTTCACTCAGATCCAGCAGCGCCTGCAGCAGATCCGCAGCCGCCACCGCCGGGTAGGAGGTGTTGTCCAGCTTCAGCGAGAACGGCTGGATATCCACCTGAGCGGCGGCGGGAATTTGCTGCGAGAAATAGCCGGTGGTGGAGTCCACCAGACGCACGCCGAAGCTCAGCACGCAGTCCGAGTGGGCCATGCGTTCATACAGTTCGGGGCGCGACAGGTTGCCGCTGTAGCCGCCCATCCAACCGGCGGTATCTTCCGGAATAATGCATTTGGCGGTCGGCATATTGGTCAGCGGAATGGCAAAGCGATGAGCGACCTCGATAACCCGCTGCTGCAGCTGATAGCGATCCACCATTTGGTCGATCAACATGATCGGGCGCTGTGCGCGTTTTATTTTGGTTAACAGCGCCATCGCCGCTAATTGCACATTGTATTTATCGCTGGCCGGCAACTGCGGCGCCGCTGCGGCTGCGGTGATTTCAATTTCGACGTCGCAAATATCGGAAGGCAGCTGTAAATAGACCGGTTTCTTCTCTATCCAGGCGCGGGAAATAACGCGCGGAATTTCCTGCGCGGCATTTTCCGGCGTAATCAAGGCTTGAGCAACGGTGAATTGTTTAAAACAGTTCATGACGTTGTCGAAATTGCCGTCGCCCAGGGTATGGTGCAATAGCTGATGATTCTTCATCGCGTGCAGCGGCGGCGTGCCGGCAATGCAGATCACCGGCGAAGATTCGGCATAGGCACCGGCGATGCCGGACAGCGCGGCCAGATCGCCAACGCCGTAGGTGACGATCAGCGCGCCGGCGCCTTTCATTCGGGCGTAGCCGTCGGCGGCGTAGGAGGCGTTCAATTCATTGCAGTTGCCGATAAACGCCAATCGGTCGTCGCTTTCCAGCAGCTCTAGCAGGCTGAGGTTATAGTCGCCGGGCACGCCGTAAATACGATCGACGTTCAGGGCGTGAAGCTGTTGCAGAATGAATGACCCGATAGTTATTTTCATTGATTGCTCCGGATTATTTATCTTTATTTTGTCAGGCGAAAATCAGCAAAAATAAATTGCTGGCGATGTTGTGTCGTTAGCTTTAACAGTTATTTAAAGCGTCGACTTGTTCAAGATAGGGTTGGCAGCCGAAAAATGGGCGGTTTGTATTCGGCGCTTTACGCGATTGAGTAATACATAAAAAGTAGGGGTATTGCGTATTGGCGTGCGGCGGTATTTTTCCTTGATGGAATATCAGCAGAGAAACGGCGCCGCGTTGGCATTTATCATGACGCAGGGGGAGTTTACCGGTACTTTTGATGCCGCGTTAAATCCTGTCTGGCGGTACCCGGCAGTTAGCCTGGAAAAGAAAAGCCGACGCTGACGTAAAGGGGGATTTTGGTGATCCGCCGCACGCTTATTTCAAGAAACCATTCTGTAACCAATTAAAAACAAAAAATTAACAGCGATCATTTTTTATTCGTCGGTTTCCGTCAGCTTTGCTTTACGGGGGCGGCGGTGCGCGCCACGTCGGGCCGGCGTTAAAATGCGCCGCCACGGTCGCTAAGATAACGTGGTGGCCATCACATTCCGTGGGAAGTGATACGTAAACTTTTCTCTACGTGCGCGCAGATGGCGTATACCTACCAAAGAGGGCGGTGCCCCAGTGGCACTGACTGACGGGGGAAAGAGCGATGAAAAGCTATCGACACATTCTGGTACTGATTCACGATGAGCGCGATGGGCTGCCGTTACTGCGTCAAACGCTAGCGATGGTGGGCGGGCTGCCGATCGCTATCACCGTCGGCCACCTCAACGCCGACTATGCGGAGCTGGAGTACGGCAGCGATGCGCTGGTCAAAGATCGCCAGGCGCAGGAGGTGATCGCCGCCAAGGCGATGCTGAGCCGGCTGGTGAGCGCCGTCGAGGCGCCGGTTGCGGTCAAGGAAATCGTCACTATCCGGCGCTTTAAGGACGTCAACGATTTCATTCATCAGGCCGGTATCGATCTGGTGGTGGTCGGGCACCAGAATCGCCTGTTCGGTCTCTATTCTTCTTATTCCCTGGAGTTTGTGAACCGTCTCGATGTCGATGTGTTGGTCAAGCACCTTGCCCGCGAGTCGTGTGCGACAAAGCGGACTTTTCCCACGGCTTTGCCGCCCGAAAGGCGATAGCATACGCAGGCCGGCACAACCTGTTAAAAGTTATCGGGAATTTTCCGGTGCTAAACTTAACCAAAGCACAACGGGCGTTGGATAAATTAGATACAGCTTGATCTTGCCTGGGCTATCGGTAAGAATCTTCGGCCGTATTTTTACAGGAGCTTTACGATGTTTCTCAAACGGACTCTTTTGGCATGTTCTCTGGCGTTGATATTTCCTGCACTGCCTTCTTACGCTGAGGTTGGTACAGAAAGTGGCAATACCGCGCAGGCTGAAAAACCGGGTCTATGGCAGCGTTTTACCGATAACGTGGCGGAGACCTGGAACAACTCGCCTAACCACGATCTCTATATTCCGGCCATCACCTGGCACAACCGTTGGACTTACGATGATGAACATATCGATAAGTACAACGAGCGCCCGTGGGGGGCCGGTTACGGTATCTCCCGCTACGACAGCGACGGTGACTGGCACGGCATCTACATCATGGCGTTCAAGGATTCCTTCAACAAGTGGGAGCCGATCGGCGGCTACGCCTGCGAGAAGATCTGGCGCCCGCTGGATGACAAGGATTTCCGCCTGGGGCTGGGCTTCACCGCCAGCGTCACCGCGCGTGACAACTGGAAATACATTCCTATCCCGGCACCGCTGCCGCTGGCCTCTATCGGCTATCAGCGGCTGACGTTCCAGGCGACCTACATTCCCGGCACCTATAACAACGGCAACGTGTTCTTCGCCTGGCTGCGCTGGCAGTTCTAAATTTCCTGAATTCCGAAAAACGGCGCGGCGGCGAGATAAAAGGAACTTGTCGCCGCCGGCGGCGTCGGAAGGGTATCCCGGCGCGCTGCGCCGATCGCATGCCGTTATTACAGGAGTTTTACCACTATGATCACCAAACATCGTTTACTGCTGGCCTTGGCGCTGTCCGCTACCCTGGCCAGCGGCGCCACTCAGGCTGCCGGGCTGATGGATTCCCTCAGCAGCGCGGCGGGCGAACTGAGCAAGTCGGGCGGCGACAGCAGCGGCGGCATGTCGCTCTCCTCGCTGACCGGCCTGTTGAACGGTGGCGACAAGGCGTTGAGCTCCAGCAGCATGACCAATGCCGCCGGTATCCTGCAGTACTGTGTGAAAAACAACGTGCTGTCGGCTAACGGTGCCGAAGGGGTGAAAGATCAGCTGCTCAGCAAGCTGGGCATCACCAGCACCGAAAACGCCAAGAGCCAGGATTATCAGCAGGGCCTGGGCGGCTTGCTGCAGACCGGCGAAGGCAAGAGCCTGGATCTGAACAGCCTGGGCACCTCGCAGATCACCGAGAAGGTGAAGCAAAAAGCCTGCGATCTGGTGCTGAAACAGGGCAAATCCTTTATTTCATGATGAACGAACGGCGGAGCGCTCCGCCGTTCTTTTTTGCATAAGCTGGAAAAATGAAAAAAACGTTGATGCTTTCCCTGTTGGCGGGGATGACGATGTTGCAGGGGTGTTCCGTGAAATCCAACGATGCGCCGCCACCGCCGCAGGTGAAACCGATCGGCATGGCGAACCCGGCCGACGTGTATTGCACCCAAATCGGCGGCAAGCTGAATGCCAAAGAGAACGCGGCAGGCCAGTATTCCACCTGCACCTTGCCGAGTGGGCAGGAAATTGAAAGCTGGGAACTGTTCCGCCGCGATCACCCGGTGAAAAAGTAACCCTCGCGGCGCCGGCGCTTCCGCCCGGCGCCCGATCAGAATTGGCGATCCCCTATCGACTGCAGCTGCAGGCTGCCGTCTTTTTGTAGCGTCAGCGGCATGCGCCAATCGCTCTGTTTATCCAGGTTGAACGGCCGGGAGCGGAACATGCAGCCGGTCTTGATGTTCTTGATTTTCATGACGTGTTCCGCGTCCGCATTGATTTTCACCTCGAAGCTGCCGGCGGGCGGAATAAAGACTTCCGCCAGCTGCTGCGGCGCCGTCGGCGTTTCCAGCTTGACCAGCACCGCGAAATCGTTGCCCTGATTATCCAGCGTCAGCCGATGCAGACCGGTCGCGGGCAGCCGCGTCGGCTGGTGCAGATAACCGGCTGAGGCGGGCCACGGCTGCCCGGCATTGTCGTGCAGCGGCCCCCCGCACTGTTCACGCGCCTCGCGCAGCGGCATTTCGCGCTTTATCGCGCGGTTGTAATCGGTGGGGGCGGCGAGGCTGAACTCGTCGTCATATTGATGAGCGCGCAGATAGCGCTTGGCGCCGAGCACCGCGATGGCGACCAGCATAAAGAACAAAAATATCCTCAGGCGATTTTTAAAAATCAGCCCGAACAGCTTCCCGGGGAGTTGAAACAGCCACCTTGCGATCGTCAATAACATCGTTTTCCCTTTACGCCCAAGCCGTTACGTCTACGGTAACTTCGCCTGCCTCAGTATAGCCAAAGCGTTGCCTCCGGGCGGCATGCGCCATGAAATGCCTGTTTTTTTACCCCAAACCTTCCTCTAACAGCAACAGCAGCAGGAAGCCGGCAAAGAACATCGCGGTGGCGAACGGTGTCTCTTTTCCGCCTTCATGCGCTTCGACCAGCAGCTCCTCGGTGACCAGGTAGAGCAGGGCGATCAGGCCAAAGGCCAAAAAGGCGGTCAGCCAAAATGCGCCCAGCATGGCCACCGGCGCCCCCAGCAGGCCACCGATGGGCAGCAGCAGCGCCAGGCCGACTATCGCCGCCATGGCCCGCAGCCGCCTGCCGAGAAAGTCTTTCAAATCGCCGACGATCGACAACCCCAGGAACAGCACTTCCAGCGTCAACGCCAGCGTCAACAGCAGACCGGCCTTGGCACCGGCCGCGAAGGCAATACCCAGCACCAGCCCATCGATAAAGATATCGACGCCGACCGCGGCGATAAAACCGACCGGCCCCTGCGCTTTTTCACCCAGTTGCCTAACCAACAGCATTAACAGCACCCCCGCAGCGCCGCCCAGCAACACGGCCAAAGGCGACTGCTGCTTGAGATCGGGCAGGATTTCGGTGGCGGCGGCGGCAAAAACGATGCCGGCGGTAAAGTGATGGATGACGCGCATCGTGGCGGCACCGGGGCGGCGATAGAGTGCCACCGCAGCGCCGATGACGGTGGCTGCGGCGGGAAACAGCGTATAAAGCACGGCGGAGGTCATCGCGTCATAATCCCTTATCGGTGATGTCACTCTCAGTCTAGACGAGCGCCGCCGCTTCAGCGTGGCGAAAAAAATGATTGTTCGATTTTGTACGTTTGTGTACATTTGTGATCACTTTAGCGTCACCGGATTTACGCGATGTCCAAACTGTTACCGAATGAACGCCACCAGGCCATTCTCGACGCGCTTCGCCAACAGGGGCGGGTGCTGGCCCTGGAGATGGCGCAGCGGTTGAATACCACCGAAGCCACCATCCGCCGCGATCTGCGCCAGCTGGCGGCGCAGAACCTGTGTAAACGTATCTATGGCGGCGCGCTGGCGCCGACGCCGGCCGAAGGCCCCGTTGCGGCGCGCATGGCGCTCAGCGGTGATGAGAAGCTGACGCTGGCGCAGACCGCGCTGGGGTTGATCGGTGAAGAGCAGCTGATCTTCCTCGATGCCGGCAGCACCCACCTGTATCTGGCGGATATGTTGCCGCGCGATCGGCGTTTGACGGTGGTGACCAATGCATTGAGCATCGCCGGCAAAATGCTGGAACGGCCGGGGATCCGCACCATCCTGATCGGCGGTGAGCTGGATGCGCAGGTTGGCGGCTGCGTGGACGCCAAGGCGGCGGAAGAGATAGATGGTTTCCATTTCGATCTGGTGTTCACCGGCATCTGCGCCTACGACCCGGACGGCGGCTTCTCCGCGCTGAGCTACCAGGACGCCACCTTCAAAAAGCGGCTGCTGACGCGCGCCGGCAGCGTGGCGGTGCTGTGTACCCGCGACAAGCTCAATACCTACGCCCCTTACCCCTTCCTGCCCGCCGGGCGGGTGGATCATCTGGTGACGGCGCGCGGCGCGCACCCGCAGCTCGAGCTGCAGGTGGCGCAGGGCGGCGGCCAGGTTTGGCACAGCGATTTACCGACCGGAGAATGATGATGAAAATAGCCCATGTTGCCCTGTGGACCCGTGATATCGACGCGCAGCTGGCGTTTTGGCAGCGCTATTTCAACGGTGAGGCGGGTGAGGAGTACGTCAGCCGCAACCGGCCGGGGTTTGTTTCCCGTTTCGTCAGCCTGGCGGCCGGGCCGACGCTGGAGATCATGCGCGTGCCGACGCTGTTGCCGGCGCAGGCCCTGGAAGAACGGGTGGGCTGGGCGCACATCGCGCTGTCGCTGGGGGATGAACGGCAGGTCGACCGGTTGGCGCAGCGCGCGCAGCAGGAGGGTATCCTGCAGTCCGCGCCGCGCTGGACCGGCGACGGCTTCTATGAGGCCGTCATCCGCGATCCGGACGGCAACGCGATCGAAATTACCGCCTGATCACTCCTCTTCGATGCTGGCGAACTGCTCGCCCAGATAATCGAGCAGCAGCCGCACCGCCGGCAATAAACCGCGGCGCGACGGGTAGACCGCATGCACCACGCCGCCCTGCGGCTGCCAGCCGGGCAGCAGCTGGACCAGTTCGCCGCGCAGCATGTCGTCACGCATCATCATCGCCGGCAGCTGAACGATGCCGGCGCCGGCGATGGCGGCGGTGCGCAGCATCAGCATGTCGTCGGTGACCAGCCGCGGCGTGTGTTCCCACTCGACCCGTTCACCCTGCGGGCCGGTCAGCCGCCATTGGTGCTGAGCGCGCGCCGGGCCGAGATCGAGCGTCGGGTATTTACGCAGGTCTTCCGGCGTGTGCGCCGGCCCGAGGGTGCGCACCAGCGCCGGGCTGGCGGCGACGCACCAGGTGCGCTGCGCCAGGATCTTCAGCACCAGATCGCTGTCTTCCAGCGGCGGCGGCCGCACGCGGATCGCCAGATCCAACCCTTCCCCCACCACGTCCACCCGGCGGTTGGTGGCCTCCAGATGCACCGTCACCTTCGGATAGTCGGCCATAAAGGCCGCCACCATGCTGCCGACGCGGGTGTGCAGGATCGCCACCGGGCACGACATACGCACCGTGCCGCAGGGCTCGGCGCGCGTCTGTTCGATCGCCTGCTGCGCCGCTTCCGCTTCCACCAGCATCGCCTTGCAGTGTGCGTAATAGTTTTGGCCGACCTCGGTCACCGAGAAACGCCGCGTCGAGCGCTGGATCAGGCGCACGCCCAGCCGCTCTTCCAGCAGCGCCACGCGGCGGCTGAGCTTGGATTTGGGAATGCCCAGCGCCCGGCCGGCGGGAGCAAATCCCTGGTGATCGACCACGCTGGCGAAGAAAAACAGATCGTTCAGATCGGTCAGCATCGTATCCCTTATCGTTCTACCTGTAGAACGCTGAGTGTACATCTTGCCTACTACTGCAGCAAACCCCGACAGATTAAACTTCTGCCATCAACTTAAGGCCGTGAGGTCTGAAACGGGAGTTCAAGATGAAAAAAATCCTCGGTATTCACAACAGCCCGGAAGCGCATTGGGTCGGTAACGGTTTCCTGGTGAATTCGCTGTTCTCTTATAACGATTTGGGGGCGGAAATGAGCCCGTTCCTGTTGCTGGATCACGCGGCGCCCACCAAATTCCGCTCTGCCTCCGGCACCCGCGGCGTGGGTCAGCATCCGCATCGCGGGTTTGAAACGGTGACCATCGTCTATCAGGGCGAAGTGGAACACCGCGACTCGACCGGCAGCGGCGGGGTGATTGGCCCCGGCGACGTCCAGTGGATGACCGCCGCCTCCGGCATTCTGCACGAAGAGTTCCATTCGCGGGACTTCTCGCGCAAGGGCGGCACCATGGAAATGGTGCAGCTGTGGGTCAACCTGCCGGCCAAGGACAAAATGGCCGAGCCCGGTTACCAGACGCTGCTGAACGCCGATATTCCGGTGGTTCCGCTGGCGGACGGCGCAGGGCAGGTGCGGGTGATCGCCGGTGACTTTGGCGGCCACGCCGGCCCGGCACGCACTTTCAGCCCGCTCAACGTGTGGGATATGAAGCTGAATGCCGGCCACACCACCACGCTGACGGTGAAAGAAGGCCATACGCTGGCGCTGGTGATGCTGCATGGCGCGATCCTGGTCAACGGCGAAGAGGTGGTGCGCGAAACCCAAATGGTGCGTTTCGACCGGGCGGGGGATTCGATCACGATTGAAGCCAACAACGACGTCGCGCTGCTGGTGCTGAGCGGCGAACCGATCGATGAGCCTATCGTCGGCTACGGCCCGTTCGTCATGAACAGCGACGCGGAAATCCAGCAGGCGTTCCGCGACTTCAACAGCGGCAAGTTCGGTAGCATGAACGCCGAAGCGAGCGCCGGCTGACCTTGGTGCCTGGGGCGGGACGTGTTCCCCGGCCCAGGCGCTACACTTAAACCTCAACGCCCCGTCCCAGCGGCGGGGCGTTTCATCCGCAACATCAACCCCCACAGGAGTAAAACCATGACTGCAAATTACAAGCGCCTCGACAAGGACCAGGCCGCCGTATTGCTGGTGGATCATCAGGCAGGGCTGCTTTCGCTGGTGCGCGATATCGATCCCGATCGGTTTAAAAACAACGTGCTGGCGCTGGGTGATTTAGCGAAGTACTTCAATCTGCCGACCATTCTGACCACCAGTTTCGAAAACGGCCCCAACGGCCCGCTGGTGCCGGAGCTGAAGGCCCAATTCCCCGATGCCCCTTTCATTCCTCGCCCCGGCCAAATCAACGCCTGGGACAACGACGACTTCGTCAAGGCGGTAAAAGCCACCGGCCGTAAACAGCTGATCATCGCCGGTGTGGTGACCGAAGTGTGCGTGGCATTCCCGGCGCTGTCGGCGCTCAATGAAGGCTTTGAGGTCTTTGTGGTGACCGACGCCTCCGGCACCTTCAATGAGCTGACGCGTCAGTCGGCCTGGAGCCGCATGGAAGCCGCCGGCGCGCAGCTGATGACCTGGTTCGGCGTCGCCTGCGAGCTGCACCGCGACTGGCGCAACGACATCGAAGGCCTGGGCACGCTGTTCTCCAACCATATCCCGGACTACCGCAATTTGATGACCAGCTATAACACGCTGACGAACGGTAAATAATGCGATAGATGGGCAGTATTCCCTGCCCATCATTTGTATCTAGATTCTGTATAAGTACCAATAATGGTTCACTCGCTATAAATTCCCATCTGTTAATACTTATCTCTTTTTATTGTGATCGGCTGTAGGTCTTTGTGTTCCTATTTTGATTAAGGCCATTTGTTCTGCTATATAACTAATAATTAATGTTAATTCTATTAAATATTGACGGAGTTCTATTTAAGAACCCCGCTTTTTTGCAAGAAAAGCACTTTTGAACGTGTGATTTAAGACTACAGCGACTTAACACAGCAGAGGGACGGTTGATGAATGCATTCAGAGATAAGCTTAAGGCCCATGTTCTTCATGTGGCCTCTGTTGGCCAGCATTGCAATACTGAGGAAACGACTAAGCAGGCATTAATTTTGCCGTTATTAGAAACCTTAGGCTTTCACCCGTATGATCCCACTAAAGTGAAGGCAGAGTATGGTGCTGATTTTCCAGGTGTTAAGGTGGGTGAACGCGTTGATTACGCCCTTTTTTGCCATGCAGTTCCCGTCATGTTCATCGAGGCGAAGTCTTTCAGTCAAAATCTGTCAAACCATAGCCCCCAGCTATCTCGTTATTTTAATGCGACACCAGAGGTCACGGTTTCTGCAATAACCAATGGAAAAGAATGGCGATTTTTCACCGATCTGAAAGATAAGAACATCATGGATGATACGCCATTCCTGAAAATAGATTTTAATAATCTAAATGATTCTGATATTGATCAACTATATAGATTTAGGCACGACCAATTTCAGCCTGAAGCATTGCGGACGTTAGCTGAAGAAAGTATCTATCTGACTTCATTTACAAAAACTATCAGCGCCAGCCTTCGAGACGTTGATTCAGATTTTGTTCGTTATGTGGCAAGTCGTTCTAACGTTCAGCGTCAGCTAAACCAACGTTTTTTGGACACAATAACGCCATTGGTTCGTTTGGCTGTTGAAAAAGCGGTGAGTGCGATGGTCGTTTCTGGCCTGTCAGTGACGTCGGAAAATGTTGTAGCGTCTGAATCCTCAGATGAAGGTGAAACGCAAAACAGACCCGATCCGCTCGCCCCGATCGTTGATCCCGAAAATAGTAAAATAGTGACGACCTTTGCAGAAAGGTGCTTGTTTGACAATGTGGCGATGATCTTGGGCGCTGAGGCAGAGCTGATTGCGAAAGACACGGAAAGCTATTACAGCATCCTCTTTCAAGGGAAGACGACGCGATGGGTTCTGCGTTATTTCGACAATAAGCAACGCCCAACCATTTTGCTTCCGCTTGAGATAGACGATGCCAGGCTGGCTGAGATAACTCGTGCCGGGCTGGAGTTGGCTGCAGGGGGGCATATCATTATCGACCGCCCGGAAAATATTTTGCGGCTAACGGGTTTGATCGTTGATTCTTACCAATATTGTATTAATGACGAAAACTTTAGGCAGAAGAGAAAAGATAAGCAGGAAAGCTAGCTCATACCCCGTTAAGGGGGGATTAGAAAAATAACATGAAGAGTTTCCACGTAGGGTGGCATGCGCTGTGTGGAAGGATGGAAAAGTCGGAATGCTTACCAAATCTTCTGTTTTCATCACGTTAGACGCGGGATGTAAGCAAAACGTAGCGGGGCGAAAAGGTAGCGAAAAGCGGCTTTCTCATGGGCCGGGGGCGGGGTAGCGTAATCCCGAACCCGGCAAATGAGGCTAATTCAATGAAACAAGCAATCAAGATCCTGGCGCTGCCCTGCATGGGCATGGCGCTGTTGTTCAGCGCGAGCGCGATGTCGGCCCCTGAGGCGCCTGCGGCCAAAGCGTTGCCGCCTGTGGCGGATGAACCGATGCGCATGCCGCCTTTCCCGGGCGGGCACCCGCCCAAGCCGGGGTTCTGCCACGGCGGCGAACTGTTCTGCGCCACCTCGGCCAGCGACAATCCGGTGGAAACCATCAACAAACTGACGGCGGTGATCCCGGCGGGCAGCGCCAAGCATTACGAGGTGCGCGTCGCGGTGGTGGCCGTGCCTGACGCCCCGCCTGCGCCTTAACGGGCCCTGTCATCCCGCTCTGGTTCGCACGCTCAAGGCGCGTTAGGCTAAGGCGAGCGTTTATCGGGAGGCGGGATGACCCTTTTAGCACAACTGCCCTGTCTCCAGCCCGGCGAGTGCGCGCTGTTGTTCGACGGCGAATGCAATCTGTGTCACGGGCTGGTGAGGTATCTTATTCGCGCCGATCGGCAGCGGCGCATTCTGTTGGCGACGGTGCAATCCGTCGAAGGGCAGGCGATCCTGCAGGCGCTGGGATTGCCGACCGATCGTTTCGATTCCGTGGTCTATGTTGAGCAGGGGCGCTGTTGGCTGCGTTCGGCGGCGCTGTTCCAGGCGTTGCGCCAATTGGGATGGCCGTATCGCGCGCTGGCGCTGGCGCGTTACCTGCCGCCGCGGCTGGCGGACAAGGTCTACGATGCGGTTGCCGGCAATCGCTACCGGCTATTTGGCCGCAACGACGGCACCGGTTTGCCGGGCGCCGACCAGCCCGGGCGCTATCTGCCCCGGCGGCGGGAACCGCCGGCCTGAGCTTTACGCTTCTTTACCATCCAACCGCTTGAAATATCAACACTCCGGCTCCATATAATGGAACGTTCAGCCAACAAGGAGCGCGTATGGGAATCAGTGAAGAAGAGCACATCCGCCGTTTGACCCAGGAGAAGAACGACATGGGCAATACGGCGAAATGGGTGGCGATCGTTTCCGCCGTGTACTTTGCCTTGATGGTGTTTTACGGCCACCCGACCGGCGTATTGGCGATGTCGGGCGCGGTGTTCATCGTTTCTACCGCCACCTGGCTGAAAAAGCGTCAGAAGGTCAAATCTTACCGCATGGCGTTGGCCAAAATCAGCGACGATCAGCCCTGATAGTCGCCGCGCTTTAGCGTATACACCAGGCTCGGCGCTGCGCCGGGCACGTCATCCAGCGTATCCACCCGCTGCATGCCAATCTTTTCCAGCACCCGCCACGAAGCCTGATTCTCCGCGCGCACAATGGCAGAAATCTCACCCACCTCCAGACCGACAAACCCGTATTGCAGTGAAGCCCGCGCCATCTCGGTGGCCAGCCCCATGCCCCACACCCGGGTGTCGAAGCGATAGCCGAGGTTAACGGTGCGCTGCGCGCCGAGCGGTTTCCAGGACAAGCCGCCAAAGCCGATAACCCAATCCGGCCGTTCGCGCAGGGCGAGCGCCCAGGAGCCGTAGCCGTGTTGCCGCCAGACGGCGAGCCGCTCCTGCAGCGCCGAAGCGGCCTGCACTTCGCTGGTGAGCGGGCCGGCGGGGTTGAAGAGTTGGGTTTGCGGATCGCCAAAGATGGCGTAGAAACGTTCGAGGTCCGCCATCACCGGCGGCCGCATCTGCAGGCGCTCGCTGAAGTACGGGGCTGAAGGATTAAAGCTCGGCATCGTTTCTCCCGGCCGGATCAATGAACAGCGTTCACTGTAGTCCAGATCGGCGAAACGGGAAATCCCCCTCTGCGAGTGAGAGGGGGAGAGGAGCATTACAGGAAGGAATCGTCGTCGTCGTTGTAATCGTCGTCGGCGTAGTCCGTGTCATCCTGATAGTTGGCGTTCTGGAAGCCGTTGTCCTGATTCAGGAAGCTGCCGCCGTCGCCGTTGTTGAAGGTATCAAGGTTGTTGGAGGCGTCGAAATTGCGCATCGCGCTGTCGTCCGGCGGTGCCGGGTTTTCTTCGATAATATTCACGATTTCCTGCGGCTGCGAATGGCGGAACATGCCGGTCAGCATGTCGGCCAATACCACGCCGCCGGCGACGCCCGCCGCGGTTTGCAAAGCCCCACCCAGGAAGCCGCCGGCGCGCGAAGGCGCCGCCTGCTGCGGTTGGGCATAGGCTGGCTGCTGCGGCTGTGAGTAGCCCCCTTGCTGCGCGTTGTTCCAGGCCGCCGTATTTTGCTGCTGCGCCTGATACTGTTCACGCGGGCTTGGCGTACTGCGGCTGCCGCCGCCGAACAGGCCGGCCAGGAAGCCGCCGCCGAACAGGCCGGCCAGGAAGCCGCCGCTGCTCTGTTGGCCGCTGGCGGTTTGCTGCAGCTGCGCGACCTGGGCTTCCAGCTCTTTGACCCGCTGGTCCATCTGCTTGAGCGCCGCTTCTTGAATGATCATCGCCTGCGCCATGTAATAAGGGGCGGAAGGCTGCTCGCGAATATGCTGATTGATTTGCTGTTCTGCCTGGAGATCCCGTGGGCCCGTCTTGGTCTCGGCTTCTTTCAGGCGGCCAAACAGACCATCGATAAGGCGTTGTTCTTCGGATTGCATAGGCGTACCTCGGGAGATAAATAACGGTGCTGGATGATCGTTGTCATCGGTAACAATCACCCTAGCGCGTTTGCATGAACCAATAAATAAATGGCGGGTAAACCTGTCTATGAATTTGTTACCAATTACGGCAGCGGGATCAGCATCACCAGCTTCAGACCGCCGTGCTCCGCCGGATGGAAGGTGAGCTGGCGATAGCGCAGCGCACCTTGCTGAGGGTGCTCGAACGCGCGCTCGCCGCCTTCGCGCGCCATCACGTCATGCTGTTTCCACCAGTGATTAAAGTCCGCGCTGTTGTGCGTCATGTTGCGCACGAAGGCGCGCATCTCTTCGGTGTTTTGGTGATGGCTGGTCTCGGCGCGAAACTCGGCCACCACGCGGCGGGCACGTTCTTCCCAATCGCTGACCAGCGTTTTCGCCAGCGGGTGGAAGAACATGAAGTGCAGCAAATTAGGGCTGTTGGCCACATCCAGCCAGCCGCTGAACAGCGCCGCCGCCTGCGGGTTCCAGGCGACGACGTTCCAGGTCACGTCCAGCAGGTAGCAGGGCACCGTCATCTGGTGCACGCTTTGCAGCACCGCGTCGTTGGCGGTTTCGCGGTGCGTTTCCTGCTCGGGATCGGCGACGCGCGCCAGGGTAAACAGGTAGTGGCGTTCGGCGGGGCCGAGCCGCAGCGCCTTGGCGATGCGTGCCAGCGTATAGGGGGAAATGGACACCTCGCGCCCCTGTTCGATCCAGGTATACCAGGTGGCGCTGATGCCGCTGATTTGCGCCAGCTCTTCGCGCCGTAGGCCGCTGGTGCGGCGGCGCGAGGAGCTGGGCAGGCCGAGCATTTCCGGCGTGATGCGCTCGCGGTGCGCGCGCAGGAATGCGCCGAGGGCCTTTGGCCCGGATAAGGCTTCTGATGACATAGCGTGGTACCTATTTATACCAGGATAACTGCTCATATTGTACCCGTATAGTAGCCTGATTATAGTAGCCGAAAGCCTTCAGGCACAGGCGCAAGCCGGATAATAACGGGAGTAAACATGAGCATCAGCAACAGCCATAAAAACGCGGTAGACCGGCAGTTCGGCGAGCAGGCCAACGCCTACTTAACCAGCGCGGTGCACGCGCAGGGCAAGGATTTGCAACGCCTTGCACAGTTACTGGAACCGCACGCCGGCGCGCGCTTGCTCGATCTGGGCTGCGGCGCCGGGCACGCCAGCTTCACGGCGGCGGCCAGGGTGGCGCAGGTGGTGGCCTACGATCTGTCGGCGCAAATGTTGGCGGTGGTGGAGCAGGCGGCGGCGGAAAAAGGCTTGAGTAACATTCAGCTGCAGCAGGGCGTGGCGGAGTCTTTACCGTTTGAGGACGCCAGCTTCGATCTGGTTATCAGCCGCTATTCGGCGCACCATTGGCATGACGTCGGCCAGGCGCTGCGCGAAGTCAGGCGGGTATTGAAGCCGGGCGGCAGAGCGATTTTTATGGACGTGGTCTCGCCGGGGCATCCGCTGCTGGATATCTACCTGCAAACCGTGGAAGTGCTGCGCGACACCTCACACGTGCGCAACTATGCGCCGGGCGAGTGGCTGGCGTTATTGACCGAGGCCGGGCTGGTGGTGCGTGAGGTGACGTCGGATCGGTTGATGCTGGAGTTCGGCAGCTGGGTGGCGCGCATGCGCACGCCGGCGCATTTCGTTACCGCGATCCGTGCGCTGCAGCAAAGCGTATCGCAGGAGGTGGCGGCGCATTTCGCCATTCAGCCGGACGGCTCCTTTACCAGCGATATCATGATGTTTGACGTGACGAAGGGCTGAAAGCAACGGGGCAGCCGATGAAGGCTGCCCCGTGAAACGCTATCGGCTGCGATGCGCTTATTTTTTGTCTTCCAGCAGGCAGCGGTAGATCAGGCCGCCGATAATGCCGCCGACCAGCGGCACCAGCCAGAAGACCCACAGCTGCTGCAGCGCCCAGGTGCCCTGGAAGATCGCTACGCCGGTGCTGCGCGCCGGGTTGACGGAGGTGTTGGTCACCGGGATGCTGATCAGGTGGATCAGGGTCAGCGTCAGGCCGATCGCCAGCGGGGCAAAGCCTGCCGGCGCGCGTTTGTCGGTCACGCCATGAATAACGATCAGGAAGAAGGCCGTCAGCACCAGTTCAATCACGATTGCTGATTGCAGAGAATAACCGCCCGGAGAGTGTTCGCCGTAACCGTTGGAGGCGAAACCGCCTGCGGTGGCGTCGAAACCGGCTTTGCCGCTGGCGATCAAATACAGCACCGCCGCTGCGGCGATACCGCCGATCACCTGTGCGATAACGTAAGGAATCACGTCTTTCGCCGCGAAACGGCCGCCGGCGAATAAGCCAACGGTGATTGCCGGGTTAAAGTGCCCGCCGGAAATATGGCCGACGGCATAGGCCATCGTCACCACGGTCAGGCCGAAAGCGAGCGCGACGCCGAGGAAACCAATACCCAGCTGTGGGAATGCCGCGGCTAATACTGCGCTACCACAACCACCAAACACCAACCAAAATGTGCCAAAAAATTCGGCAAAAAGTCGCTTTGACATAGATTCCATCCTGCGGAATAGACTAACGGGTGTTAGCACTAAAAACTATAGAACAGCTTTTTCAGTTCATGCAGATATTCTATAGAATTTTCTTAATGCACCTTGAATAACGGCGGTATTAAATCCCCGGTATTTTATTTTGTCTATGAGAAAAACGCCGTTTTTCGCCGTGCCGGCGCGCGTTTGCCGATTTTTTTATCTTTGATATAAGAATTTACCCTAAGCGAAATGACGGGTTATTTTCAGGCGCTTTTTTCCAGCGGTTTTCTCCATTCAATATCCCCAGGTTAATTGCTAATTTCTATTTGCCAGTCAACCTTGTTGCCTATTGCACATTTGACGAAACGCCTGTTGTCATCTCAGTGTCATGCTAAATTAATATCTTCTTCTGCCTGATAACGCTTCGTTCAACCTCGGGTAAAAACCATGAAAATAAAATCGCTCTCCCTGCTGTTGGCTTCACTGTTTCCTGTATTCACCTACGCTGCAGATATTGAGGTAGCGCGTTATGTGGTCGGCTTCCCCGGCGGGGAACGCGTCGCCTATCAGGGGGCGTTCGCCAAGAATTTCCCGCAGGGGCTGCCGGTGGGGATCGGCTCCGGGCTGACGTTCAATCGCAAGCAGGGCGACGATCTGGTGCTGACGACGCTGACCGATCGCGGCCCGAATGCCGATGCCCCGGCGGTGGGCAAGCAAGAAGCCAAAATTTTCGCCAACCCGCAATTCGTGCCTCTGTTGATGGACATTCGTATCGGTGGCGGCAAGGCCGTGGCCGAGAATGCACGGTCCTTGCATGACGAAAAAGGGCCGATTAGCGGGCTGCCGCTGCCGAGCGAGCTGATTGGTTCCACGAACGAAGTGGCGTTGAACGACGCGTTGCAGCCGCTGCCCGGCGATCGCCGCGGGTTGGATACCGAAGGCATTACCGGTGACGGCAACGGTGGTTATTGGCTGTGTGATGAGTACGGTCCGTTTCTGATCCATATCGACGGCAAAGGTAAAATTCTCGCCAAATACGGCCCAACGCCGCAGGCCGGCGAGCAGGCGGTCGCGGGCGGTTTGCCGAACATCCTGAAGTGGCGCCAGCCCAACCGTGGTTTTGAGGGGCTGACCCGGATGCCGGATGGGCGCATTCTGGCGGCGGTGCAGAGCACGCTGGATGTCGATGGCAAAAGCAAAAACAAGGCGCAGTTTACCCGGCTGGTGAGCTTCGATCCGCGCAGTGGCAAAACCGCTATGTACGGCTATCCCATCGATATCGACAGCTATAAAAAAGCCAAAGACGCCAAGATTGGCGATGTGGTGGCGTTGGACAACCAGCGTATCCTGTTGATTGAACAAGGAACCGGTAAAGATAAGACGATGATCAACAAGATCTATCTGGTGGATCTCGCGCAGGCCAGCGATCTGAGCGCGTTTGACGGCCAGGGGAAAGCGCTGGAGTTCGACGATGCGAAAGATCTCGCCAAACGCGGCGTGAAGCTGGCGCAGAAACGGGAAGTGGCGGACCTGCGCCAGTTGGGCTGGCGCCAGGAGAAAGCGGAAGGGTTGGCGCTGATCGACGATCGCACGCTGGCGGTGATTAATGACAACGATTTCGGCCTGCAGGCCAAGCTGGTGGACGCATCGCCAAAGAGCAAGAAAATCGGCGATTATCAGCTGGAGAAAGAAGGGCGGCTGAGCCTCGACGGCGACAAGACCGACGCCCGTATCGAATTGCGCCCGTTGGAGCAGCCGGAGTCGCTGAGCGAGCTCTGGGTGCTCACCTTGCCGCATCCCTTGAAGTGAGACAGCGGGGGCGATAGCGCCCCCGTCAGACCGTTGACAAAGGAGGAAAAAACGTGGTTTTTCCTCCTTTGTGGCCATCAGCCGAAAATCAATAAATTGATTTTCCTTGTTTTTTTATCCGCTGCCCTCTGCAAACCCGGCAATGGCATGAGGTTTGTCATCAATCTCACAGCGGGGGCGGTGACGCCCCCGTTTGCTTCAGGCTTCCGCGTGCCGCTGCGGCGCTCTGCCGCGCGAGATGCTTTCCCACACCGCCACCACCACCATGATCAGTGTCGTCAGGCCATTGACCATCAGCAGATCGGTGAAATAGGCGACGGGGGCCAATACCGCCAGCGCCAGCAGCCCCACCAGGTGCGACAGCGGGAAGCGATGATACACCAGCCGTTTATACAGCGCGTTGGCGAACAGGTAGAGCGCCGGCCCGAGCAGCAACACCGCCGCCGTGGCGTTTTGGATGTGGCCGTCGGGATGGGCGATCACCAGCTCGTTGGCCACGGCGCAGACGATGATCGCCCCCACCAGCGCGACGTGCACGTAATGGAAGTAAGCGCCCAGCTGGCCGGGGTTTTCCGCTTGGCTGATGGCGTGGCTGCCGGCTTTGCTGCTGGTGTCGAAGTAGACCCACCACATCGCCAGGCTGCCGAGAAAGGCCACCAGCGAGGCGATGAGCACCGGCAGGCTCCAGCTTTCCATCTCGCTCAGGGTGGCGCCGGTGATCAGAATGGTTTCCCCCAGCGCCACGATAACGAACAGCTGGCAGCGCTCCGCCAGATGGTGACCCTCGATGGTCCATTCGCTGCTGCTGTCCGAGCGCCCCAGCACCGGCAGCCGGAAGCCGAACATCGGCGAGACGTATTCGCACAAGACCGCGACCGCCCACAGCGCCAGGCGGGCGTTGCCTTCCTCCAGCCCACCGGCGATCCAGAAGACGGCAGAGATGCACAGCCAGCCGAGAATGCGGTGAAAGTTTCGTTTTAACGGATGACCGGGCGCCAGCAGGCGCAGCACCGTGACGGAGCGCCCGACCTGAATGGCGACATAGAACAGCGCGAAGATCAGGCCGCGCTCGCCAAACGCCTGCGGCAGCGCGGCAGCGGCGAACAGCCCCAGCAGCATGATAGCGAACAGCAGCAGGCGGATCTGACGGGTATCCGGATTGAACCAGTTGGTGACCCAGGCGGTGTATTGCCAGGCCAGCCAGACGGCGAACCACAGCAACAGGGTTTCCAGCGCGCCAGTCAGCGTCAGGTGATGCAACAGATAGTGGGAAAGTTGGGTCACGGCGAAAACGTAGATCAGATCGAACAGCAGCTCGGAAAACGAGACCGAAGCGCCCTGACCGTCACGCACGCGCAGCAGGTTTTGCGACATAAGCGTTCTTCCTTAAAAGGGTAAGCCACAAAATCAGCGTAGCTCAGCGCGCCCCGGCGGGTAAAAAATCTTAAATAGCGGCGGCGCGCGTTCTTTCTTTCGCCCTGTCTTTAATTGTTCATCAAATAGGGGTAAGGTGAACCCTATAAAGTCATTTCCGCCTTAAAATACACACTCGCTCTCACTTCCTCCTTATTCTCCTCACAATGATTGATGTTCTTTACGTTGCATGACGTCCGTTTTCATTGGCTAGCGGATAATTAACATCACTGACAACGAGCTAATAAACAAGAACACCTGGAGTCAATCATGAAACTTATCCCAAGCATCGCAGCAGTATTGATCGCCGCCGCTTCCTTCTCCACTTTCGCCGCGCCGCTGTCGTCGGTGAAACAGGTCAACAGCGAACAGGCCGCCAATCTGCAAAGCCTCGGCGTGGTGTCGGTTTCCGGCATTAGCGGCTCACCGCATGACGCCATTCACGCCCTGAAAGAAAAAGCCGCGGCGGACGGCGCCGGCCATTACCGCATTATCGGTCTGGACACCCCCGGGGATTCCAGCAACTGGCGCGGCAATGCGGAAATTTATCGCTAAGCGTTGGTTTTTTACCCTCTGGCCACGGCAACGTGGCCAATAAAATAAACGGTCGTAATAATTATCTGATAGGGCGCGCGTGGGCGGCTTATTTTCAGGTCATTATTACGATCGTTTTTCATTTTTCCGCTGCGGCTGAGGTTGCATTTTATTACAACTGTGTCCGCCGCTTTCGGAATCATGTTAATGAATACTTAAGAAATTCGGCTCACATTGAGGACTTAACCCAAGGAGGCCTCAATGTTAAATGCGACCCGGCTGCAACTGATGAATCACTTCGCTTACCTGCAGCAATTTATGGCTTCACCGCGCACCGTCGGTACGCTGGCGCCTTCTTCCCCGTGGCTGTGCCAGGCGATGCTGAACCAGGTTGAATGGACCCGGGCGCTGTCGATCGCGGAGCTGGGGGCGGCGGACGGCGTATTGACCAAACGCATTCTGGGGCGGATGCGCGCCGATGCGGCGCTGGAGGCTTTCGAGATCCAACCGCATTTCGTGCATCGGCTGCGGGGGATAGACGATCGGCGGTTGCAGGTGATGGCCCATTCGGCGACCCAAATGGCCACGGATTATGACGTGGTGTTTTCCTGCCTACCGCTGCTGTCGATCCCGGTCAGGATCAGCGTGCGCATCCTTCAGCAGGCCCGGCAGCGGCTGCTGGCGCGCAACGGCACGCTGGTGCTGTTCCAATACAGCCACCTGTCGGAAAAATTGCTGTCCCGCTATTTTCACTGGAAGCGCCTGCGGGTGGTGCGCAATTTCCCGCCGGCGCTGGTGTATGTCTGTACGCCGCGTTAACTACAGCGTTTTCACCATCACCACCACGTCTTCGTCATACTGCCGCCGGCGTTCCAGAGGTTGCCAACCCCAGCCGGCGTACAGCGCTTCCGATTTGTCGGTGATGAGATGCAAAATCGAATGATGGCGCTGCCGCGCCGCTTCGACGATCGCCATCTCCAGGCGGTGGGCAATGCCCTTGCGGCGGTGATCGGGATGCACGAAGACGCCGGCCAGCCACGGGGTGAGATCCTGGCGCTGATGATCGTCGCTGGGCCACAGGCTGGCCATGCCCACCGGGCGATCGCCGTCGATCATCATCAGCGTCAGGTGATCGTCGCTTGGCCGGCTGCATTGGGCGAAGCGCAGCTGGGTGCGCTCCAGCGTGCCGCCGCGTTGTGAACCCCACTGGCCGAAGGCCCAGGCGGCGCACACATCGGCAAACTGCGGGCACTCCGACAGCGGAATAATGCGTTGATCCATGGATGTCTCCCTATTTTGGTGGTTTCCGCTCTATTTAACCGATTTCCCCGCCATTTTTTTAACTTTTTAAAGCCGCTCTTTTAGCGGTTTCGCCATGTTTCGCCGCGCGCCCGGTGCCGTTTCCCGGATTTCTTTTGGCAATCGCCGTGCAGGATTGCAAGTGCTAATGAGAGTGATTATCATGCGCACACTATTTCCCCGTGTCGGCTTAATCATGCGCAATTCCCTCATTTTACTGCTGCTTTCCCTGTGCTTCGGCGTGTTCTCCGCTCAGGCGAAGACGGTGACCGATATCACCGGCCGCCAGGTCGTGGTGCCGGACAACCCGCAGCGCATCGTGGTGGGGGAAAGCCGCATGCTGTATACGCTGGCGCTGCTGGAGCCGGGCAACCCGGCGCAGCGCATCGTCGGCTGGCCGGCGGATCTGGCGCGGTTCGATGCGCAAAGCTGGCAGCTCTATACGCAGAAGTTCCCGCAGATCGCCGCGATCCCCATTATCAGCGGCAATAATTTCCGCCAGGTCAATATTGAAAGCCTGCTGCAGCTGAAGCCGGATCTGGTGATCCTGGCGCGCTACGCGCGTGAAGACGGCGATAACGATCTGCTGGTTTCCGCGCTGAACAAGGCCGGCGTGGCGGTAATCTACGTCGATCTGCGCATCGATCTGCTGAACAACACCGTGCCGAGCGTGCGGCTGCTGGGCGAAGTGCTCAATCGCCAGCAGCGCGCTGAGCAGTTTATCGCGTTTTATCAGCAGCATATGGCTGTGATTCAGCAGCGGCTGGCGGGCTATCAGGGGCCGAAGCCCAAAGTGATGCTGCACCTGCATCTGGGGCGGCGTGACACCTGCTGCACCACCGCCGCGCACGGCAACCTCGGCGATCTGCTGACCTTCGCCGGCGGCGACAACATCGCCAACGCCAGCGTCAAAGGGGTGTACGGCGAGCTGAACCCGGAAACCATTCTGAGCGCCAATCCCGACGTTTACCTCGCCACCGGCATGGCCGGGCCGCAGGGCAAGCGGCTATCCGATCTGCGCCTCGGGCCGCAGGTCAGCCAACAGGACGCCGCCGACAGCTTCCGCCGGCTGATCGCCACACAGCCGATGCTGGCCAGCCTGCAGGCGGTGAAGCATCACCGCGCCTGGAGCGTCTGGCACAACTTTTACCTCAGCCCATACCACGTGGTGCTGGTCGAGATGTTCGCCAAAGCGTTTTACCCGGATCTGTTCGCCGACATTAACCCGCAGCAGACCTTCCAACAGCTGTATCAGCAGTTTTTGCCGTTACCTTTTTCAGGGACCTATTGGAGTCAGTTAGATAATGAATAACAACAAGCGCGGCTGGTGGTGCGCATTGCCTTTGGCGGCCTGCGCGACATCGCCGACGTGGGCGGCGGAGAAAGCCGCGCCGCAGGAAGAGAGCCTGGTCGTGGTCGGCCGCAAAGATGCCGACGGCGTGCAGAGCTATCAGCCGTTGACCAGCGTCACCGGCACCCGCAGCGAAACCAACCTGCTGAACGTGCCGCAGGCGATCGACGTGGTGCCGCAGCAGGTGATTACTGATCAGGCGGTCAGCAGCCTGGACGAAGCGCTGTACAACGTCAGCGGCATTACCCAGGCCAACACGCTGGGCGGCACCCAGGACGCGGTCATGAAACGCGGCTTCGGCGACAACCGCGACGGCTCCATTCTGCGCGACGGCGTGCGCTCGGTGCAGGCGCGCAACTTTACGCCGACCACCGAGCGGGTGGAGGTGCTCAAGGGGCCGGCCTCGATGCTGTACGGCATGGGCGAGCCGGGCGGGATGATCAACATGATCACCAAAAAGCCCCAGCTGCAGCAGCATACCCACGTGGAAGGCTGGGGCAGCAGCTTCAACGGCGGCGGCGGCCAGCTCGACGTTACCGGGCCGCTCGGCACGTCGGGGTTTGCCTATCGCATGATCGTCGATCACGATGAAACCGATTACTGGCGCAACTTTGGCCGCAATCGCCAGACGGTGATCGCGCCGTCGTTGATGTGGTACGGCGAGAACACCACCGTGCGCTTGGCCTATGAACATATGGAATATCTGGTGCCGTTCGATCGCGGCACCATTATCGATTCGCGCACCGGCAAACCGGTGAATACGCCGCGCGATCGCCGTTTCGACGAAGCCTATAATGCCACCCGCGGCGATCAGGACAGCATTACCCTGCAGATCGATCAGACGCTCAACGAGCGCTGGAAAAGCTCACTGACCTACGCCTACAGCCGCAACAGCTACAGCGACAACCAGGCGCGCGCCACGGCGCTGAACCCGGTGACCGGCGTGTTGAGCCGCCAGGCCGACTCGACCGCCAACGCCGTCAGCCACGCCAACGCGGTGCAGCTGACGCTCAATGGCGACGTGGACTGGGGCAGCATCAACCACCAGATGCTGTTCGGCTTCGATTTTGAAGATAACCGCACCTACCGCGGCGACATGATCCGCGGCAAAAAGAACAGCGATTTCAATATCTATCATCCGGTATACGGCCTGATGCCGCCGTCGACGGCGGTCAGCGCCAAAGACAGCGACCAGCGGGAAAACCTCACCAGCTACGGTTGGTTTATGCAGGACTCCATCCAGCTAACCGATAAATGGCTGGTGATGGGCGGCCTGCGTTACGATGCTTTCGACGTCTATGCCGGCAAGGGGCGGCCGTTCCAGGCCAATACCGACAGCTCGGACAGCAAGCTGGTGCCGCGCGCGGGGGTGGTGTACAAGCTGACGCCTTATGTGTCGCTGTACAGCAGCTATACCGAGTCGTTCAAGCCGAACTCTTCCATCGCCACCCAAATTGGTTCGCTGCCGCCGGAGCAGGGCAAGTCGTGGGAAGTCGGCGGCAAGCTGGCGTTGCCGAACGGCGTCACCGGCACGCTGGCGCTGTTCGACATCACCAAGCGCAACGTGATGGTCAATGAGCTGGTGGAGGGCGAAACCGTGACGCGCACCGCCGGGCGCGTACGTTCGCAGGGCGTGGAGCTGGACGTAGCCGGTAACCTCACCGATTCGCTGAGCCTGATCGGCTCCTATGCGTATACCGACGCGCGGGTGGTGGACGATCCGGACAACAAGGGGAAAGAGATGACCAACGTGGCGCGCCACACCGCCTCGCTGTTCCTGACCCAGAACCTGGGCAGCCCGGGTTTCTACAGCGGCGATGAGGTGCGCATTGGCGCCGGTGCGCGCTACGTAGGACGCCGCCCGGGTGACGCTGCCAACAGTTTCTCCCTGGATAATTACACCGTTGCCGATGCGTTCGCCGCTTACACCATGCCGATCAACGGCTATCGGGTGAAATGGCAGCTGAACGTGAAGAACCTGTTCGATAAAACTTACTACCCGTCCAGCGGCGGTAATTTGCGCGTGGCGGTGGGGGAACCGCGTGAGGTGGTGCTGCGCGGCAGTATCGATTTCTAAGCTACGGGCGGTGAAATTTGCTTAAATAACCGCCCCAACGTTAAGGAGAACCCATGAGCCTGCAGATTCGTTTGGCGCAGCAGCGGGATATCGTGCATCTGATGGCGGTTGAACGTTCGGCGGCGCAGCTGTTTCGCCAGCAGCCGGAATGGCGCTTTATCGCCGAAGGCGAGGTGATGGCCCCGCAGCAGCATGCCGCGTTTATTGCCGAACGCCGTGAATGGCTGGCGGAAAGCGACAACGGCGAGTGCGCCGGTTTTATCGCCGTGCAGGTTCAGGGGGGCGATTGGCACATCGCCGAATTGTCGGTCGCCGGCACCTGGCAGCGGCAGGGCGTCGGCCGTCGCCTGATCGGCGCGGTGGCGGAAGAGGCCAAACGGCAGGGCGCTGGCCGCCTGACGCTCACCACCTTCATCGAGGTACCGTGGAATGCGCCTTACTACCGGCGGCTGGGATTCCGGCCGCTCGACGACGCGCGGCTCACGGCTGCCCTGCGGCGGCATCTGGATGAGGATCTGGCGCACGGCTTTGCCGCAGGCAGTCGCTGTGCCATGGAATTTACACTATCGTAAATGTTGAAATACAGAGCGGGCAGGGTATGATGCCACCACCACGCCATCGCACCCGCTCGGTATTTTGGTATGCAATGCACTCAAGTCACCGCATAAGGGACAACCCGTAATGACACAAACCCTGTTCATGATAGGCGCTCGCGGAGCCGGCAAGACCACGGTAGGCAGCGCATTGGCGTTGGCGTTGGGCTATCAGTTCGTCGATACCGATCTGTTTATGCAGCAGGCGGCGCAGATGAGCGTGGCGGAAATGGTCGAGCGCGAGGGCTGGCTGGGGTTCCGCCGCCGCGAGACCATCGCGTTGCAAACCGTGACCAAGCCGTCAACTATAGTTGCCACCGGCGGCGGGGCGATCCTGGCGGAGGAGAACCGTCAGTTTATGCGTCAGCATGGCACCGTTATCTACCTGCGCGCGCCGGCCAGCGTGTTGGCGCGGCGGTTGGCAGAGTACCCGGAAGATGCGCAGCGCCCGACGCTCACCGGCAGGCCGATCGCCGAGGAGATGCTCGAGGTGCTGGCGGCGCGCGAAGCGCTGTATCAGGACGCCGCGCATTACGTGATAGACGGCGCCGCCGATCCGCAGCGGGTGGTGGAACAAATCCTCGCGGTGCTGCCGCGTGAGACGGTGAAGTAACCCTTTCTTCTCTTCGGGCGCTGGGCGCCCGTTTTCTTATTCCGTTTGCCGAGCCGGCGCAAAGTACGCCCCGGGCGTGACGCCGAAGCGGCGGCGAAAGGCGGCGATATAGGCGCTGACGTTGTCATAGCCACAGGCGTCGGCCACCTCGCCGACCGCTTCGCCGCGTGATAATCCCTCCAGTGAACGCAATACCCGCGCCTGCTGGCGCCACAGCGCGAAGCTGATGCCGGTTTCCTGCAGAAAACGGCGGCTCAGGGTGCGCGGGCTGAGCCCGGCCCAGGCGGCCCAGTCGCGCTGGCTGCGCAGGCTGGCGGGATCGTTCAGCAGCGCCCGGGCGATGTTCAGCAACCGGGCGTCCTGCGGCAGCGGCAATTGCAAAGGGGCGCGGCTTGCCGCGTGCATTTCGTCCAGCAGCACCTGCAGCAGCCGCCGTTGCGGCGCACTCAGCGGGCCGGCGGGGAACTGCGCGATGCGCTCTACCAGGGCCTGCAACAGCGCAGAGGCCGTGAACAGCTGCGGCTGCGGCGGCATCTCCGGCACGCTTTCCACCGGCAGATACAGACTCCAGCCTGCCACGTCGCCGCAGGCCAGCGCCTGATGGGCGCATCCCGGCGGCAGCCAGCCCAGCGTACCGCCGGCGATCGCCCATTGCCGGCCCGGGAGTTCCATGGCCAGCATGCCGCGCGTCAAGAGATAGATCTGGCCGCCTTCGTGCCGGTGCCAGGGCGTCAGGTGTTTTTTTTCATGCTGAAGGCGTTGGCTGCGGATCTGCGTCATGTTGGCCGTTTAACGTTATTAAAAGTCTTGATGTGGTTATTATGCCATCGCTTGAGCGGGATAGGATCGTCGTTCACCCTATTTCGGAGAAACATGATGACTCAACTTACCCCACTGGATCTGGTACTCGATACGCTGCAGCAGGTCGTCGCCAGCCCGGAGCACCGGCCGACGCAGATCGCCGCCCGTTTCAGCGCTGACTACCGCCAGCAGGTGGATGGCAAGGCGCTGAACTTCGAGCAGTTTGAGCAACACATGGCGCTGCTGAAGCGGCAAACCCGCCGCATGACGCTGAGCGTGATCGCGGCGGCGGAGCAGGGCGAGGCGGTGCTGACCCACCATCTGGTCGAGCTGGAAAAGTGCGATGGTTCCTGCAGCCGCGTGCGGGTGCTGGCGCACTTCACCGTGCGTGAGGGCCGCATTTGCGCCTGTGACGAACTGACCGAGCTGTTGGCGGGCTCCCCCGGCGATCGCGATCTTGGCTCGCGCGTGTCGGAATGAGGGCGGCTGCTATACTTGCTACTGTGTGAAACACACGGGAGAACGGCATGCGCGAAAATGATCAACCTGCTTATCCACGGAGCGCCCGCGTCGTAGAGGTGTTTCGGGGCGACCCGAGCCTGCATCTGCGCCGTTTTGAAGTGCGCACCGACGACATTGAGCCGAATACGCTGCTCAGTGAACATGAAACCGAGCAGGAAGCGCTCGACGCCAAGCATCGCTATGAGGACGAGGCGTTAGAGCTCTGACCTGCAGCCCAGCGGAAACCGGCGTCAGGCCGGTTTCCTGTTTATCCCCGCCTTAGCACATATTTCCCAGAACAATATTGATAATGATAATCATTTATGTGATTTTTATCGCCCCTATTGGGTGTTTCACTTCTGGGAAAAGAGATGTCCAATTCCGAGTTGCAGGCGCTGTTTCTGCGCCACATGCGGCCGCTGCAGACTTATTTGAACGCCAAACTGCGCGACCCTCAGCTGGCCGCGGATTTGGCGCAGGAAAGTTTTACCCGCCTTACCGAGCAATACCCGCAGGGTAACATTCTCGATATTGAGGCCTACCTGTATAAAACCGCCAAAAACCTGATGCTCGACCATCTGCGCCAGCAGCAGCGGCGGCAGACCGAAGCGGTAGAAGACGACATTCTGGCGCAGTATCCCTCCGGCGAACCGGCGCTTGAACAACTGGCGATCGATAGCCAACTGCTGCAGCTGTTGCAACAGGCGTTGGCGGGCATGCCGTCGCGCACGCAGCAGATTTTCCGCCTTAACCGGCTCGATGGCCTGACCCAGGCGCAGGTGGCGGCGCAGCTGGGCGTGTCGCTCAGCACGGTAGAAAAACACCTGGCCAGCGCGCTCGAGCGGCTGATGGCGCGTATGGAAGAACAATAATGGCAATTTTTTTACGGGTTTATCCGCCCTCAGACGTCTTAACCTATAACCAGAAAAAACAGGGGTCTACGTCATCATGAAACCGCTAACCGCGCAGGCGCGACAGCAGGCGGCCGCCTGGGCCGTACGCCTGGCCGAAGGGGCGCTGCCCGCCGAACGGCGGCAAGCGCTGGACGCCTGGCTGGCCGATGATCCGCAGCATCCGGCGGCGCTGCGTCAGGCTCGCCAGCTTTGGACGACGCTGGGGCAGCTGCCGCCAGAGCAGCGGCAGGCGTTACAGCCGCAGGTGGCGGCGCTGAAAACGCCCTCTCACCATCGATGGCCCCGCTGGGCGGTGGCGGCGGCGGTGGCGATCGCCGTTTCCTTCGGCGTTTATCGCGGGCCGGATCTGTGGATCGGCATGCAGGCGGATTATCAAACCGTTCGCGGCGAGGTGCGCGAAGTTGCGTTGCCGGACGGCAGCCGGGTGGCGCTGGACAGCGGCAGCGCGATCGCGCTGGCGTATTCTGCAGACGAGCGCAAGGTGCGATTGCTGCGCGGCACCGCCTATTTTATCGTCGCGCCGCTGGGCGGGGCGGAACGTCGCCCGTTCAGGGTGGAGGCGGAAAACGGCGTCACGCAGGCGCTGGGCACCGAATTCAGCGTAGCGCGCACCGAGCAGGGCGTGGACGTCAGCGTGCATCAGCACAGCGTGCGGGTGACGCTCGAGCGCGGCGAGCGCTCGCTGGTGGTCGCGCAACGTCAGGCGGCGCATTACCGCAGCGGCCTGCTGTGGCTGACGCGGCAAGCGGCTGGTGATGACGCCTGGCGGCGCGGCTGGCTAGTGATCGACCGCCAACCGCTGGCGCAGGCGCTCGCGCAGCTCAATCGCTATCGCGAAATCCGCATCGTGGCGGTCAACCCCGCGCTAAGAGCACGCACGGTGAGCGGCGTGTTCGCGCTCAATAAACTCGATGACGGCGTCGGCGCCATTCGTCAGGAACTCTCCGCCCGTCAGCTGAATCTCCCCGGCATCACGCTGCTGTACTGAGCGGCAAAGGCGGGCCGGGATGCCCGTTTCGCCGCTATTTTCACTTTCTGTAAAAAATCTTTACGGGTTTTTGCCTCCCGGAACGTCCTTATGTTTAAACGAGATTGATTTCCATTATCACTTGGTTTGGCATTCTTTCGGGTGGAACACACACGCATGTTTATTCACAAGGGAACCACGCCGGCCGGCCGATTGGCCACGGCGGTACGCGCCGCGCTGGCGGCGATGATGCTGACTCAGCCGGCGGTGGCGCTCGCCGCCCAGGCTGACGCGAGCAGCGCGCAGGCCGCACAGCAAAAGCATTTCAACATTGCGGCGCAGCCGCTGCAGAGCGCCATGTTGCGCTTCGCCGAGCAGGCCGATATGCAGGTATTTTTCGACGAGGTGAAGCTCGACGGCATGCAGGCGGCAGCGCTGAACGGCAGCATGAGCGTCGAACAGGGCCTGCGGCGCTTGATTGGCGACAATCCGGTGGCTTTCCGCCTGCAGCCGCAGGGGCAGATCGTATTGAGCCGGCTGCCGACGGCAAACGGCGACGGCGGTGCGCTGGCGCTGGATAGCCTGACGGTGCTGGGCGCCGGCGGCATCAACGCCAACGATTGGGTTTACGACGAACCGCGCTCGGTCAGCGTCATCAGCCGCGAACAGATGGATAACCGCCCGGCGCGACACGCGGCCGATATTCTGGAGCAGACGACGGGGGCCTATTCCAGCGTCAGCCAGCAAGATCCGGCGCTGTCGGTCAACATCCGCGGCATACAAGACTATGGCCGGGTGAACATGAACATCGACGGCATGCGGCAGAATTTTCAAAAGAGCGGCCATGGCCAGCGTAACGGCACCATGTACATCGATTCCGAGCTGCTGTCCGGCGTGACCATCGACAAGGGCACCTCCGGCGGCATGGGCAGCGCCGGTACGCTCGGCGGTATCGCCACCTTCAATACCGTCAGCGCGAGCGATTTCCTGGCGCCGGGCAAAGAGCTGGGCGGCAAGCTGCACGCCAGCACCGGCGATAACGGCACCCACTTCATCGGCAGCGGCATATTGGCATTGGGCAACGAAACCGGCGATATCCTGCTGGCCGCCAGCGAACGCCACCTCGGCGACTATTGGCCCGGCAACAAGGGCGATATCGGCAACATTCGTATCAATAATGACACCGGCAATTACGATCGCTACGCCGAGAGCATCAAGAACAACAAAATCCCCGACACAAACTACCGCATGCACTCGCGGCTGGCCAAGGTGGGCTGGAACCTGCCCGCCAATCAGCGCCTGCAGCTGAGCTATCTGCAGACCCAGGCCGCGTCGCCGATCGCCGGCACGCTGACCAACCTGGGCACCCGCCCGCCCTATGAACTGGGCTGGAAGCGCACCGGTTACAGCGACGTGATGGCGCGCAATGCGGCGTTCGACTACAGCCTGGCGCCGGAAGGCGTCAACTGGCTCGATTTTCAGGCCAAGCTGTATTACGTCGATACTCAGGACGACAGCGACACCTACAGCACCAGTACGCTGCTGGACAACGGCTACGCGACGCGCACTCGTCTGCGTACCTATGGCGCGCAGGCGCAAAACACCTCGCGCTTCAGCCTGGCGCCGGGGCACGACTTCCGCGCCAACTACGGGCTGGAGTTCTATTACGACAAAGCGACCAGCGACTCTTCCCGCCAAGGCATGGAAGGGGTGACGCCGGCCGGCAACCGTTCGGTAGCCAGCCTGTTCGCCAACCTGACCTACGACTACGACGGCTGGCTGACGCTGGAGGGCGGGCTACGTTACGACCGCTATCGCCTGCGCGGCCAGACCGGCCTGAGCTATCCGGATTTGGCTAAGGATGGGCAACGCTACACGATTGACAATCCTTGCAAAGCGCTGCGTCTGACCGGCTGTTCAACCACCACCCGCGAGGATTGGGCGGTTGACCGCGATCAGGGCAAACTGTCGCCGACGCTGGCGGTGGCGGTGCGCCCCGGCGTGGAGTGGCTGGAGCTGTATTCCACCTACGGCAAATCCTGGCGGCCGCCGGCGATCACCGAAACGCTGACCAACGGCAGCGCGCACAGTACCTCCACGCAATACCCCAACCCGTTCCTGCAGGCCGAACGCTCGCGCGCCTGGGAAGTCGGGTTCAACGTGCAGCAGCCGGATCTGTGGTTTGAGGGCGATCGGCTGGTGGCCAAGGTGGCCTACTTCGACACCAAAGTGGACAACTACATCAACCTGGCGATAGACCGCAATAAACCGGGGCTGGTGCAGCCGAGCATCGGCAATGCCGCTTACGTCAACAACCTGTCGAAAACCCGCTTCCGCGGGCTGGAGTATCAGCTCAACTATGACGCCGGGGTGTTCTACGCCGACCTGACCTACACCCATATGATCGGCAAAAACGAGTTCTGCTCGAACAAAGCCTGGCTGGGAGGGCGTCTGCGCTACGGCGACGGTTCGCGCCGCGGCAACTTCTATGTTGAACCGGATGCCGCGTCCAATGATGCCGTCACGTGCGACGGGGGCTCGCAGTTCGGCACGGCCGCCTATCTGCCGGGCGATCGCGGCTCGGTGACGCTGGGCGGCCGCGCTTTCGATCGCAAGCTGGACGCCGGGGTGACCGTGCGCTTCGCGCCGGGCTATCAGGACAGCTCGGTGCCGTCCAACTACCCGTACCTGGCCGACTGGCCGAAGTACACCCTGTTCGATCTGTACGCCAGCTACAAGCTGACCGACAGCCTGACGCTGCGCGGCTCGGTGGAGAACCTGACCAACCGCGCCTACGTCGTCAGCTACGGCGAGACGCTGGCCAACACGCTGGGGCGCGGCCGTACCGTGCAGGGCGGGGTGGAATACCGTTTTTAAGCAGTAAAAGGGCGTTGCTCATTCTTGAGCACAAGGGCGGCCTCGCAAGGGGCGCCATTCATCAATGGAGATAGAGAAATGGCATTTTCAGTCAACTATGACAGCAGCTTCGGCAGCTACAGCATCCATAACTATCTGAACGAGTGGGCGTCGTCATTTGGCGATATCAACCACACCAACGGTAACGTCACCGACTCCAACAGCGGCGGCTTCTATGGCGGCAGCCTGTCCGGCAGCCAATACGCCGTGACCAGCACCGCCAACAACGTTACCTCGTTCGTGGCGGGCGGCAACCTGACCTACACCTTGTTCAATGCCCCGGCGCACACCCTGTACGGCCAGCTGGATTCGCTGTCGTTCGGCGACGGCCTGAACGGCGGCGGCTCCACGCCGTACAACATCCAGGTGCCTGACGTCAGCTTCGGCGGCCTGAACCTCAGCAGCCTGCAGGCGCAGGGCCACGATGGCGTGGTGCATCAGGTGGTGTACGGCCTGATGTCCGGCGATACCGGCGCGCTGGAAACCGCGCTGAACGGCATCCTCGACGACTACGGCCTGAGCGTCAATTCCACCTTCGATCAGGTGGCGGCGGCGACGGCGGTGGGCGTGCAGCATGCCGACAGCCCGGAACTGCTGGCGGCCTGATCGCGGCCGTTTGCCCGCCGGTGCCGCGCGCCCCGGCGGGCATTTTCTCGTTTTTAGCCGATGGAAAACGCCATGAAAAACGCCGTCAGGCGCGGAGAAGTGATGAGCGTGCTGGCCGCATACCGGCGCGGATTTTGGGGCATCGCGCTGTTTACCGCGGTGATCAACCTGCTGATGCTGGCCCCGGCGCTGTACATGCTGCAGGTCTACGATCGCGTGTTGCCGTCGGGCAACCGCATGACGCTGGCGATGCTGACCCTGATGGTGGTCGGCCTTTACCTGTTTATGGGGCTGCTGGAGTGGGTGCGCAGCCAGGTGGTGATCCGCCTCGGCGCCCAGATGGATATGCGCCTGAATCAGCGGGTCTACGACGCCGCCTTTGAAACCAATCTGAAAACCGGCAACCCGCTGGCAGGGCAGGCGCTGAACGATCTGACCAACCTGCGCCAGTTCGCCACCGGCAATGCGCTGTTCGCCTTTTTCGATGCCCCCTGGTTCCCGGTTTATCTGCTGGTGGTTTTTCTGCTCCACCCCTGGCTTGGCGCGTTGGCCAGCGCCGGAGTGATCGTGCTGGTGCTGCTGGCCTGGCTCAACCAGCGGGTGTCGCAGGTGCCGCTCGCGGAGGCCGGCCGGGTCGCGCTGAGCGCCACGCAGCAGGCCAACGGTAACCTGCGCAATGCGGAGGCCATCGCCGCCATGGGGATGCTGACCGATTTGCGCCTGCGCTGGCTGCGGCAGCATCAGCAGTTCCTGCTGTTGCAGAACCGCGCCAGTGAGAAAATCGCCGCCGTCACCGCCTGGTCGAAAACCGTGCGGCTGGCGCTGCAGTCGCTGATGTTGGGCTGCGGCGCGCTGCTGGCGGTCAACGGCGACATTACGCCGGGCATGATGATCGCCGGATCGATCCTGATTGGCAGGGTGCTGGGGCCGATCGATCAGCTGATCGGCGCCTGGAAGCAGTGGTCGTCGGCGCGCCAGTCCCTGCAGCGGCTGGAGGTGATGCTGGCCGCCAACCCGCCGCAGGCGGCGAGCCTGCCGCTGCCGGCGCCCAGCGGCGCATTGGCCGTGAATCAGCTGACCGCCGCTGCGCCCGGGGGGAGCGTACCGGTGTTGCACGGCGTCAGTTTTCGTCTGGAGGCCGGCGAGGTGCTGGGCGTCATTGGTGCGTCCGGCTCCGGCAAAACGCTGCTGATGCGCCAACTGGTCGGCGCGCTGACGCCGCTCAGCGGCGACGTGCGGCTGGACGGCGCGGATCTCCGGCAGTGGGACAAACAGCAGCTGGGGCCGCATATCGGCTATCTGCCGCAGGATATCCAGCTGTTCGCCGGTACGCTGACGGAAAACATCGCCCGCTTTGGCCAGGTTGACGCCGAGAAGGTGGTGGCCGCCGCCGCGCTGGCCGGCGTACACCAATTGATCCTGCATTTGCCCAAAGGGTATGAAACCGAGCTGGGCGAGGGCGGCAGCGGCCTGTCCGGCGGCCAGCGTCAGCGGGTGGCGCTGGCGCGCGCGCTGTATGGCTCTCCGGCGTTGGTGGTGCTGGATGAACCGAATGCCAACCTCGATCGTGAAGGGGAAGAGGCGCTGCAACGGGCGATCGAAGCGCTGAAGGCGCGCGGCACCACCATCGTGTTGGTGACCCACAAACCGGCGATCCTGGCGACGACCGACAAACTGCTGGTGCTGGCCGCCGGCCAGGTGCAGCACTTCGGCCCCAGCGACGCCATCCTGAAGAAACTGCCTGGTTTTGCGCCCGCTGCCGTACCGGCCAACGTCGGGCGCAGCAGCGGCGGCTTCAACGTCAACTACGCCAACTTTGCCAAAACGGCCAGCGGTGAACGAAAAGTATGAGCAATCAGAGTGTGATCCCCGGCGATATCGACGCCCTTTCCCGACAGTTCGACGAAGGGCGTCATTTGCGGCTCGGTGGCTGGCTGGTGCTGCTGGGATTTGGCGGCTTCCTGCTGTGGGGGCTGTTGGCGCCGTTGGATAAGGGCGTGCCGGTTTCCGGCAGCGTGGTGGTGGCCGGTAACCGCAAGGCGGTACAGCACCCGAGCGGCGGCGTGGTGTCGCAAATTCAGGTGCATGAGGGGGACCGGGTCCGCGCCGGGCAGGTGCTGTTGCTGATGGATACCGTCGACAGCCGCACCCAGCGCGATGCGCTGCGCAGCCAGCAGTTGAGCAACGCCGCGCAGCGGGCGCGGCTGCAGGCCGAGCGCGACGGCCTGCAGGCGATCGTTTTCCCCGCGTTGTTGCAAGCGCGGCGGGAGGAACCGGAGGTGATGTCGTTGATGCTGTTGCAACAGCAGCTGTTCACCAGCCGCCGTGCGGCGTTGCAGAGCGAGCTGGCGGCGATCGCGGAGAGCATCGCCGGATCGCAGGCGATGCTGGAGGGGATCCGGCAGTCTTACGCCAGCAAACAGCGGCAAAAGGCCATGTTGCAGGAACAGCTGGGCGGCATGCGCAAGCTGGCGGCACAGGGGTATGTGGCGCGCAACCGGCTGCTGGATCTGGAAGGGCAGTATGCGCAGATCGACGGCCAGGCGTCCGAGGACACGGGCAATATCGGCCGCCTGGGGCGCCAGATCCTGGAGCTGAAGCTGCGGGCGATCCAGCGGCGGGAAGAGTATCAGAAAGAGGTCAGCAGCCAGCTGGCCGAGGTACGGATGAAGCTGGACGAACTGGATAACCGCCTGGCCAAGGCGGAGGCCGATCTGGGCCATACGCAGGTGAAAGCGCCGGTGGCAGGCACCGTGGTGGGGCTGAGCGTGTTCACCGAAGGCGGCGTGATCGGCGCCGGTCAGCAGCTGATGGAGATCGTGCCCAGCGATCGGGGGCTGCAGGTGGAGGCGCGTATCCCGGTCGAGCTGATCGACAAGGTGCAGGTGGGCTTGCCGGTCGAGCTGTTGTTCTCGGCGTTTAACCAAAGCACCACGCCGCGCGTTGAGGGCGAAGTGACGCTGGTCGGGGCCGATCGCCTGACCGACGAGAAAAGCGGTGCGCCCTATTACAGCGTGCGCGCCAAGGTCAGCGAAGCGGGCCTGCAGCGCTTGAACGGGTTGGAGATCCGCCCGGGGATGCCGGTCGAAGGGTTCATCCGCACCGGCGAGCGTTCGATGATGAACTACCTGTTCAAACCGCTGACCGATCGCCTTCACCTGGCGCTGACGGAAGAGTGAGCATGTCGGTTTCTCCACTGCCTTTCGCCGCGCCCGGCGCCGCCATGCCCTGGCGCCGTTGCCTGGTGCTGGTGCTGGCGCTGCACCTGCTGGCCGCGGCGCTGCTCTGGCCCTGGCGAGACAAGGCCGCGCCGCCGTGGGTGCCGCCGCCGGCGGTCATGGTGGTGATGGCCGCCGCACCGCAGGCCCCGGCCGAGGTAAAACAACCGCCGGGAGAAAGGACGCCGCCGCCTCAGGTTGAACCGCCGGCGCCGCCGGAACCCTTGCCGACGGTGAAGGTGCCTGAAGCCGTACGGCCGAACATCGCCGTAGCGCCGAAGCAGAAAAAACCGCCCAAGCCGGTGAAGAAAACCCTCCCGCCACGCACGCCGCCGCAGGAGAAAACGATCGCGCCGCCGAAGGTTCAGGAGCAAAGCGTCGGCGCGCCGCCGCCGGGCCGGGCGGATAAAACGGCCGCGCCGCAAACCCGCCTGACGCCCTATGCGCAGGCGGGGGAGGATAGCTGGCGCAGCCGGATCAACAGCCGCCTTAATCGCTTTAAGCGTTACCCCAAAGACGCATTGCGGCTGAAGCGCCAGGGCGTCGGGCAGGTGCGTTTCACGTTGGACAGGCAGGGCCATGTGCTGGCGGTGACGCTGGTCAGCAGCGCCGGGCTGCCGTCGCTGGATCGCGAAATCCAGGCGCTGGTCAAGCGCGCTTCGCCGTTGCCTACGCCGCCGGCTGATGCTTACGTCAACGGCACGGTGGAATTGACGTTGCCGATCGATTTCAGTTTGCGCGGCGCGGGTTTTTGAGCCGCGACAATATCTCCTCCTGATAAACTCATTTTTCAGCAGCTTGTCCTGCCATTCATTATTTTTGAAGCGTATCGTTATTTTATTTGGCGCGGATAAGTTGGCGTTCTGCGCGATATTTTCATTTAAAAAGCACGAATGCCTTTTATTTTGCGGCTGACAAAAAATAAACAGCTTGACGCTGAGGAGTTCGGGTTCTAGTTTTTAATTATAAAACAGGAACTGAGTTCCATATAGTGGAACAAGGCGGATCATGACAACGCTGGAAAATGCCGCTGCGGTATTAAAACTCTTTTCTCAACAACGCGTGATGCATGGCCAGCCGGGCATTGCATTCAGCGACGTGGTGGGCCAACTGGCGTTGCCGAAAAGCACGGTATCGCGCCTGCTGCAGACCATGGAAAATCAGGGCATGCTGGAGCGCGATCCTGATAGCCGGCGTTACCGCATCGGCGCGCTGTTGCTGGCGGCATCCAGCCACTACCTGTCGATGCCGCTGGTGGACAGCCTGGCGGCCAGTATGGCGCAGCTGTGCCGCCAGACGGCCTGTACCGGCTACCTTTCGATATTGGAAGGGCAGGAAATCATGGTGATGCGCATGTTCCCCGGCCGTCACTTTTTGCAGGTGGTGACTCCGGCGGGTTACCGCTCACCGGCGGCGGAAACCTCGGTCGGCCGGGCGATACTGGCGCGTGAAAGCGACGAGCAGGTTCGGGCGCGTTACGCCGGCGGTTACCGGGCGACTTCGCCCAATGCGCCGCAAACGTTGGATACGCTGTTGCAGAAGTTGCAGCAGGTGAGGCGTGAGGGATGGTCGCTGGCGCGCAATGAAACCCTGAACAGCATCAGTTCGCTGGCGACCGCGCTGGTGAACAAGCACGGCAGCGAGACGGTGGGGCTGTGCCTGTCCTTCCCCTCGCAGGGCGAGGTGCAGCCGTTTGTACCGGAAGTCCTGGCTGAATTAATCGCAGTCAGCCGCCAACTGGCGGAAAAATATGGCGATGATTATTGGCAGCAGATCAAATAACGCGCCTGAGCTATCGTGTTGCATCATAATTAACGAGCGCCGACACCAGGGAACTCATTAATTATATTTCACCGTATTTTACTGGTGATAAATAGATAGGGTAAATAAGAAAATAACCACGTTATGACGCCGGCAGTTCCAAATAATGGAACTGCCGCGGCGAGCTATCGCCTGGCGTTATTTCCGCCACGCGGCAGGGAATATTCAGGGAAACCAAGCATGAAATCAAATAATCCGCTAAAAGAGGCCGGCACGCTGTTGGTCATGGCGCTGCTTTCGGTGGTGGGAGCGATCATCGGCGTTCAGCTGATCACCACGCTGGGCGTGACGCCCAACACCTCGATCATCGGTGCGCTGATCGCCATGCTGTTGGCACGTATTCCGCTGCAAATGTTCCAACGCTACCGCTCGGTGCACACCCAGAACCTGGCGCAGACGGTGATCTCCTCCGCCACCTTCGGCGCGGCCAATTGCCTGCTGATGCCGATTGCGGTGCCTTACGTGATGGGGCAACCGCAGCTTATTTTACCGATGTTCTGCGGCGTGGCGGCGGCGATGCTGCTCGACGCCTATCTGCTTTATCGCCTGTTCGATACCAAAGTGTTCCCCGCCGCCAATGCCTGGCCGCCCGGCGTCGCCGCCGCGGAGGCGATTAAAGCCGGCGATCGCGGCGGCAAGCAGGCCTGGCTTTTGGTGGTGGGCGTAGGGGTGGGCATCGCCGGATCAATGCTCAAGATCCCCATGGCGGCCTTCGGCACCGCCTTTATCGGCAATATCTGGGCGCTGAGCATGTTCGGCGTCGGGCTATTGCTGCGGGCCTACGCCGAGCCGGTAGCCGGTTTTGATATCAACGCCCATTTTATTCCGCACGGCGTGATGGTCGGCGCCGGCCTGGTGGCGCTGATCCAGGTTGCGCAGGTGATCCGTAGCCGCCGCGCCGATAGCGCCGGTTATACCCAGCCGGACAGTGCGGTAAGCAAAGCGCTCGGCCTGGGCGCAGTCGGCTACATCGCCATCGCCGCGTTTTTGGCTCTGGTCGGCGGGCTGTTTAGCGAGATGTCGCTGCCGATGTTGGCGCTGTTCGTGATTTACGCGGCGTTCGCCGCTTTCGTTCATGAGCTGATCGTCGGTATCGCCGCCATGCACTCCGGCTGGTTTCCGGCGTTCGCGGTGGCGTTGATCACCCTGATCGTCGGTATCCTGATCGGTTTCCCACCGCTGGCGCTGTGCATCCTGACCGGTTTTACCGCCGCCACCGGGCCGGCTTTCGCCGACATGGGCTTTGATTTGAAAGCCGGCTTCATCCTGCGCGGCTACGGCGAGGATCTGCGGCAGGAGCTGCTGGGGCGCCGCATTCAGCTGTTTGCGGCGCTGATCGCCTTCCTCATCGCCATTCCGGTGGTTTACCTCTCTTATCACAGCTATTTCCTGCAGGACCTGATCCCGCCGGTCGCGCGCGTTTACGCGAAGACCATCGAAGCCGGTGCGCAGCCGGGCATCGCCTGGAGCCTTTTGATCTGGGCGATCCCCGGCGCCGTGGTACAGCTGATCGGCGGCCCTAAGCGCCAGCTCGGCGTGCTGCTGGCGACCGGCCTGCTGATCAACAACGCCTTGGCCGGGTGGGCGGTGCTGGTGGGCATCGCGCTGCGCGTGGCGATCCTGCGCCGTTGGGGCGATCGCGGCCGCACGCCGATGGAGATCATGGCGGCCGGGTTTATCGCCGGCGACGCGCTCTACAACTTCTTCAGCTCGATTTTTTCCAGCAAGGGCAAATAGCCCCTGCCGATGACATTGGTGAGGTAAAACGACCATGAGTTTGCAACAAACGCTGCAGGTTTTTGAATTGATGGATAGCGCATTCGTCAGCGGCCAGGACGTCGTCGATCTGTTTGCGCCTTACCCGGCGATCCGGGCCAGCACCTTGCGCGCCGACGGGCCGAAGGGTGGCACCGATTTCGTGCGCATCGAGATCCCCGGTAGCGCAGGCAAATTCGCTGGCGGTGCGGCGCCGACGCTGGGCATTATCGGCCGCCTGGGCGGCATCGGCGCGCGGCCGACGCGTATCGGGCTGGTGTCCGACGGCGACGGCGCGATCGCTGCCATTGCCGCCGCGCTGAAGCTGGCGGAGATGCAGCGTAAGGGCGATACGCTGCCGGGCGATGTGATCGTCACCACCCATATTTGCTCGAACGCGCCGACCCGCCCGCACGATCCGGTCGATTTTATGGATTCGCCGATCGATGACGTGACGATGAACGATAATGAAGTGGTGCCGGAGGCGGACGCCATCCTGTCGATCGATACCACCAAAGGCAACCGTATCATCAACCACAAAGGCTATGCGCTGTCGCCGACGGTGAAAGAGGGCTACATCCTGCGGGTGGCGGAAGATCTGTTGCGCATCATGGAGATGACCAGCGGCCGCCCGGCGGTGACCTTCCCGATCACCACGCAGGACATCACCCCTTACGGCAACGGCGTGCATCACCTCAACAGCATCCTGCAGCCCTCGACCGCTACTGCGGCGCCGGTGGTTGGCGTGGCGATTTGCAGCGAATCGGTGGTGCCGGGCTGCGGCACCGGCGCCAGCCACGAAACGGACATCGCGCTGGCGGCCAAATTCGCGGTGGAAGTCGCCAAAGAATTCGGCCGCGGCACCTGCCGGTTCTACGATGCCGCCGAATACGGCCAGCTGCTGGCGCTGTACGGCAGCCTGAGCCACCTGCAAAAAAGGAGATAGATCCATGACGGCTTCATTCGCCACGCTGACCCTCGGTCAGGCGCCGCGCAGCGATATCATGCCGCTGCTGTCTGCTTATCTGCCGGCGGAGCGGGTGAGGCACGTCGGTTTGCTGGACGGCCTGGATGCCGGGCAGATCGCCGAGCGTTATGCGCCGCAACAGGGCGATAAGCTGCTGGTGTCGCGCCTGTTGGACGGCACGCAGGTGACGCTCGGTGCCGCTCGCGTCGAAAGTGGGTTGCAGCAGAAGATCCGCGAGCTGGAGGCGGCGGGGTGCCAGGTGATCCTGTTGCTGTGCACCGGCGAATTCGGCCGCTTGCAGGCGGAACAGGCGCTGTTGCTGGAGCCGGATCGCATTATTCCGCCGTTGATCTCCGCGATCGTCGGCGCACACCGCGTCGGCATCGTGGTGCCGATGGCGGAACAGGTTGGGCAGCAGGCGGGTAAATGGCGGCAGCTGGCGACGCCGCCGAGCTATGCCGTCGCCAGCCCCTATCTGGCAGATGAGGCCGCGCTGGAGCAGGCGGCTTGCGCACTGCTGCGGCAGGGGGCGGAGGTGGTGGTGCTCGACTGCATCGGTTATCACCAGCGCCATCGCGCCTTTTTGCAGGCGCGTCTGTCGGTGCCGGTGCTGCTGTCGAACGTACTGGTCGCCAAGCTGGCCGCAGAGTTAATCGACTGATTCAAATAGCGATAAGTCAGGCACTCGACGCGGCCTCAGGCGCTTTGCGCCCAGGGATCGCCCAGGGCTTCAGCAGCCCTGGCTGCCGATGAGAGGCCCGGCAGCGTTTTCCTCTGCGCCGCGATCGCATTTCGCGCGAAAAACCAGTGACAGATCAACCGCAATCCCCCAATATGGATTTTCCATCAAGATGATTACGCGGGTGCCAGTCTATGCTGAAAGTGAATGAGTATTTTGCCGGAAAAGTGAAGTCTATCGGTTTTGACAGTAGCAGCATCGGTCTTACCAGCGTGGGCGTGATGGAAGAGGGGGAATACACCTTCTCCACCGCGCAACCGGAAGAAATGACGGTGATCACCGGGGCGCTGAAAGTGCTGCTGCCGGGGGCGCCGGACTGGCAGGTGTTTACGCCGGGCGAGAAGTTCTTCGTGCCGGGGCACAGCGAGTTCAACCTGCAGGTGGCCGATGCGACCGCCTATCTGTGCCGCTACCTGAGCAAATAAATTTTGTTCGTTAGGGGAACGCAGGGCTCAGCGGATGCTGGGCCCTGGTCGTTTCTGCGGCGGGATTAACGCTGGGCTTCGCCGCCGAGCGCTTCGATGGTGTTTTTGATCAACGCCGCCAGCTCGCTGGTCATCAGGATAAAGTCGGCGTCAAAGCGCTGAGCGAAGTCATCGCGATCGATATCGTCGTTCTGTTCGCGCAGCGTGTCGGCGAACTTCAGGCGCTTGAGCGAGCCGTCGTCCGACAGCATCAGCTGAATGCGCTCCTGCCAGTCCACCGCCAGTTTGGTCACCAGCTTGCCGGCTTCGATATGCACCGCGATTTCGTCGCTGATCAGATTCTGTTTCTTGCAGCGGATCACGCCGCCTTCTTCCAGAATCGCTTTCAGTTCCGCTTCATCCTGAATGGCGAAGCCGGCCGGCATCTCGCCGGAACGCACCCATTCGGTCAGCGTCAGTTCGATCGGGCTTTCCATGGTCAACGGCACCACCGGCAGCGAGCCGAGGCTCTTGCGCAGCAGCGCCAGCGTATCTTCGGCGCGTTTGGCGCTGGCGGCATCGACCATGATCAGATCGTTGACGGTGTCTATCCACATGAAGGTCTGATTGAAGCGGCTGAACGCGCGCGGCAGCAGGCTGTGCAGCACTTCGTCCTTCAGCGCGTCTTTCTCGGTTTTCTTCAGTTTGCGGTGTTGTTCCGCCTCCAGGCGCTCAATCTTGGCCTGCAGCTCTTGCTTGATGACCGGCGACGGCAGGATTTTCTCTTCCTTGCGCGCGCAGATGACGATCTGGCCGTTGACCGCGTGCGTCAGCGCATCGCTGTGCGAGCCCATCGGGGAGACCCAGCCGGTCTTCGCCATGTCCTGGCTGCCGCACGGCGTGAAGGCGAACGCGCTGAGTTGTTTTTCCATTTCATCCGCGTTTAACGCCACTTCGCGGCTCAAACGGTAAACCATCAAATTCTTAAACCACAGCATAATGTTATCCCTGGCTGGGCGTGCGTTCGGCACGCTGATTCGTCAAAAGCAGGGCGGCATGATAACGAATTGACGCTGAAAAATCGCCCCATTCTCTCCGAATTGCGTCGCCGTACGCAGCGGAAAAGGCCTGGCCGGGGAGAGGGAAACAGGTGATTCATCCGCGCGCTTACATTAGGCTGTGGCAACGCTGCGCTGCATCGAGGAGAAAAAAACGTGCGCATTGGCATCGATTTGGGCGGGACAAAAATTGAAGTGATTGCGTTGGCGGACGACGGGCGGGAGTTGTTTCGCCATCGTATCGCCACGCCGCGTCATGACTACGGGCAAACCCTGGCGGCGATCGCCGGGCTGGTGAAACTGGCGGAAGATCATACCGGCGAACAGGGATCGGTCGGGATCGGCATTCCCGGCACGCTGTCGCCGTTTACCGGGCGGGTGAAAAACGCCAACTCGGTATGGCTCAACGGCCAACCGTTGGACAAGGATCTGTCGGCGCTGTTGGCGCGCGAGGTGCGTATCGCTAACGACGCCAACTGCCTGGCGGTGTCGGAAGCTACCGACGGCGCAGGCGCCGGCGCGCAAACCGTGTTTGCGGTCATTATCGGCACCGGCTGCGGCGCCGGCGTGGCGCTGAACGGCCAGGCGCATTCCGGCGGCAACGGCATCGCCGGCGAATGGGGCCACAATCCGCTGCCGTGGCAGGATGACGATGAGCTGCGTTACGCCCGCGAAGTGCCGTGCTACTGCGGCAAGCCGGGCTGCATCGAAACCTTTATTTCCGGCACCGGTTTCGCCACCGACTATGCGCGCCTGAGCGGCAACGCGCTGCAAGGGCACGAGATCATGGCGCTGAGCGAGCGGGGCGATGCGCTGGCGGAGCAGGCGATCGTTCGCTACGAAATGCGGCTGGCGAAAGCGTTGGCGCACGTGATCAACATTCTGGATCCGGACGTGGTGGTGCTCGGCGGCGGCATGAGCAACGTGGATCGCCTGTACCGCACGGTGCCTGAAAGGGTGAAAGGTTGGGTATTTGGCGGCGAGTGTGAAACGCCGATCCGCAAGGCGGTGCACGGCGACTCCAGCGGCGTACGCGGTGCGGCCTGGCTGTGGCCGCAACAGCAGCGCTAAGCGTTGCAACAAAGCGCGAGACTGCTCGCGCTTTAAACGACTCCCTGTACAAAAACTGGACGGCGCTTTATGCTTTAGCTAACTTAGCTAAGGAGGACGCGTATGGCAATTCAGGCCAATATGCACGAAGCCAAATCCAATCTGAGCCAGCTGGCGGACAGAGCCGCGGAGGGAGAAACCGTGATTATTGCAAAAGCAGGGAAGCCGTACGTACAGCTGGTCGCCATCCAGGGCGAAGCGCGCCGCCCCGGCGCCGCCAAGGGCAAGTTCACCGTGCCGGCGGATTTCAACGCGGGGGATGCGGCCATTGCGGCGCTGTTTGAGGGCGATGAATGAAGCGTCTGCTGCTGGATACCCACACATTGCTGTGGTGGCTGATTGATGACGCCTGCTTGGGCGCGAACGCCAAAAGGCAGATCGCCGATCCGGGCAATGCGGTGTACGTCAGCGCGGCCAGCATTTGGGAGATCTCGATCAAACAGGCGCTGGGCAAGCTGGCGCTGCCGGAAGACATCTTTGCGATCATCGAGGCCGAAGATTTTCTGGCGCTGCCGATGGACGCCTTTCACTGCCAACAGGCCGGGCAACTGCCGCCCTATCATCAGGATCCTTTCGATCGCATGCTGATCGCACAGGCGCAGGCCGAAGGGCTGACGCTGATCTCCGCCGACGCGGTGTTTCCGCAGTACGGCGTGCGGGTGGCGGACGCCCGCCGTTAAGCCGGTTTTTCCTCGCTTTCGCTGCGCACCCGTTCGATATGAATGGTCAGGAACATCATCTCTTCCGTGGTGAGCTGATGCTGATAGTGCTTTTCGATGTGGCGGTTGATCTTGCCGGCGCAGGCGAATGACTCACGGTATTTCTCTTTCACCACCTGATACAGCGAGTCGTCGTCGCTGTCGACGTAGTTTTTCCCCAGCAGGCGCTGGGCGAAGAATTTCAAATGGGTGACGAAACGGTGGTAGCTCAGGGCTTCCTCGTTGTAATCAAAGCGGAAGTGGTATTTGACCAGGTTGAGGATCTCTTGCATCACGCGGGTGATGTGCAGCGTATTGTGCATCTCGTCGTTAAGCTGGGCGTTGACCAGGTGCAGGGCGATAAATCCGGCTTCGTCTTCCGGCAACGCGGTATCCAGCCGTTGGGCGATCAGGGCCAGCGCCTCCAGGCCGACGGCGAACTCGGCCGGATAGAGCTTTTTAATCTCCCACAGCAACGCATTTTTGATATCCAACCCTTCCGCATGGCGCTGCAGAGCGAAATGGATGTGGTCGGTCAACGTGATGTAGACGATGTTATGCAACTTGCCCGGCAGCCGTTCGCGGGCGAGGGTAATAATCTTGTCGGCGGTGGTGACGCAGGCCAGCGGGATCTCGGAGAGCAGCTCTTTATAACGCTCGGCGATTTCGCCGCCGTTATGGGTGAACACCTTTTCGATCAGGCTTTCGTCCAGCGTGTCGCCGGGCTTCTTTTTAAAGCCGATTCCTTTTCCCATTACCACCGTCTCTTCCTGACGGTCGTCCAGCGTAATCACCACGTTATTATTGAGTATTTTAGCGATTTTCATGGTCTTTCCCGGTGTTTCAGCATCCTGAAAACGAAAAAACCTGACGCCCGGAAGCGATCCCGGGCGTCAGGTTTTGCCTGTATTTTATGTTTCTGTCCTGTGGCCTGAGCGGCGGAGGGGATACAGTAACAATCCTGTTATGCCTGCATAATAACCCGTGCTCGCCGCGGCTCAACGCTTTTCACTGCGGAGTGCCGCCGCGGTCACACTTCTGTACCGCGCACGGCGGGATCATTCCAGCCTGAAGTGCGCCTCCAGCCGGCTGACGCCGAGCCCGTTGACCTTTTTCACTTTGATCTGCACCGGAATGCGCTCTTTCATCGCCTCGACGTGGCTGATCACGCCAATGGTTTTACCGGAAGCATTCAGGCTGTCCAGCGCGTCCAGCGCAGTATCGAGGGTTTCGGCGTCCAGCGTGCCGAAGCCTTCGTCGAGGAACAGCGAGTCGATGCTGGTTTTGTGGCTGACCAGATCGGACAACGCCAGCGCCAGCGCCAGGCTGACCAAGAAGCTCTCGCCGCCGGACAAGGTACGGGTATCGCGCAGCGCGTCGGCCTGCCAGGTGTCCACCACCTGCAGCTCCAGCGCGTCGCTGGTTTTGCGCTGCAGCAGGTAGCGCCCGTGCAGCCGGCCGAGCTGAAGGTTGGCCAGATAAACCAGATGATCGAGCGTCAGCCCCTGCGCGAAGCGGCGGAACTTGTCGCCTTCTTTCGAGCCGATCAGCTGGTTGAGGTAGCTCCAGTCGTCGTAGTCTTGCTGGCTGCGGGCGATTTGCTCGAACAGCGCCTGTTGATTGAGACGGCGGGCGGCGTCGCTTTCCAGCTGGTTGCGCAGCTCGCCCTGGCTCAGCTGCAGCGCCTTCAACTGCTGTGCCAGCTCGGCCAACGATTGGGTGAGTACGTCGAGATCCGCGTTGGCTTCATCCACCCCTTCCGGGCGGTTCTGCCGATGCTGCTCCAGCGTTTGCGTTGCCTGAGCCAGCAGGGCCGCAGCCTCTACCTGCCGCTGCTGCAGCTGCTCTTTGCGCTGCTGCAATTCGCGGCGCAGGGCGTCGTCCAGCAGCGCGGCGGCGAAGGCAGTTTCATCGGCGAATTCGCTGTCGGCCAGCGCCTGCTGCCATTGCTGCTCCGCCTGCTGCAGCCGTTCCTGCATTTGGGTGTGCTGTTGTTGCAACCCGGCCTGCTGGCCGGCCAGGCGCTCGCGCAGTTCCTGCGCCTTTTGCCACTGCTCGGCGGCCTGCAAGCTGGCCTGTTCACCGGCGGTTTGTTTGGCGCGCAGCTGTTCCCGCACCTCGGCGACTCGCTGTTCGCCGAACAGCGCCAGCCGCTGCGCGCGCCGCTCGGCGAGGGTCTTCTCGCCTTCCTGCCAGCGTTGAAGCAGGTCTTGCTGCTGTTGCAGGCTGTCGGCGTGGGTTTTCTGCAGCAGCGTAAAGCGCTCTTCGAGCAGCGCCAGCTGTTGCTGCGCCTGCTGCTGCTGCGTTTGCAGAGCGGCGAGCGCGTCTTTTGCCTGTTGTACCGCCTGCGCCGCCTGTTCATGCTGCTGCAGCGCGTGCTGCCCGCGCCGCTCTTCGTCGTCGCAGCCGCTCAGCCAGGCGCTGAGTTGCTCGCCCTCCGCCAGGGTAAAGTCGAATGCCAGCGGCGCGCTGAGCTGCTGCCATTGCTGCTGTTGGGCAGCCAGCTGCTGCTCATCCTGCGCGATAGCCTGCTGCTGGCGTTGCTGCTGCTCTTGCAGGCCTTCACAGCGGGTGCGCAGCTCGGTGCCCTGGGTTTGCAGTTTCTCGGCGAGGGTGCGCATCTCAACCAAGCGTTGTTCCGTCGCCGAAGGCTGCACCGCCTGATATTGCTCCACCGCCGGATGGCTGGTGGAGCCGCACAGCGGGCAGGGTGCGCCGCTCTGCAACAGGGCGCGCTCCGCTTCCAGGCTGACGATGCGTTTTTCCAGCTCGTGGATCCGCTCCACTTCCTGCAGCTGCGCCTTGTGCTGTTTGAATTGCTGACGCGCGTTCTCCAGCTGGTGTTGCAGCCCGGCGAGCTGCGTTTGCCGCTCGGCGTGCTCCGCCTGTTGCCGGGCCAGACGCTCGCGGGTCTGACGGTAAAGGGAAGCGAGCGTGAATAACTGCTGACGCGTTGGGCGCAGATCCGCCAGGGCGCTCAGGCGTTGGCGCAGCGGGGCCAGCGGCGTTTGCGCCTCCAGCGCCTGTTGCTGCTGCCGTTGAACGGCCAGCGCTTCGGTCAGCGCGTTCAGCTGCTGCTGATGCTGTGCGGCCTGCGCCGTCAGTTGGCGGCGCTGGGCGGTGAGCTGCTCCAGCGCCGCCTGCTGTTGGGCGCACTGCTGCGCGGCGGCATCGCCGGCCTGTCGCCGCTCGGCCTGCGTCGACTGCAGTTGGGCGATCTGATGGTCGAGCGGGGCGACCTGTTCATCGATCAGCTGTTGCTGTTGCCGCATATGCTCGGCATGAGCTTGCTGCGCCAGACGAGCCTTTTCCACCGCCAGCTGCAGCGGCGCCAGCTGCGCCGAGTGCTGCGCCTGTTGCTGCGTCAACTGGGCTGCCTGCTGCTGTATCGTCTGCAGCTCGGCGCGGCAGCGATCGCGTTCGCCGCGCAGCGGCCGCAATTTCTCGGCCGGTTCGCTGAGCGCCAGCCGCTGCAGCTGTGGGGCAGCCTCGGCCCGCTCGCGCTGGACGGTGTCCAGCCGCCGTTGCCCCTCGTTTTGCTGTTGCTGGAGGTGCTGCCATTGCTGCAGCCAGCTCAGCGCCTGTTGCTGCCGCTGGGTGTGCTCGCCGAGGGCGCTTTCCTGCACGCTCAGCGCCGTCAGCTGTTCGGTCAGAGACTGGCGCTGCTCGTCGTTCAGCAGTTCGATGCCGCTGGCGCGTTGGTGCAACGCATCCAGCTCGGTTTTGGCCAGCTTGTGCGACTCGAATACCTGCTCGGACAGCCGCCCATAGATTTCGGTGCCGGTCAGCTCTTCCAACAGCTCGGCGCGATCGTTGGCGTCGGCGTTGAGGAACGCGGCGAACTGCCCCTGGGACAGCATCATCGATTTGGTGAAGCGGCCGAAGTCCAGTCCGGTGATGGCGGCGGTGAGCTCCAGCTTGTCGCGCACTTTATCCGCCAGGATCTTGCCATCCTCGCGGCGCGCCAGTTCGACCTTCGGCGCCTGCAGGTTGCCGTCCGGCGCGTTTTTGGCGCGGCGCTGGCTCCAGAAGGCGCGATAGCCGACGCCCTTGACCTCGAACTCGACCTCCGCCAGCGATTCGGCGGTGTGGCGGGTCATCAGTTCATTCTGGCTCGGCGTGACGTTGAGGCGCGGCGTCTGGTGGTACAGCGCCAGGCAAATGGCGTCCAGCAGGGTGGTTTTGCCCGCGCCGGTCGGGCCGGTAATGGCGAACAGACCGTTGCTGGCGAACGGCTCGGCGGTGAAGTCAATTTTCCATTCGCCCTGCAGCGAGTTGAGGTTTTTTAACCGCAGGCTGAGGATCTTCATGAATTCGTCTCCTCGGCGTTGTGCTGCACCGCATCGACCACCTGGCGGAACATCTGGCGCATCCGCTGTTGTCGCGTTTCGGGCATCTCAGCCTCCTGCGCCAACCTGCGTTCGAACACCTCGTTGACGCTCAGCTCGTTAAGCGTTTCCTTATCCTGCTGCGCGATTGCCTGGCGGCGCTGCTCTTTGCTGCGCCGCAGCAGCACCACTTCCACCGGCAGCGCATCCGCCAGCTGCTGGATGCGGCGCTGGATGTCGCTGAGGTAGTCCTGCGTCGCCACTTCGATATCCAGCCACACCGGCAGCTCGCCGGCATAGTCGGCAAATTGTCGCAGCTGCCGTTCAATCTCCGCCAGATCGCCTTTGATCAGCTGCATGGGCTGGAACTGCGGGATCGTTAACGCTTCTACCCGCTGCAGGGCGCCGTCGGCGAAATCCACCAGGAAGACGCTTTTGGCTTTGCCCAGTTCATCGAAGCTGAGCGGGATCGGTGAGCCGCTATAGCGAATATGTTCCGATTTGGCGACGTTCTGCGCGCGGTGGATGTGGCCCAGCGCGATGTAATCGGCAGGGGGGAAGGCCTGCGCCGGGAAGGCGTCCAGGGTGCCGATATAGATGTCGCGCACCGAGTCGGAGGTGGTGACGCCGACGGTGGTCAGATGGCCGGTGGCGACGATCGGCAGCGGCAAGCCCAGCTGCTCGCGGCGCTCGCAGGCCGCCTGATACAGCGCTTGGTAATGTTCGGCGATGGCTTCCTGCAGCGCCTGCTGTTTCTGCGCGCCGGATTCGCCGGCGCGGCTGGTGAGCAGATCGCGCGGCCGCAGAAAAGGAATGGCGCACAGCACCGCGCCCGGCTGGCCGTCGCGCCGGTTCAGCACCACGATCTGCTGCTCAAGGGCGCTTTGCGCACTCGCGATCACCGTGGTGTTCAGGCAGGAGAGCAGTTCCCGCGATTCGTTCAGCGTCGCTACCGAGTCGTGATTGCCGCCCAGCACCACCAGCTGGCAGCCGGTGCGCTGCAGTTCCACCACGAAACGGTTGTACAGTTCGCGGGCGTAGCTGGGCGGCGAGCCGGTATCGAACAGATCCCCGGCGACGATCAGCGCATCCACCTGTTGCTGTTCGATCTGTTCGATCAGCCAGTTCAGAAAAGCCTGGTGCTCGGCGGCGCGGCTTTTGGTGAAGAAGTACTGGCCAAGGTGCCAGTCAGAGGTGTGGATCAGGCGCATGACACTCCCGGATGCAAAGATAATGGCGATGATTATAAAGGCGGCGGCGGCGGCTGTCCCGGCGCAATGATGATGACAACCGGATGATTTTTCTTTGCGGCGGGAAATAATCGCTATGCTTACTGCCTATAACAGCCGCTTTTTTTCATAAAAGTGTCACAAAACTGACGCATAATGGCGCCCGCAAAGTCGCTAACACATTGGCAGGATTGACGATGGCAAGACGCATACTGGTGGTGGAAGACGAAGCGCCGATCCGTGAGATGGTGTGCTTTGTGTTGGAACAAAATGGTTACCAACCGTTGGAAGCCGAGGATTATGACAGCGCCGTGACGCGCCTGTCTGAGCCGTTCCCTGATTTGGTGTTGCTTGACTGGATGTTGCCCGGGGGATCCGGCATTCAGTTTATCAAACATATGAAGCGCGAAGCGCTGACCCGCGATATCCCGGTGATGATGTTAACCGCACGCGGCGAAGAGGAAGACCGGGTGCGCGGTCTGGAAGTGGGGGCGGATGATTACATCACCAAGCCGTTCTCGCCCAAGGAGCTGGTGGCGCGCATCAAGGCGGTCATGCGCCGCATTTCACCGATGGCGGTGGAAGAAGTGATTGAAATGCAAGGGCTGAGCCTGGACCCCTCCTCCCACCGCGTGATGGCGAACGATCAGGCGTTGGACATGGGGCCGACCGAGTTCAAGCTGCTGCACTTCTTTATGACCCACCCGGAGCGCGTTTATAGCCGCGAGCAGTTGCTTAATCACGTCTGGGGCACTAACGTTTATGTGGAAGACCGTACCGTTGACGTGCATATCCGTCGGCTCCGCAAGGCGTTAGAAACCAGTGGGCATGATAAAATGGTTCAAACCGTTCGGGGCACCGGCTACCGGTTCTCAACGCGCTACTGATCGCGCCGCGCTGGAGAATATGCCGTGTTAGAACGTCTGTCGTGGAAGAGGCTGGCTCTGGAGCTGGCTCTTTTTTGTCTGCCCGCCTTACTGCTGGGGCTGATTTTCGGTTATCTGCCCTGGTTCCTGCTGGCCTCCGCGCTGGCTGCGCTGGTGTGGAATTTCTACAACCAGCTCAAACTTTCCCATTGGCTGTGGATCGACCGCAGCATGACGCCGCCACCCGGCCGCTGGAGCTGGGAGCCGCTGTTCTATGGCCTGTATCAGATGCAGCAACGCAATCGCCGCCGCCGGCGCGAGCTGGCGCTGCTGATCAAGCGCTTTCGCAGCGGGGCCGAATCGCTGCCTGATGCGGTGGTGATGACCACCGTCGAAGGCAATATCTTCTGGTGTAATGGGCTTGCGCAGCATCTGCTCGGCTTCCGCTGGCCGGAAGACAACGGCCAGCACATCCTCAACCTGCTGCGCTATCCGGAATTCAGCCACTACCTGCAACAGCAGGAGTTCTCGCGCCCGCTGACGCTGCAGCTGAACAACGAACACTACGTCGAATTCCGCGTAATGCCTTACTCCGAAGGGCAGCTGCTGATGGTGGCGCGCGACGTCACCCAGATGCGCCAGCTGGAGGGCGCGCGGCGCAACTTCTTCGCCAACGTCAGCCATGAGCTGCGCACGCCGCTGACGGTGCTGCAGGGCTACCTGGAGATGATGGGCGATGAAGAGCAGGACGGCTCGCTGCGCAGCAAGGCACTCAGCACCATGCAAGAGCAGACCCGTCGGATGGACGGGTTGGTTAAGCAGCTGCTGACGCTGTCGCGCATTGAGGCGGCGCCCAATGTCGACATGAACGAGCGGGTGGATATCCCGCTGATGCTGCGGGTGTTGCAGCGCGAGGCGCAGTCGCTGAGCGGTGGCAATCACGAGATCACCTTCCGGGTTAACGAACAGCTCAACGTGTTCGGTAATGAAGACCAGTTGCGCAGCGCGGTGTCTAACCTGGTGTACAACGCGGTCAACCACACGCCTAAGGGCACCCATATCGAAGTGAGCTGGCAGCAGACGGCGCACGGCGCGCAGTTCCAGGTCAGCGATAACGGGCCGGGCATCGCCGCCGAACACCTTCCGCGCCTGACCGAGCGTTTTTACCGCGTCGACAAGGCACGTTCGCGCCAAACCGGCGGCAGCGGGCTGGGGCTGGCGATCGTCAAACACGCGCTCAGCCATCACGACGCGCGGCTGGAGATCCTCAGCGAGCCGGGGATCGGCACGCGCTTTATCTTTACCTTACCCAACCGGTTGATTGTTCCCGCCGCTTTATCAGAGAATGCGGTGAAAAATTAACGCGAGACACCGGTATGACCCGAATAACCCGAGGGCTGTTGCTTTGCCTGGCGCTGCTGGCCGGACGCGGCGCGCTGGCGCAGCCCGATGGCATGTTGGCGGGCAACCTGTCCAGCGTCGGCTCCGACACCCTGGCGAATCTGATGGCGTTGTGGGCGCAGGATTTCAGCCGGCATTACCCCAACGTTAACCTGCAGATCCAGGCCGCCGGCTCGTCGACCGCGCCGACCGCGTTGGCGGCGGGCGCCGCGCAGCTGGGCCCGATGAGCCGGCCGATGAAGGCGGCTGAGGTTTCGGCGTTCGAACACCGTTACGGCTATGCGCCGCTGGCGGTGCCGGTGGCGGTGGATGCGCTGGTGGTGTTGGTGCATCAGGACAACCCGCTGCGCGGCCTCAATCTGCAGCAGCTCGATCGCATTTTCTCCGCCACCCGGCGCTGCGGTGAGAGCAAACCGCTGGCGCGCTGGGGCGAGCTGGGGCTCAGCGGCGACTGGGCGACGCGCTCGCTGCAGCGCTTCGGCCGCAATTCGGCTTCCGGCACCTACGGCTATTTCAAACTGCGCGCGCTGTGCGGCGGCGATTTTATGCCGCGCGTCAATGAGCTGCCCGGCTCAGCTTCGGTGGTGCAGGCGGTGGCCGGTTCGCTCAACGGCATCGGCTATGCCAGCATCGGCTTTCGCGCCAGCGGCGTGCGGCTGCTGCCGTTGGCGGAGTCGGGAGAGGACTATGTCGCACCTACCGCCGCCAACGTGCGCAACGATCGCTACCCGCTGTCGCGCTATCTCTATATCTATATCAACAAAGCCCCCAATCAACCGCTCGAGCCGCTGACCGCCGCGTTCCTCGACCGCGTGCTGTCGACCGCAGGGCAGAGCCTGGTCAATCACGACGGCTATCTGCCGCTGCCGCCGGCCGCCCTGCAGAAGACCCGCCAGGCGCTCGGCTTGCAGCCGCTCGCGTCGGCTACGGTGCAATAAGCGGCAAAAAGCGGCGTAATTTTCGCCTTTTTTCACGGCCAAACGGAGCTTATGCCACGCGAAAACCGGGCATTTATTGGCGTTTTCGCGCGGTAAAGTGATATATGCTTCACGTTTCGTGAATCTGTTGTTCAAAAATGATACAAATCATGTAGTGTATATTTATTGATAGCCAATATGATCGACTGGTGGCAAAAGTTTATATGGTCGATAGCTCTGCTTTTCGCCGTGCGCCTTGCCTTGAAGCGCTATAAACGTTTACCTTAGCCTTCGTTGTCGGATTAAACCTCCATTTTTATAACTCCTAAAATTTTGCCCATCTTCATGAGCGGCCACTTTCGAATAGGGACATAAACGCCGGATCTATTGCGTTTAGGGTGCTTATTTGGCGCTGCAACGATCGGGCATGCCGGCAACCGGGTGGGGCGTCACGCCACCACGCTATCGGACACTATTTTTCATTTGAACAGGCAACACGACATCGTATGAGTCATCGTTTAACGTCAAAAGATATCCTGGCACTGGGCTTTATGACCTTTGCCTTATTCGTCGGGGCCGGGAACATCATCTTCCCGCCGATGGTCGGCTTGCAGTCCGGTGAACACGTCTGGACCGCGGCGCTGGGCTTCCTGATCACCGCCGTCGGTCTGCCGGTCATCACCGTCATCGCGCTGGCGCGCGTCGGCGGCGGCATCGACGCCCTCAGCTCACCGATCGGCCGTGGCGCCGGCCTGCTGCTGGCGACCGTCTGCTACCTGGCCGTCGGCCCGCTGTTCGCCACGCCGCGTACCGCCACCGTGTCCTTTGAAGTGGGTATCGCCCCGCTGACCGGCGACGGCGCCATGCCGCTGTTCATCTACAGCCTGGTGTACTTCGCGCTGGTGATCGGCATCTCCCTGTATCCGGGCCGCTTGCTCGACACCGTCGGCCACGTGCTGGCACCGCTGAAGATTGTGGCGCTGGCCGTATTGGGCATCGCCGCGCTGCTGTGGCCTGCCGGCGCGCCGATTCCGGCGACGGCGGCTTACCAGAGCGTGCCTTTCTCCTCCGGCTTCGTTAACGGCTATCTGACCATGGATACGCTGGGTGCGCTGGTATTCGGCATCGTTATCGTCAACGCGGCGCGCTCGCGCGGCGTGAAAGACGCCGGTCTGTTGACCCGTTACACCATTCTGGCCGGTTTGATCGCCGGCGTGGGCCTGACGCTGGTTTACCTGAGCCTGTTCAAGCTGGGCTCCGGCAGCGGCGCGCTGGTGCCTGACGCCACCAACGGTGCGGTGATCCTGCACGCTTACGTTCAGAACACCTTCGGCGGCCTGGGCAGCTTCTTCCTGGCGGCGCTGATCTTCATCGCCTGCATGGTGACCGCAGTCGGCCTGACCTGCGCCTGCGCCGAGTTCTTCGCGCAATACCTGCCGTTCTCGTACAAGACGCTGGTATTTATCCTGGGCCTGTTCTCGATGGTGGTGTCCAACCTCGGCCTGAGCCACCTGATCCAGATCTCCATTCCGGTGCTGACCGCGATTTATCCGCCGTGCATCGTGCTGGTGGTGCTGAGCTTCACCCTGCGTTGGTGGCACAGCGCGCCGCGCATCATCGCGCCGGTGATGCTTGTCAGCCTGTTGTTTGGTATCCTTGACGCGGTGAAAGCCTCCAGTTTCCAGCAGCTGCTGCCGGCCTGGACCACTCACCTGCCGCTGGCGGAGCAGGGGTTGGCATGGTTGCCGCCTTCGCTGCTGATGCTGGTGCTGGTCGCGATTTATGATCGGGTGTGCACGCGTTCCCAAGTGACCGCGCACTGATAATTCCCCGGCTTAATCCAGGGCCACGGACATGTCCGTGGCTTTTTTACGTTTAAAACTATGGGTCATCTTCATGCAACAACAGTCACCCACCACGGCCCCCGACAATAAGCTGAAACGCGGCCTCAGTACGCGTCATATCCGCTTTATGGCGCTGGGATCGGCCATCGGCACCGGGTTGTTCTACGGCTCGGCGGACGCCATCAAAATGGCCGGCCCGAGCGTGCTGCTGGCTTACCTGATCGGCGGCATCGTGGCCTTTATCATCATGCGCGCCCTGGGGGAGATGTCGGTCAACAACCCGCAGGCCAGCTCGTTTTCCCGCTACGCGCAGGACTACCTCGGCCCGATGGCGGGTTACATCACCGGCTGGACCTACTGCTTTGAAATCCTGATCGTCGCCATCGCCGACGTGACCGCTTTCGGCATCTATATGGGTGTCTGGTTCCCGGAAGTGCCGCACTGGATCTGGGTGCTGAGCGTGGTGCTGATCATCGGCGCCATCAACCTGATGAGCGTCAAGGTATTCGGTGAGCTGGAGTTCTGGTTCTCGTTCTTCAAGGTCGCCACCATCATCATCATGATCGCGGCCGGCATCGGCATCATCATCTGGGGCATCGGCAATGGCGGGCAACCGACCGGCATTCATAACCTGTGGTCGAACGGCGGTTTCTTCAGCAACGGCTTTATCGGCATGATCCTGTCGCTGCAGCTGGTGATGTTCGCTTACGGCGGCATTGAAATCATCGGCATCACCGCCGGCGAAGCCAAAGATCCGAAAAAATCGATTCCCAAAGCCATCAACTCGGTGCCGTGGCGCATTCTGGTGTTCTACGTCGGCACGCTGTTCGTCATTATGTCTATCTACCCGTGGAACCAGGTGGGCACCAACGGCAGCCCGTTCGTGCTGACCTTCCAGCATATGGGCATCACCGTGGCGGCGGGCATTCTCAACTTCGTGGTGATCACCGCTTCGCTGTCGGCGATCAACAGCGACGTGTTCGGCGTTGGCCGCATGCTGCACGGCATGGCCGAGCAGGGCCACGCGCCGAAGATGTTCAGCAAGGTGTCGAAACGCGGCATTCCCTGGGTGACGGTGGTGGTGATGATGCTGGCGCTGCTGCTGGCGGTATACCTCAACTACATCATGCCGGAGAGCGTGTTCCTGGTGATCGCGTCCCTGGCGACCTTCGCCACCGTGTGGGTGTGGATCATGATCCTGTTCTCCCAAATCGCCTTCCGCCGCAGCCTGAGCAAAGAGCAGGTGAAGCAGCTGGCGTTCCCGCTGCGCGGTGGGGTGTTCACCTCGGTGGTGGCGATCGTGTTCCTGGTGTTCATCATCGGCCTGATCGGCTACTTCCCGACCACGCGCGTCTCGCTGTACGCCGGCCTGGTCTGGGTGGTATTGCTGCTGGCGGGATACTGGTTCAAGGTCAACCATCAGAAAAAACGCGCGCCGCTGGCGACGCAGCAAGACTAAATGGAAAAACACCGGCTAAGGCCGGTGTTTTTTTAGGGGCTGGCGTCAAGCGAAGTCCAGCTTGCGCAGTTTCGAAACGTCGATGGACTGCCTGGCCTGCCACAGATCGTAAGCATCCTGCATGCCCATCCAAACCTGTTCGGAACTGCCTATCACGATGGACAGGCGGATGGCCATTTCCGGCGAGATATCGGACTTTCCGCTGATCAGGCGTTGAACCGTGGAGGGCGCAACGTCCAGCGCTTTAGCCAGCGCGCGCGCGCTGAGATTCAGCGTTTCCATGGTTTCTTTGATCAACTCGCCAGGATGAGGGGGGTTATGCATGCGGTTCATTAGTGATAGTCCTCATAATTCACGATATAAACATCACCCTCGACCAGTTCAAACGTGATACGCCAGTTGCCGGTTACGGTGACGGACCATTGTCCGCTGCGAGCGCCCGTTAGCGGGTGCAAGAAGAAGCCGGGTAGATCTACGTCATCAATCACTTTCGCCAGATCCAGCACGCTCAGCCGCAGCGCGATTTTCTTCGCCTGCTTGGCGTCGATACCCGCCGTTGAACCGGTTTCGAAAAACTTTTTGAGTCCCTTATGCTTGAAGCTTCTTATCATCCTGACGGCTCCATGAGTGTTGCGCTATACGCATCATAGCCAGGTGTTGCGTATGGCGCAACAAAATGGGGCGTTTTTTAACCTATTATGCCAGGCGTTTGTCTTCCACTTCATCCTCCCCGGCGGCGCGCGCTTCGATACGCATGTCGCCGCCGTTAAGGCGTTCTTCCTCTTCCTCGCCGGCGCAGCGCGCCAGCACTTCGCGAATATCCTGCATATTGCTGCTGAGGGCGCTCAGCGAAGGTTGCAGATTGCGGGGCATGCGGCTTTCGTCCAGCGAAGCGCTGTGCAGGCAGCCGATAAACAGCAGGGTGGCCATCAGGGTAAACAGCCGATGACGTAACCGTTTCAGCAAGGGCTTTCCCTCTCGGTGGTGAAGGTGATGGCGCATTAACGCCGTTTTCGCCGGGGAAAAGAAGGGGATGGAGATATCTGCTGGCAATTGAAAGAACATCATTACCAGCAGACACAGTTACGTCAGCCGACGTCAGGAAGCGTTCGCGTTTTGTAGCAGCATGCCGCGCAGGTCATTGCCGGTTGGCGTCTGGTGCACGCGCAGGCCGAACTCGTCGATCACCGCCAGAATATGGTCGAAAATATCCGCCTGAATGCTTTCGTACTCCGCCCAGACCGTGGTGTTGGTGAAGGCGTAGATTTCCAGCGGCAGGCCTTCCGGCGTCGGCGCCAGCTGGCGCACCATCAGCGTCATGTTCTGGTGAATGCGCGGGTGAGCGCGCAGATAGGCTTCCAGATAGGCGCGCAGCGTGCCGAGGTTGGTCAGGCGGCGGCCGTTGAGCGGCGAGGCCAGATCGACGGCGATCTCCTGGTTGTGCTGGCTTAGCTCCTGGGTCTTGACGTTCAGGTAGCTGTGCAGCAGCGGGTTGCGCTGCAGGCGGCGCTGTTCCTCTTCCGACAGGAAGTGCACGCTGCCGGTGTCGATATTCAGGCTGCGCTTGATGCGCCGCCCGCCGGATTCCGACATCGACCGCCAGTTTTTGAACGAGTCGGAGATCAGCGCGTAGGTGGGAATGGTGGTGACGGTGTTGTCCCAGTTACGCACTTTGACCGTGGTCAGGCCGATGTCGGTGACCGCGCCGTCGGCGCCATATTTCGGCATTTCCAGCCAGTCGCCGATCTTCAGCATATCGTTGGCGGAGAGCTGAATGCCGGCCACCAGCCCGAGGATCGGATCCTTGAACACCAACATCAAGACCGCGGTCATGGCGCCCAGGCCGCTGAGCAGCAGCAGCGGCGATTTGCCCATCAGCAACGAAACGATCATGATGCCGATCAGGATCGCCGCCACCAGTTTCAGGCCCTGGAAAATGCCGCGCAGCGGCAGCTGATTGGAGATCGGGCTTTGGCGCAGCAGCGCCAGCAGCGTATCCAGCAGCGAGAACAGCGACAGCAGGGTGAAGGCGAGGATCCACACCTGCGCGGCGGTGACGATCACCGCCTGGGTCTGGCTGCCGCTCTGCAACCACAGCGTCGCCTGGATGCTGATGATCACCCCTTGCAGCAGCAGCGCCACGCGCTGGAACAGTTTGTATTGGGTGATGGCCTGTTGCCAGACGCGCTGCGATTGCTGGCCACGGCGCTGAAGGGCGGCCAGCACCACCCGGTGCAGCACCAGGTGGATCGCGACCGAGATCAGGACAATCAACCCCAATACCATCAACAGCGACATCACTCCGCCGAATTCCAAACCAAACTGTTCCAGCCAGCGCGTTATCTGTTGTTGCATTACCGCTCCTTAAAAAATGCGCAAAAAATATCCTGTAAACTTAAAACGCGTTAGCCTAAGGGGTAACGTGCAGGATTTGTGCCTGTTTACCTTTTTTTACATCGGGTTAGCGTTATTTTTCGGTCTCCGCCCCCCGGCTCATCCCCGGGTTTTGCGGCCAGAGAGGAGGGGGAGTTGCACTTAACGTGGCATTGTTCGCTTCTTGAAGAACGCCGTCGATTTCGTTTGGTACAGCAGGAGAAACAGTATGCTTAACGCCTGGCATCAACCGGTCCCGCCTTTTGTGGTGAAGCAAGGGCCACGTTTGGATATCACGCTGTGGTTACAGGGGGATGAACTGCCGGAACGGGTGTTTTTGCGCGCCGAACCGGACAACGAAGAGTGGCTGCTGGTGATGAAAGCGCAGCGCCACGAGGGAATGCGGCGCTACCAGGCCAGCCTGACGCTGAATGAGGGCGAGCCGACGCGGCGTTACTGCTTCAAGCTGCTGTGGGCCGATCGCCAGCAGTGGTTCGGCCCGCAGGGCTGGTCGCCAACGCCGCCGGGCCAGCTGGCGCAGTTCGCCGTCGACGAGCCCGACCATGGCCCCGAGTGGGTGGCGGATCAGCTGTTCTACCAGATTTTCCCCGATCGCTTCGCCAGCAGCGGCGGCGAGCACGGCATCCAAAGCGGCAGCTACCGCCATCACGCGGCCGGCGCCGAGGTGATTCGGCGTGACTGGCAGCACCCGTTGGAGGATCGCCACGCGGCCTCGACCTTTTACGGCGGCGATCTGGACGGCATCAGCGCCAAACTGCCGTATTTGCAGCAGCTGGGCGTGACGGCGCTGTATCTGAACCCGATTTTTACCGCGCCGAGCGTGCATAAGTACGATACCGAGGACTATTACCAGGTCGATCCGCACTTTGGCGGCAACGCGGCGCTGCAGCGTTTGCGAGTGAGCACTCACAAGGTGGGCATGAAACTGGTGCTGGACGGGGTATTCAACCACACCGGCGACTCGCATCCGTGGTTCGACCGCCATCACCAGGGCGAAAACGGCGCCTGTCACCACCCCGATTCACCGTATCGCGGCTGGTTCAACTTTTACCCGGACGGCCGCGCGCTCGACTGGAAGGGCAACGCCAGCCTGCCGAAGCTCAATTTCGCCGAGCCGCAAGTGGCGGAAGCGATCTATCGCGGAGAAGGCAGCGTGGTGCGCCACTGGCTGCGCCCGCCGTACAGCATCGACGGTTGGCGGCTGGACGTGGTGCACATGCTGGGGGAGAACGGCGGCGCCACCGGCAACCTGCACCACCTGGCTGGCATCTATCAGGCGGTGAAGCAGGAGAACCCTCAGGCCTACGTCTTGGGCGAGCATTTCGGCGACGCGCGCCGCTGGTTGCACGCCGGCGTGGAGGATGCGGCGATGAACTACATGGGGTTCGCGCTGCCGGTGCGGGCATTTTTGGCGGGGCTGGACGTGGCCTATCACCCGGTGCGGCTGGACGCCGTCGGGTGCGCGCAGTGGATGGACGGTTACCGCGCCGGGCTGCCGCACGGCCGCCAGCTGATCCAGTTCAACCAGCTGGACAGCCACGATACCGCGCGTTTTCTCACGCTGTTGCAGGGGAACGCGGCGCGCATGCAAATGGCGGCGGTGTGGTTGCTGAGCTGGATTGGCGTGCCTTGTCTCTACTACGGCGATGAGATCGGTCTGGACGGCGGCAACGATCCGTTCTGCCGCAAGCCGTTCCCGTGGGACGTCGGCGACTGGGACCGGCCGCTGTTGGCGCTGTTCCAGCGCATGGCGGCGCTGCGTAAACAGAGCGTGGCATTGCGTCGCGGCGGCTGTCAGGTGCTGTATGCCAGCGGAGAAACGCTGGTGTTCGTGCGCCTGTATCAGCAGGAGCAGGTGCTGGTGGCGCTGCAGCGCGACGGCAGCGGCCAGGCGCAGCTGCCGCACAACCCACTGTTGGCGCGCGGCCCGTGGCGGCGTGTGGAAGGGCGGGGAGAGTTGAGCGAAACGGCAGGCGGGCTGCGCCTGCAGCTGGCGGAAGAGTCGGCCAGCGTGTGGCGCTGCGAAGGCTAAAGCAACTGCGGGGGCCAAAGGGCCCCCGCGATAAAAGTGAGTAGGCGTTTACATCAGTAACCGACCGCAGAACCTGCCGGGCGACGTACGTCGTTGGCGCCGTACAGATAGCCTTCGCGCACCTTGCCGGAAACCGCCGAGTCGTTGCCGGAGTTGGCCGGGCTGACGCCCGCCGCGCCCGGCAAACCGACCAGAATCAGTTCGGCGGCGCCCCACGGCGTTTGCTCGACCATCTTATAGCCCATGCCGCTCAGCAGCTTCAGCGTATCGGCGGAAACGCCGCGCTGTTCGTAGTACACCTCATCCGGCAACCATTGGTGATGGATGCGCGGTGCGTCCACCGCTTCCTGCGGCGCCATGGCGTGGTCGATCACGTTCAACGCGGTCTGCAGGGTGATGGTGATGATGCGCGAACCGCCCGGCGAGCCCAGTACCATAAAGATCTTGTTGTCCTTGGTCACCAGCGTCGGGCTCATCGACGATAGTGGGCGCTTACCGGGGGCAATGCTGTTGGCGGTGCCCTGCACCAGTCCGTACAGGTTTTTCTCGCCCACTTTGACCGTAAAGTCGTCCATCTCGTCGTTGAGGAAGAAGCCGGTGCCCGGTGCGATCACCACGGCGCCGAAGCGGCCGTTGACGGTATAGGTGGTGGAGACCGCGTTGCCGTCGTGATCGACGATCGAATAGTGGGTGGTTTCCGGTTTCTCATGCGGTTCCATGCCGGGCTGCACGTTTTCCGACGGCGTGGCCTTGTCTGCGACGATTTTCTTGCGGATCTGCTCGGCGTAGCTCTTGCTCACCAGCCGGTCGATCGGGTTCTTGATGAATTCCGGGTCGCCGAGGTAGGTGTTGCGGTCCATATAGGCATGGCGCATCGCTTCGGTCATGGTGTGAATGGCCGCCGCCGAGTTGAAGCCCATGCTTTTCAGGTCGTAGCCTTCCACCACGTTGAGGATTTCGCACAGCGTCACGCCGCCGGAGCTGGGAGGCGGTGCCGACACGAACTTGTAGCCGCGATAGCTGCAGGTAATCGGCGGGGTTTCGGTGACCTTGTAATTGGCGAAGTCGGCCGCAGTCAAGATGCCGCCGCCCTGTTTGGCCGCCGCCTCCACCGCCTGCGGGATCTTGCCTTTATAGAAGGCGTCGGTTCCCCCTTTGGCGATGGCTTCCAGCGTATTGGCCAGATCGGTTTGCACCAGCTTGTCCCCCGGCTGCAGCGGGCTGCCGTCCGGGCGCAGGAAGATTTTGGCCGACTCGGGATCCTGTTTGAAGCGTGCGACGGTGGTGTCGAGGATATCGGTATCGGCGCGGGTCAGCACAAAGCCTTCGCGCGCCAGCCTGATAGCCGGCGCCAGCACCTGTTCGCGGCTCAGCTTGCCGTACTTCTCACGCGCGGTTTCCATCCCCAGCACGGTGCCCGGCACGCCCGCCGCCAGATAGCCGTACAGGCTGGCGTCTTTCTTTACCTTGCCGTCGGCATCCAGATACATGTTGGCGCTGGCCGCCGCCGGCGCGGTTTCACGGAAGTTGATGAAGGTGTCGGTGCCGTCCGCCAGGTGGACGGTCATAAAGCCGCCGCCGCCGATGTTGCCGCAGCAGGGGTTAACCACCGCCTGCGCATAGCCCACCGCCACGGCGGCGTCGATGGCGTTGCCGCCCATCTTCAGGATATCCACGCCGACCTGCGAGGCCAGGTGTTGCGAGGTGACCACCATGCCGTTTTTGGCTTCCACCGCCGGGTTGGATGCCGCATACAGGCTGCCGCTGACCAGCAGCGCCGCCATGGTCAGGGGTTTGCTCCATTTCTGTAAAAACATAGTTATTCCTACCCTGTCAGTTTTTTATTGTGTTGTGTTTGCTTGCCGCTGTTCACTTGCAAAGCGCGAGCCAGCGTTATTGATAGTAGCCGCAGATGGGCGTGCGCGCGGCGAGCAGGGTGGGAAATGTGAGCGGAAACAGGGAAATAAAGCACTGAAGGTGGGCGGTCTGCCCCATAAAGGGGCATAAAAAAACCGGCCGCGTGGGCCGGTTGATTCACTATCAGGCTGAAATTACAGCTTGGCAGCGTTTTCAGACAGGTATTTTGCAACGCCGTCTGGGGAAGCGCCCATACCTGCTTTGCCTTTTTCCCACTGAGCCGGGCACACTTCACCGTGCTCTTCGTGGAATTGCAGCGCGTCAACGGTACGGATCATTTCGTCGATGTTACGGCCGATTGGCAGGTCGTTAACAACCTGAGCACGCACGATGCCGTCTTTGTCGATCAGGAAGGAGCCGCGCAGCGCAACGCCGGCTTCCGGGTGTTCGATGCCGTAAGCTTTCTGGATTTCACGCTTGATGTCAGCAACCATTGCGTATTTCACTTCACCGATGCCGCCTTTGTCGACAGGGGTTTTACGCCATGCGTTGTGGACGAACTCTGAGTCGAAGGAAACGCCAACCACTTCAACGCCACGCTTCTGGAACTCTTCATAGCGGTGATCGAAAGCGATCAGCTCGGAAGGGCATACGAAGGTGAAGTCCATTGGCCAGAAGAACAGGACGGCCGGTTTGCCGTTCAGGTGCTTCTTCAGGTTGAAGTTTTCAACGATTTCGCCGCTACCCAGTACGGCAGCTGCAGTGAAGTCAGGGGCTTGACGAGTTACCAGGACCATAATTACTCCTGTAATAGGTGTTAAAGGGTGGATGTAAAAACAAGGGCCAGTATAGGGGCCGCGACTTGGTGAATAAAGGGTAAAAGACCAATCGATGAGATAGCTTTCACCTATCAAAGTCGTTGATATAATTTAGCGAGCTTTAAAAATAACCTTTTCCCACAAAAGGGCAAGCGGCAAAACGTAAATTCTTGCAAGGCGTTGCAATTTCAATGGCTTGGGCTTGACCTCAGAGCGCTTTGTCCTTCGCCTGCCGCATCATTTGCGGGTAAAACTGCCAGAACTGTGTTTCAAGCTGATGATAATGTTGCTCGACGTCGGCGAACGAGCCGGCCAGCGCATCGAGGCGCGGGCGGCGGCTGGCTATGCCCTGCAGCACCCGGGCGATGAACGGCAATTCGGCGTAGCGCTCCAGCCAGCGTTCCGGCCACAGGTAGCCGTTCAGGTTTTGAAAGCGCGGCGGCGTGAGTGGCAGAAAAGGTTCGATCTGGCTGCGGGCTTCCTGGGTAAACTGGTGCAGGTCGCGCGAAGGCTCCAGCTGCTGCCAGTGGCGCGCCAGAAAATGGTCCCACACCACGTCGAGGGTGATCGGCGCCACGCGGCGGTAGGGGGCGCTGAAATAGTCGCGGCTGGCTTTGACCTGCGGCAGGCTGTCGGTCAGCACGTCGACGCGGCGGTGCATCATGATGCCGGCCACCACGTCGGGCTGGTAGTCGGCGGCGGGGTTGCCGCGCACGAAATCGGCCAGCAGGTTGCCCAGCAGCGAGCTGTCCGCCAGCATGGCCAGGTGAAGATGAGCGAGAAAATTCATCCCTCAACTATACCCGAAGTCAGGCAAATCCTCCTTATTTCTTGCCGCTGACCGCCCCCGGCTTTAGACTAGGCCGCCTGTTTTTTACCAACCAGCCCTAAATTGAAGAAGTGAATACCCATGCGCGTCGCTGATTTTTCGTTTGAACTTCCCGAATCCCTGATTGCCCACTATCCCCAGGCCGAACGCAGCGCATGCCGCCTGCTGCAGCTGGACGGGCCGAGCGGGGCGCTGACGCACGGCGTATTCACCGATCTGCTGGATAAGCTGGAAGCCGGCGACCTGCTGGTGTTCAACAATACCCGCGTGATCCCGGCGCGCATGTTCGGCCGCAAGGTCAGCGGCGGCAAGATTGAAGTGCTGGTGGAGCGCGTACTGGACGACCATCGCGTGCTGGCGCACGTGCGTGCGTCGAAAGCGCCGAAGCCGGGCGCCGAGCTGCTGTTGGGGGATGACGAGAGCATCGCCGCCACCATGGTGGCGCGCCACGAGACGCTGTTCGAGCTGCGCTTCAACGACGAACGCGACGTGTTCACTATCCTCAACGCCGCCGGCCACATGCCGCTGCCGCCTTATATCGCCCGCCCGGATGAAGACGCGGACCGCGAGCTGTATCAGACGGTCTACAGCGAGAAACCCGGCGCGGTCGCCGCGCCGACCGCCGGCCTGCACTTCGACGAACCGCTGCTGGCGGCGCTGCGCGCCAAGGGCGTGGAAATGGCGTTCGTGACGCTGCACGTCGGCGCCGGCACCTTCCAGCCGGTGCGCGTGGAAACCATCGAAGATCACGTGATGCACGCCGAATACGCCGAAGTGCCGCAGGACGTGGTCGATGCGGTGCTGGCCTGCAAGGCGCGCGGCAAACGCGTCGTGGCGGTGGGCACCACCTCGGTGCGTTCGCTGGAAAGCGCCGCGGCGGCCAGCAAAGAGGCGCTGATTGCGCCGTTCTTCGGCGACACCAGCATCTTTATCTATCCGGGCTATCACTACCAGGTGATCGACGCGCTGGTGACCAATTTCCACCTGCCGGAATCGACCTTGATCATGCTGGTGTCGGCCTTCGCCGGCTATAAAAATACCATGAACGCCTATCAGCAGGCGGTGGCCGAGCAGTATCGCTTTTTCAGCTACGGCGATGCGATGTTCATCAGCCGTAACCCGCAGGCGGAAAACGAGTCCGTCGGCGGTTAATTTCCCGGGCTGCGCCCACGGCGCGGCCCCGTTTCAACGACATCAGACTGTTTCTCTGATGCTGGAGGCTTTGTGAAGTACGAACTACAAACTACCGATGGCCGCGCGCGTCGCGGCCGCCTGATCTTCGACCGCGGCGTGGTGGAAACCCCGGCCTTTATGCCGGTCGGTACCTACGGTACGGTCAAGGGCATGACGCCGGAAGAAGTGAAAGAGACCGGCGCGCAGATCCTGCTGGGCAACACCTTCCACCTGTGGCTGCGCCCGGGCCAGGAGATCATGAAACTGCACGGCGATCTGCACGACTTCATGCAGTGGCATGGGCCGATCCTTACCGATTCCGGCGGTTTCCAGGTATTCAGCCTGGGGGCGATGCGCAAGATCAAAGAGGAAGGCGTGTACTTCCGCAACCCGATCAACGGCGACAAGGTGTTCCTGAGCCCGGAAAAATCGATGGAAATCCAGTATGACCTGGGTTCCGACATCGTGATGATCTTCGACGAATGTACGCCGTATCCGGCCGACTGGGACTACGCCAAGCGTTCGATGGAAATGTCGCTGCGCTGGGCGGAGCGCAGCCGCAAGCGTTTCGACGAGCTGGAAAATAAAAATGCGCTGTTCGGCATCATTCAGGGCGGTGTTTACGAAGATTTACGTGATGTTTCCGTCAAAGGGCTGGTGGATATCGGCTTTGACGGGTACGCTGTGGGCGGCTTGGCTGTAGGCGAGCCGAAAGAGGATATGCATCGCATTCTTGAACACGTTTGCCCGCAAATTCCGGAAGATAAGCCACGCTATTTGATGGGCGTCGGCAAGCCGGAAGATTTGGTGGAAGGCGTGCGTCGCGGTATCGACATGTTCGACTGCGTCATGCCGACCCGCAACGCCCGCAACGGCCATCTGTTCGTGACTGACGGTGTGGTAAAAATCCGTAATGCCAAGCACAAGGATGATACTTCTCCGCTGGATAAGGACTGTGATTGCTACACGTGTCGCCATTACAGCCGCGCCTACTTGCACCATCTCGACCGTTGCAACGAAATATTGGGTGCTCGACTGAACACGATTCATAACCTGCGTCACTACCAGCGCCTCATGGCGGGTTTACGCCAGGCTATCGAAGAGGGTAAATTAGAGCAGTTTGTTGCGGATTTCTATGGTCGGATCGGCAAGCCGATTCCGCCTTTAAACGCTTGATCTAATAATTGATAACTTAATGAGGGAATTTCAATGAGCTTTTTCATTTCTGACGCCGTCGCATCCGCAGGGGCCCCGGCTCAGGGAAGCCCGTACTCTCTGATCATTATGCTGGTGGTGTTCGGCCTGATCTTCTACTTCATGATCCTGCGCCCACAGCAGAAGCGCGCGAAAGATCACAAGAAGCTGATGGACTCCATCGGTAAAGGCGACGAAGTGCTGACCACCGGCGGCCTGATCGGTCGCGTGACCAAAGTGGCCGACACCGGCATCATCGCCATCGCGCTGAACGACACCACGGAAGTGATGATCAAGCGTGACTTCGTGGCGGCCGTTCTGCCGAAAGGTACCATGAAGGCCCTGTAATCTTTTTTCCCGAAGGGAATTGCCGTGCTAAACCGTTATCCTTTGTGGAAGTATCTGATGTTGATCGTCGTGATCCTCGTCGGTCTGCTTTATGCGCTTCCCAACATCTACGGTGAGGATCCGGCCGTACAAATCACTGGCGCGCGCGGCGTCGCCGCCAGTGAAACTACGCTGGACCAGGTCCGTACCGTATTAGAAAAAGACAACATTGCGAGCAAGTCGATTGCGCTGGAAAATGGCGCCATCCTGGCTCGCTTTAAAGATCCTGACGTTCAGCTGCGCGCCCGCGAAGCGCTGGTGACCGAGCTGGGTGACAAATTCGTCGTGGCGCTGAACCTGGCGCCGGCCACGCCGACCTGGCTGGCCATGCTGGGCGCAGAGCCGATGAAACTCGGCCTGGACCTGCGCGGCGGCGTGCACTTCCTGATGGAAGTGGACATGGACACCGCGCTGAGCAAGCTGCAGGAACAGACCATGGATACCCTGCGCAGCGAGCTGCGCGAGAAGGGCATTCCTTATGCGTCTATCCGCAAGCTGGACAACAACGGCGTGGAAGTTCGCTTCCGTGACGATGCGGCCCGCGATCAGGCCATCAGCTACATCGGCCCGCGTCAGCGCGATCTGGTGCTGTCCGCCAACGGCGCCAACACCATGAAAGCCAGCCTGACGGACGCCCGTCTGAGCGAAGCGCGCGAATACGCCGTCCAGCAGAACATCACTATCCTGCGTAACCGCGTCAACCAGCTCGGCGTCGCCGAACCGCTGGTGCAGCGCCAGGGCGCCGACCGCATCGTGGTCGAGCTGCCGGGCATTCAGGACACCGCGCGCGCCAAAGAAATTCTGGGCGCCACCGCGACCCTGGAATTCCGTCTGGTGAACACCAATGCGGACGCCACTGCGGCGGCCAACGGCCGCGTGCCGGGCGACTCCGAGGTGAAATACACCCGTGACGGCCAGCCGATCGTGCTGTACAAGCGCGTGATCCTGACCGGTGACCACATCACCGACTCTACCTCGAGCAGCGACGAATACAACCAGCCGCAGGTTAACATCTCGCTGGACAGCGCCGGCGGCACGTCCATGTCCAACTTCACCAAGGACAACATCGGCAAGCCGATGGCGACCCTGTTCGTGGAGTATAAGGACAGCGGCAAGAAAGACGCCAACGGCCGTGCGGTGCTGGTGAAACAGGAAGAAGTGATCAACGTGGCGAACATTCAGTCGCGTCTGGGCAACAGCTTCCGCATCACCGGTATTGGCAACCCGAACGAAGCGCGTCAGCTTTCGCTGCTGCTGCGTGCGGGCGCGCTGATCGCGCCGATTCAGATCGTCGAAGAGCGCACCATCGGTCCAACCCTGGGTCAGCAGAACATCACCCAAGGTCTGGAAGCCTGTCTGTGGGGCCTGGTGGCGTCCATCGTCTTCATGGTGGTCTGGTACCGTAAGTTCGGCGTGATCGCCACCACGGCGCTGGTCGCCAACCTGGTGCTGATCGTCGGCGTGATGTCCCTGTTGCCGGGGGCGACGCTGACCATGCCGGGCATTGCCGGGATCGTGTTGACGCTGGCGGTGGCGGTTGACGCCAACGTACTGATTAACGAACGTATCAAGGAAGAGCTGAAGAACGGCAGGTCCGTTCAGCAGGCGATCCATGAGGGCTATAAAGGCGCGTTCTCCAGTATCGTCGACGCCAACATCACCACGCTGATCACCGCGGTCATCCTGTACGCAGTGGGCACCGGTTCGATCAAAGGCTTTGCGATCACCACCGCTATCGGTGTGGCGACGTCCATGTTCACCGCGATTGTCGGTACCCGTGCCATCGTCAACCTGCTTTACGGCGGCAAACGCATTAACAAGCTGTCTATCTGAGGAGTGCGTTGTGGCACAGGATTATACTGTTGAGCAACTCAACTACGGCCGTAAAGTCTACGACTTTATGCGCTGGGACTACGTGGCCTTCGGCATCTCGTTGGTGCTGTTGGTCGCGTCGATCGCCACCATGTCGGTGCGCGGGTTTAACTGGGGTCTGGATTTCACCGGCGGTACGGTGATTGAAATCAACCTGGAGAAACCGGCCAATCTCGACCTGATGCGCGATACGCTGGAGAAGGCCGGGTTCCAGGATCCGATCATCCAGAACTTCGGCAGCAGCCGCGACGTGATGGTGCGTATGCCACCGGCGACCGGCACCGCAGGCCAGGAACTGGGCAACAAGGTGATCGGCGTGATCAACGACTCGGTGGACAAAAACGCCACCGTGAAGCGCATTGAGTTCGTCGGCCCGAGCGTGGGCAGCGAGCTGGCGCAAACCGGCGGCATGGCGCTGCTGGTGGCGTTGATCTGTATCCTGATCTACGTCGGTTTCCGCTTCGAATGGCGCCTGGCGCTGGGGGCGGTTATCGCGCTGGCGCACGACGTGATCATCACGCTGGGCGTGCTGTCGCTGTTCCACATCGAGATTGACCTGACCATCGTCGCGTCCCTGATGTCGGTTATCGGTTACTCGCTGAACGACAGCATCGTGGTTTCCGACCGTATTCGTGAGAACTTCCGCAAGATCCGCCGCGGCACGCCTTACGAAATCATGAACGTGTCGTTGACCCAGACGCTGAGCCGTACGCTGATGACTTCCGGGACCACCCTGATGGTGGTGCTGATGCTGTACATCTTCGGTGGCGCGATGCTGCAAGGCTTCTCGCTGGCGATGCTGATCGGCGTGTCGATCGGTACCGTTTCCTCCATCTACGTCGCGTCCGCGCTGGCGTTGAAGCTGGGGATGAAACGCGAACACATGCTGCAGCAAAAAGTGGAAAAAGAGGGCGCAGATCAGCCTTCGATTCTGCCTTAACCGCAGCAGTATTCAGCGAAATGAGAAGGAGCGCCGATGGCGCTCCTTTTTTTTGCTTAGGGTTTCAGTGCGGCTGCACCACCGCCGGTTGGGCGGTCGAAACCAGACTGTGCAGGCGGATATAGCCCAGCTGTTCCGGCGTCAGGCCGCTGAAGCGCAGTTCGAAGTCCTGGCCGGGTTTTGGCAGCAGTGAATCGGCGCTGGCGATCGGTTGCGACAGCGCCTCGGCGGTCAACGGCCGGCCGGTGGCTTCATCCAGTGGGCCCCATTCCACCACCGCGTTGAACGGCGGCAGCGTGGCCTGCGAGAGGATGCGCACATGCAGCTGCGCCTGCGTGCCGTTGGCTTCGCTCTTGATGTGGCTCAGCGAAACGCTCAGTTCGCCGAGGCTGCTCTGCAAACAGGCGGCGCTCCGGGCTGCCGGCAGCAGGTAGACGCCGTTGTCGGAGTGCTGATTGAGCTGATTCTGCCGCTCCAGCGCGGTGGTTTGATCGGTCAGCACGCTCACTTTCTGGTTCAGCGCGGCGACCTGATGGCGCAGCTGAGGCACGGCGGCGTTGTGCGCGCAGCCCGCCAGCAACACGGCGGCGGCGAGCAGGGCGATTTTGGGGTAACAGGTTGTCATGACGGCGATTTCCTATGCTGAATCTCCTGTTATCAGCTTAGTCCGCCCGGAGGGGAAAGTCATATCGGCGCCGCTTCCTGGCCGCGTGTCGCAACAAATGGCCGCCGCCCTTTGTTGTGGCTGCACTTCGGGGTAAACTGCATTTATCTATAAAAAACGTTTATCAGGACGTGTTATGCATTGCCCTTTCTGCGCCGCCGTTGATACCAAAGTCATTGATTCCCGCCTGGTGGGGGACGGTTCGCAAGTGCGCCGTCGCCGCCAGTGTCTGGTGTGCAATGAACGCTTCACCACCTTTGAGGTGGCCGAGCTGGTGATGCCGCGAGTGATTAAAAGCGATGAGGTGCGCGAGCCGTTCAACGAAGACAAACTGCGCCGCGGCATGCTGAAAGCGCTGGAAAAGCGCCCGGTCAGCTCGGACGACGTGGAAAACGCCCTTAACCATATCAAATCCCAACTGCGCGCCACCGGCGAACGCGAAGTGCCGACCAAACTGGTGGGCAATCTGGTGATGGACGCGCTGAAAAAGCTGGATAAGGTCGCCTATATTCGCTTCGCGTCGGTGTACCGCAGCTTCGAAGACGTGCGCGAGTTCGGCGAAGAGATTGCCCGCCTGCAAGACTAAAGGATCTTTCATGCATCACGACGAATTTTACATGGCGCGCGCCTTCGAACTGGCGCGGCTGGGGCGTTTTACCACCGCACCCAATCCGAACGTCGGCTGCGTTATCGTGCGCGACGGCGAAATTGTCGGTGAAGGCTATCATCTGCGCGCCGGCGAGCCGCACGCGGAAGTGCACGCGCTGCGCATGGCGGGCGACAAGGCGCGCGGCGCTACCGCCTATGTCACGCTCGAGCCGTGCAGCCATCACGGCCGCACGCCGCCCTGTGCCGATGCGCTGGTGGCCGCCGGCGTGACGCGGGTGGTCGCGGCGATGCAAGATCCTAACCCGCAGGTGGCGGGGCGCGGGCTGTACAAGCTGCAGCAGGCCGGCCTCGAGGTGCGGCACGGCCTGATGCTGGCCGAGGCCGAAGCGGTCAATCTGGGCTTCCTCAAGCGCATGCGCACCGGCTTCCCTTACGTGCAGCTGAAGCTGGGCGCGTCGCTGGACGGCCGCACGGCGATGGCCTCCGGCGAGAGCCAGTGGATCACCTCACCCGAAGCGCGTCAGGACGTGCAGCGCCTGCGCGCGCAGAGCGCCGCCATTCTCAGCACCAGCGCCACCGTGCTGGCGGACGATCCGTCGCTGACGGTGCGTTGGGATGAATTGGACGCCGAGACGCAGCGCCTCTATCCGCGCGACAATCTACGCCAGCCGCTGCGCATCCTGCTCGACAGCCAAAACCGCATTACCCCGCAGCACCGCGTGGTGCAGCAGCCGGGCGCCACCTGGCTGGCGCGCCTGCAGGCGGATGAACAGACCTGGCCGCAAGACGTTGAGCAGTTTATCTGCCCGGCGCACGGCGGCGGCGTCGATCTGGTGGTGATGATGATGCTGTTGGCCAAGCGCCAGGTGAATTCAATCTGGGTGGAGGCGGGCGCATCGCTGGCCGGCGCGCTGCTGCAGGCCGGCCTGGTGGATGAGCTCATTTTGTACATCGCGCCGAAACTGTTGGGCGATAATGGCCGTGGCCTGTGCCACCTGCCGGGCCTGGAGCGATTGGCTGACGCGCCGGAATTCGTCTTTAGCGACGTGCGTCAGGTCGGCCCCGATCTGCGTTTGCGCCTGCGGGCGAAACACTGAATCTCGCGCCCGCGCGCCGGTTTTACAAAAGCGCCGCGCAGGCGATGAAAGAATATGATAGAATCCGCCCCCCTGCGGGGTATTGAACCCATTTTTAAGGAAAGCCCATGAAAGTTATCGAAGGTGTTGTTGCTACTCCAAATGCCCGTGTGGCGATCGCAATTGCACGTTTTAACAATTTCATCAACGACAGCCTGCTGGAAGGCGCCATCGACGCGCTGAAACGCATTGGTCAGGTTGCTGACGACAACATCACCGTTGTCTGGGTCCCGGGCGCTTACGAGCTGCCGCTGACGGCGAGCGTATTGGCCAAAACCGGCAAATACGACGCGGTTATCGCGCTGGGCACCGTTATCCGTGGGGGCACCGCGCACTTCGAATATGTGGCGGGCGAAGCCAGCTCCGGCATCGGCAACGTTGCGATGAATGCCGAAATCCCGGTTGCTTTTGGCGTGCTGACCACCGAAAGCATCGAGCAGGCGATCGAACGCGCCGGCACCAAAGCGGGCAACAAGGGCGCTGAAGCCGCGCTGACCGCACTTGAAATGATTAATGTTATCAAAGCTATTAAAGCCTGAATTTAGTTAAGGGGAATTCCGTGAAACCTGCTGCTCGTCGCCGCGCTCGTGAGTGCGCTGTTCAAGCGCTTTACTCTTGGCAGTTGTCTAAAAACGACCTTGCCGATGTTGAACACCAGTTCCTGACGGAGCAGGATGTCAAAGATGTTGACGTCGCCTATTTTCGCGAGTTGCTGTCCGGCGCGGCAGTGAATGCAGGTATGCTGGACGAACTGATGGCGCCTTACCTGTCGCGTCAGCTCGAAGAGCTGGGCCAGGTGGAGCGCGCGGTGCTGCGCGTCGCGCTGTTTGAACTGAAAATGCGCGAGGATGTCCCTTACAAGGTGGCAATCAACGAAGCGATCGAACTGGCGAAAACCTTCGGCGCGGAAGACAGCCACAAGTTTGTGAACGGGGTGCTGGATAAAGTGGCGCCAACCCTTCGCAAGAAAAAGTAAAACTTTAAGGCCGGCATTCCCGGCCTTAATTTCTTCTAGTGGAATATCGATATGGCATGCGGCGAATTTGACCTCATTGCCCGCTATTTTGACCGGTTTAAGCGCGTGCGCCGGGATGTACAGTTGGGCATTGGAGATGACTGCGCACTGCTGGCAGTGCCGGAAAAACAGCTGGTGGCCGTCAGTACCGATACGTTGGTCGCGGGCATTCACTTCCTGCCGGACATCGATCCGGCCGATCTCGGCTATAAGGCGCTGGCGGTCAATCTGAGCGATCTGGCGGCGATGGGCGCCGATCCGGCCTGGCTTTCGCTGGCGCTGACCCTGCCGGAGGTGGACGAGCCCTGGCTGAAGGCCTTCAGCGACAGCCTGTTCGATCAGCTCAACTATTATGGCATGCAACTGATCGGCGGCGATACCACGCGCGGGCCGCTGAGCATGACGTTGACCATTCAGGGGTTGATCCCGGCCGGCCGGGCGCTGACCCGCAGCGGTGCGCGCATCGGCGACTGGATCTATGTGACCGGCACGCTGGGCGACAGCGCCGCCGGTCTGGCGATCCTGCAGGATCGCCTGGCGGTGAAGGATGCGGCGGCGCGCGATTATCTGGTCGCCCGCCATCTGCGGCCGCAGCCGCGGGTGCTGCAGGGGCAGGCGCTGCGGGATCTGGCCAGCTCGGCGATCGACATCTCCGACGGCCTGATTTCCGATCTGAAGCATATCCTGAAGGCCAGCGACTGTGGCGCGCGCATCGTGCTGGACGAGCTGCCGATGTCGCAGGCGCTGAGCAGCCACGCCGATGCCGAGCAGGCGCTGCGCTGGGCGCTGGCGGGCGGCGAAGATTATGAGCTGTGCTTCACCGTGCCGGAGATCAACCGCGGCGCGCTGGAAGTGGCGCTGAGCCACCTCGGGGCCGACTACACCTGCATCGGCCAAATTGGCCCGCTGTCTGAAGGCATCCGCTATTATCGCAACGACGAAGCGGTAGAGCTGGATTGGATTGGGTTCGATCATTTCAACGCGGAGCCGGGCACCCATGGATGAGGCCAAGCGTCGGCTGCGGATGAGCAATCCGTGGCACCTGCTGGCCACCGGGTTTGGCAGCGGTTTGTCGCCGGTGATGCCGGGCACCATGGGATCGCTGGCGGCGATCCCGTTCTGGCTGCTGCTGATCCAGCTACCGTGGCAGCTTTACTCGCTGGCGGTGATGTTCAGCATCTGCATCGGCGTCTATATTTGCCACCGCACGGCAAAAGACATGAAGGTGCACGATCACGGCAGCATCGTCTGGGACGAGTTCGTCGGCATGTGGATCACGCTGATGGCGCTGCCGGTCAACGACTGGCGCTGGGTTGTCGCCGGTTTCGTCATCTTCCGCATTCTGGATATGTGGAAACCGTGGCCGATCCGCTGGTTCGACCGCAACGTGCATGGCGGCATGGGCATCATGGTCGACGATATCATCGCCGGCGTGCTGTCCGCCGGCATCATCTACCTGATTGGGCACCACTGGCCGATCGGGCTGTTCTGACAGACGGGCGCGCTGTTTCGCGCCCGCTTCTCTTTATTCAAATCCCGTCACCCGATGCGGCACGTAAGCCGTCTCCAGTTCCGCCACCTCTTGCGGCGACAAACTCAAATCGACCGCGGCGATGGCGTCGTCCAGCTGTTCGCTGCGCGAAGCGCCGACGATCGGCGCGCTGACCGCCGGTTTGTTCAGCAGCCAGGCCAGTGCGATCTGCGCGCGTGAAACGCCGCGTTCCTCGGCGAGGCTGGCGACCCGCTCGGCGATAATGGCGTCGATGCCTTCAGTGTCTTCGTACAGGCTCTTGCCGAACTGGTCGGAAACCAGCCGCGCGGTGGTTTCGCCCCAGGGGCGGGTCAGGCGGCCGCGCGCCAGCGGGCTCCACGGCAGCACGGCGATGCCTTCGGCGGCGCACAGCGGATGCATTTCGCGCTCTTCTTCGCGCTGAATCAGGTTGTATTGATCCTGCATGCTGACGAAGCGCGTCCAGCCGTGCAGATCGGCGGTATACAGCGCCTTGGCGAACTGCCAGGCGTACATCGAGGAGGCGCCGATGTAACGCGCCTTACCGGCTTTCACCACGTCGTGCAGCGCTTCCAGCGTCTCTTCCAGCGGCGTTTCGTAATCCCAGCGATGGATTTGCAGCAAATCGACATAGTCGGTGCCCAGGCGCCGCAGGCTGTCGTCGATGGACTGCATGATGTTGACGCGCGATAAACCGCGCTTCAGGTTGCTCAGCGGGAAATACACCTTGGTGGCGATCACCACGTCTTCGCGGCGCGCATAGTCGCGCAGCGCCCGGCCGAGGATTTCCTCGCTGCTGCCGTCGGAATAGCTGTTGGCGGTGTCGAAAAAGTTGATGCCGGCTTCCAGCGCCTGTTTCAGCAGCGGACGGCTGCTCTCTTCCGGCAGCGTCCAGGCGTGATTGCCGCGGTTTGGTTCGCCGTAGGTCATGCAACCCAGGCAGATGCGCGAGACGTTCAGATCGGTGTTGCCCAGTTTCAGGTACTTCATGCTTGCCTCCCATTCACAGCTCAGACAGTAACTGTAGCGCGGATCCCGGAGGGCGGAAATGAAAACGCCCCCGAAGGCGGAGGCGTTTTGTCAGGCGCGAGTGGCGATTACTGTGCCAGCCAGGTTTCGATTTGCCGCTGAATGCCGGCGGCATCCAACCCCAGATCGGCGCGCAGTTCTTCCTGGGTGCCCTGCGAGACGAAGCTGTCCGGCAGGCCGAGGTTCAGCACCGGCACCGGACGGCGTTTGGCCATTAGCAGTTCGTTAACGCCGCTGCCGGCGCCGCCCATGATCGCGTTCTCTTCCAGCGTGACCAGCGTTTCATGGCTGGCGGCCAGTTCGAGCACCAGCTGCTCGTCCAGCGGTTTGACGAAGCGCATGTCGACCAGCGTGGCGTTGAGCGCTTCCGCCGCTTGCGCGGCCTCCGGCAGCAGGGTGCCGAAGTTGAGAATGGCGATCTTCTCCCCCTGGCGGCGTACCACGCCTTTGCCGATCGGCAGCAGGCTGAGCGGCTCCAGCGCCGCGCCGGTGCCGGTGCCGCGCGGATAGCGCACGGCGCTCGGGCCGGCATTGTAGTGATAGCCGGTATACAGCATCTGGCGGCATTCGTTCTCGTCGCTCGGCGTCATGATCACCATGGTCGGGATGCAGCGCATGAACGACAGATCGAACGCCCCCTGGTGAGTCTGGCCGTCGGCGCCGACGATGCCGCCGCGATCGATGGCGAACATCACCGGCAGGTTCTGGATTGCCACGTCATGGATCAGCTGGTCGTAGGCGCGCTGCAGGAAGGTGGAATAGATCGCCACCACCGGCTTGTAGCCGCCGATCGCCAGCCCGGCGGCGAAGGTGACCGCGTGCTGCTCGGCGATCGCCACGTCGAAATATTGCTGCGGGTAGTCGCGGGAGAACTGCACCATGCCGGAACCTTCGCGCATGGCCGGCGTGATTGCCATCAGCGAGCTGTCTTTGGCGGCGGTTTCACACAGCCAGTCGCCGAAGATTTTCGAATAGGTCGGCAGACCGCCGGCGCTTTTCGGCAGCGTACCGCTGGCAGGATCGAACTTCGGTACGGCGTGGAAGCTGATCGGATCCTTCTCCGCCGGTGCGTAACCGCGGCCTTTCTTGGTCATGATGTGCAACAGCTGCGGGCCTTTCAGATCGCGCATGTTTTTCAACGTGGCAACCAGCCCCTGCACGTCGTGCCCGTCTACCGGGCCGATGTAGTTGAAACCCAGCTCTTCGAACAGCGTGCCCGGCACCACCATGCCTTTCAGGTGCTCTTCGGTGCGTTTCACCAGCTCCTTGATCGGCGGCACGCCGGCCAGCACTTTCTTGCCGCCTTCGCGCAGGGTGGAGTAAAGCTTGCCGGACAGCAGCTGCGCCAGGTGATTGTTCAGCGCGCCGACGTTTTCCGAGATCGACATCTCATTGTCGTTCAGCACTACCAGCATGTCCGGGTTGATGTCGCCGGCGTGGTTCATCGCTTCGAACGCCATGCCGGCGGTGATGGCGCCGTCGCCGATCACGCACACCGTGCGGCGGCCTTTGCCTTCACGCTCCGCCGCCACCGCCATGCCTAGGCCGGCGCTGATCGAGGTCGACGAGTGGCCGACCGACAGCACGTCGTATTCGCTTTCGGCGCGCCACGGGAACGGATGCAGGCCGTTTTTTTGCCGAATGGTGGCGATACGGTCGCGGCGGCCGGTCAGAATTTTGTGCGGGTAGGCCTGGTGGCCGACGTCCCACACCAGGTGATCGAACGGCGTGTTGTAGACGAAATGCAACGCCACCGTCAGTTCGACGGTACCCAGCCCGGAGGCAAAGTGGCCGCTGGAGCGACTGACGCTGTTCAGCAGGTATTGCCGCAGCTCATCGCACAGCTTCGGCAAGCTCTCTTTGGGCAGTGAGCGGAGTTCCTCGGGGTTTTCCGCTAGCGCCAGGGTTGGGTATTTGGCTATATCAAGACTCATTCGATACTCATATCAGAGGAGTTAACGTCATACGTTAATTGTCGCGTTCAATAATGAAGCTGGCTAACGCTCGCAATGGCGCTGTGTTATAAGATTGCGCTGCCAAAGTGTCCAATGCAGCTAATGCTTCCTGATAGAGATCCCACGCTTTTGCTTTCGCGCTGTCAAGCCCGAGTAACGCCGGGTAGGTACTCTTTCCGTGTTGTTGGTCCGCTCCCTGGCGCTTGCCGATTTTTTCAGTCTCGCCGACAACGTCCAAAATGTCATCCTGTACCTGGAACGCCAGGCCAACCGCAGCGGCGTAACGATCCAGCTGCGGCAGCGCCGCGCGCCCGGCTTCGCCGGCGCTCAGCGCGCCCAGGCGCACCGCCGCGCGGATCAGCGCGCCGGTTTTATGGCGGTGGATCTGCTCCAGCGCCTGCAGATCAACGCGCTTGCCTTCGGCTTCCAGATCCAGCGATTGGCCGCCGCACATGCCGGCTACGCCGCTGGCGGTCGCCAGTTCAGAGACCATCGCCAGCCGATCGCGCAGGGCCACGTCAGGCATTTCGGCATCGGCCAGGATCGAAAACGCCAGCGTTTGCAGCGCATCGCCGGCCAGTATCGCGTTGGCTTCGCCGAATTTAATGTGGCAGGTCGGCTGGCCGCGGCGCAGATCGTCGTCGTCCATCGCCGGCAGATCGTCGTGGATCAGCGAGTAGGCGTGAATGCATTCCACCGCCGCCGCCGGCGCGTCCAGGTTAGCCAGCGACACGCCGAACATCTGGCCGGTGGTGTACACCAGGAACGGGCGCAGGCGCTTGCCGCCCAGTAAGGCGCCGTGACGCATCGCCGCCACCATGTTGCCGTCGTTGAACGGCAGCGGGGCGATGAAGTCCAGCAGCGCGCGATCGGCGCGCTGGCGGAAAATCTGCAGTTGATCGGCAAAAGCGGCCGATGGGGCGATCTCAGACATGTCGGTTACTCGGCATCCGGTGTGAAAGGCGCCAGCGCCGCATCGTCAGCGCTGTCGTTAAGAAGTATCTGCACACGCTGTTCCGCCTGTTGCAGTTTCTGCTGGCCCTGACGCGCCAGCTGTACGCCGCGTTCGAACTCGTTCAGCGCGTCTTCCAGCGGCAGTTCGCCTGATTCCAGACGCGTCACGATGCTTTCCAGCTCGCCGAGGGCGCTTTCAAAGCTGGCAGTTTGCTCTGTACTGGCTGATTGTGCTGGTTTTTTCGGCATAATTTTCTTTTTACGTCATCATGTGAACCGTGGCGCCAGAGCCTATCCTAGCGGATCTTGATTAGCAAATCATGGCGCTCATGTGTGGTTTTGTGCGCAGAGCACGGCGATATGGTGATATACTCCGCGCCGTAATTCTTATCTGACAACAAAGACCGCCATGAAGTTTATCATTAAATTGTTCCCGGAAATCACCATCAAGAGCCAATCTGTGCGCTTGCGCTTTATCAAGATTCTCTCGACCAATATTCGCAACGTCCTGAAGCAGTATGATGAAACGCTGGCGGTCGTCCGTCACTGGGATCATATCGAAGTTCGCGCCAAAGATGAAAACCAGCGGCCGATCATTGCCGACGCCCTGACGCGTATTCCCGGTATCCACCATATTCTGGAAGTGGAAGATCGCGCTTATACCGATATCCACCACATCTTTGAGCAGACGCTGGAAGCCTACCGCGCCCAGCTGGAAGGCAAAACCTTCTGCGTGCGCGTCAAGCGCCGCGGCAAGCAGGCGTTCAACTCGCAGGACGTGGAGCGCTACGTCGGCGGCGGCCTGAACCAACACATCGAAAGCGCGCGCGTTAACCTGACCCGCCCGCAGGTCACGGTAAACCTGGAGATCGAAGACGACAAGCTGATGCTGGTCAAACGCCGCCTCGAAGGCATCGGCGGTTACCCGGTCGGCACTCAGGAAGACGTAATGTCGCTGATTTCCGGCGGTTTCGACTCGGGCGTGTCCAGCTACATGCTGATGCGCCGCGGCTGCCGCGTGCACTTCTGCTTCTTCAACCTGGGCGGCGCCGCGCACGAGATCGGCGTGAAGCAGGTGGCGCACTACCTGTGGAATCGCTTCGCCAGCTCGCATAAGGTGCGCTTCGTCGCCATCGACTTCGAGCCGGTGGTGGGTGAGATCCTGGAGAAGGTCGACGACGGCCAGATGGGCGTGGTGCTCAAGCGCATGATGGTGCGAGCCGCTTCGCAAGTGGCCGAACGCTACGGCGTGCAGGCGCTGGTGACCGGCGAGGCGCTGGGGCAGGTCTCCAGCCAGACGCTGACCAACCTGCGTTTGATCGACAATGCGTCCGATACCCTGATCCTGCGTCCGCTGATCTCGCACGATAAAGAGCACATCATCAAACTGGCGCGCGAAATCGGCACCGAAGACTTCGCCAAAACCATGCCGGAATACTGCGGTGTGATTTCGAAGAGCCCGACGGTGAAAGCGATCAAGGCCAAGATCGAAGAGGAAGAGAGCCACTTCGATTTCAGCATTCTCGACCGGGTGGTGAGCGAAGCGAAGAACGTCGATATTCGCTCTATCGCCGAGCAGGCACAGGAGCAGGTGACCGAGGTGGAAACCGTCGCGGCCTTCGGCGCCGACGAGGTGATCCTGGATATCCGCTCCAACGACGAGCAGGAAGAGAAGCCGCTGCAGCTGGAACAGGTTGAAGTGAAAGCGCTACCGTTCTACAAGCTGAGCACCCAGTTCGGCGATCTGGATCAGAGCAAAACCTATCTGCTGTATTGCGAGCGCGGCGTGATGAGCCGCCTGCAGGCGCTGTACCTGCTGGAGCAAGGCTTCAGCAACGTGAAGGTTTATCGCCCGTAACGCACGGAGCGGCATAAACGACAAGGGCTGAACCGGTGTTCAGCCCTTTTTTTATCGGCAAGCCGCTCAGTCGCGAAAATCGTACATCCCCGGGATCAGCACCAGCTGCGCGGCGATCTCCGCCGCTTTGGCCTTGCCGAGCAGCAGGTCTATCAGCTTCAGCGCGAACTCCATCGCGGTGCCCGGCCCCTGGCTGGTGAGCAGGTTGACGCGGGCGTCGTACACCACGCGGCGCTCCATCCATTTATCCGCCGGGATCTGGTCTTTCAGGCCAGGGAAGCCGGTCATGTTGCCGACCGGGAACAGATCGTGGTGCTGCAGCACCAGCGCCGGTGCCGCGCAGATGGCGGCGACGATGTTGCCCTGCAGATGCATCTGCCGCACCTTTTCTACCAGCAGCGGGCTGTCGCGGAAGCATTCTGCGCCTTTCAGGCCGCCGGGCAGCACGATGGCGTCGAACGGCTCATCGACGATCGCCACCAGCGGCGCGTCGGCCAGCAGTTTGACGCCGCGCGAACAGACGATAGTCAGCTCGCCGTCGCCGGCAACGCTGGCGGTAGTGACTTTTACGCCCGCCCGCACCAGCAGATCGATGGCAGTGACGGCTTCGGTTTCTTCGCTACCAGGTGCCAGGCAGACCAGCGCCGATACGCTCATATTCATTTTCCTTTCGTTTAATCAGTTCAAACAGCCGCGCATTCTCCGGCAGCGTGAGGCCGTGGCTGCGCGCGCGGCGCAGCAGATAGCCGGTGATGTAGTCGATCTCGGTGTGCCGCTGGTTGCGGATGTCCTGCAGCATCGACGAAACGTTGTCGGCGGTGCTGTGGATCACGTCCATCACGTATTGCATCAGGCCTTCGCAGGAGGTGTGGTAGCCCTCCATCGCCATCACGCTGGCGACTTCACGGCACAGCGTTTCGATCTGTTCCGGGTAACGCTGCAGATCGCCGTTACGGCAGCCGTACAGCGCCGTCAGCGGGTTGATCACGCAGTTGACCGCCAGCTTGCGCCAGTTGGCCGAGGCGATGTTGTTGTGCCAGGCAACGTCGGGCAGCGCCTGATGCAGCACTTCCGCCAGGTGGCTGAGGTGCTGGGCGGCCGGCGAGGTCGGGCCGATGTGGGTGATGCCGGTGGCGACGTGGATAATGGTGCTGCCTTCGTGGCGCGCGGCGTGGGTGGTGGTGCCCTGCAGGATCGGCTGGCCGTTCGGCGGCAGCTCCTCTTGGGTGCCCATGCCGTTGTGCAGCAGCAAAATGGCGCACTGGGGGTTCAGCTTCGGCAGCAGCGCGCTGACCGCGCTGGACACCTGCCAGGCTTTCAGCGTCACCAGCAGCAGCTCGCTTTGCGCAAGGTGCTGCGGATCGTTAGTGGGCAAGTTGCGATTAAACGAGACGCCTTCCGGCTCTATCACGTTCACCGCGCAAAAAGGCTGCGGCACTCTTAGCCATCCCTGTACATCGTGGCCCTGCTGATACAGCCGGGAGAGCCACAGTTGTCCGAGCGCGCCGCAACCAAGAATGGTTATTTTCATTCAGTCTCCTTGGAAACACGGGAATACCGCTCAATTACCGTGAATTAACTATAGGCTTTATGGCAGCCCGAAGCGCTATCCCTGCGTGCGTTCAGCAGATTTTGTCTGAGGCGGCAAAGCGGTTATCATGCTCGGCATCAAAATCGCCTAAGCTATTAGGCACTCATTCAGGAGGAAGAAGTATGCCATCTTTCGACATCGTTTCCGAAATTGATATGCAGGAAGTGCGTAACGCCGTTGAGAACGCCACCCGCGATCTCGGCACCCGCTGGGATTTTCGCAACGTGCCGGCCAGCTTTGAGCTAAACGAGAAAGACCAAAGCATCAAGGTTGCCACCGAGTCTGATTTCCAGGTGCAGCAGCTGCTCGATATTCTGCGCGAAAAGCTGAGCAAGCGCAGCATCGACGGCGCCGCGCTGGAGATCCCGGAAGAGTTTACCCACAGCGGTAAAACCTACAGCGTGGAAGCCAAGCTGAAGCAGGGGATTGAAACCTCTGTGGCGAAGAAAATCGTCAAGCTGATCAAAGACAGCAAGCTGAAAGTGCAGGCGCAGATCCAGGGCGAAGAAGTGCGGGTGACCGGCAAGTCACGCGACGATTTGCAGAGCGTGATGGCGCTGGTGCGCGGCGGCGATCTGGGGCAGCCGTTCCAGTTCAAGAACTTCCGCGATTAATCTCTACGGGGCCGGCATTGCCGGCCCCGTTTATTTACAGCGAATTGACCAGCGCTTCCAGCTGACCGCGATTGGTCTGCTTGGTATCCACCTTGACGTAGGCGCTGCGCTCTTCCGGCACCACGATCGCCTCGGCCACGCCGGGCTGCGCCTTCAGGCGGCTTTCCAGCGCCGAATCCTTCACCGCCAGTTCCGACAGTGTAATGCGCAGGCTGCTGACATACGGCGGCTCTTTCATGGTGCTGCTGACCAGGAACCAGACTGCGGCCAGCACGGCGCCGGCGATAAACACCAAGCCCGCCCCCTGCAAACCGTAAAGCCAGCCGCCGAGGCTGCCGCCGATCGCCACGCCGATAAACTGGCTGGTGGAGTAGACCCCCATCGCGGTGCCCTTGTAGCCGGCAGGCGATTCTTTGCTGATCAGCGAAGGCAGAATGGCTTCCATCACGTTGAAGGCCATGAAGAACAGCTGCACGCCGGCGATAATGCCCCACAGATGTGCGCCGGAGAGCCACAGCAGCACTTCGGCGCAGAACAGCACCGCCACGCAGCCCATAAAGACCTGCTTCATGCGGCGATATTTTTCGGCATAGATGATGAAAGGCACCACGGCGGCGAACGACACCAGCATGGTGACCAGGTAGACGATCCAGTGCTCGCTGGCCGCCAGCCCGGCTTTTTCCATCGCCAGCGGCAGCGCCACGAAGCTCGACATCAGCAGGATATGCAGGCACATGATGCCGAAGTTGAGCTTCAGCAGGCGCGAGTTGCTCAGCACTTTGCGGAAGCTGCCGCGCACGATGCTGGACTCGCGGTTCAGCAGGTGAGTGTCGGCGGAAGGCACTACCGCCAGGGTGATGACAATGCCGGCCAGCGCCAGTACGGCGATCATCCAGAACAGCGCATGCAGGCCGAAGGCGTGGGTGATGATAGGGCCCAATACCATGGCGATGGCAAAGGTGATGCCGAAGCTGACGCCGATAAACGCCATCGCCTTGGTGCGGTTCTGCTCGCGGGTCAGATCGGAGAGCAGCGCCATGACCGCGGCGGCGATCGCGCCGGAGCCTTGCAGCGCGCGGCCGAGGATCACGCCCCAGATCGAATCGGTCGCGGCGGCGATCACGCTGCCGAGGGCAAAGATCAGCAGGCCGCCGACGATCAGCGGCTTGCGGCCGATGCGATCGGACACCAGGCCGAACGGGATTTGAAACACCGCCTGCGCCAGGCCGTAGATGCCGATGGCGATGCCGATCAGCGCTTCGCTGGCGCCGTTGAGCGCCATGCCGTAGGTGGTCAGCACCGGCAGTACCATAAACATGCCGAGCATGCGCAGGGAGAATACGGTGCCCAATCCCCAGGTGGCGCGGCGCTCCTGCGGGGTCATTGAATTATCGTTCACATCAAACCTCGGTAAAAACCATGCCATCAGACGTTGAAACAGCGCCTGATGGCATGACTTCTGTAAAGCTGCGTCATTTTAGTGTGCAGGGCAGGGGGGGTAAATCGAATGTTGTTTAACAGATATTACAGTTCGGCCGCTTTTCGGCGTGACAAATAAAATGGGCCGCAAAAGCGGCCCATTCACAGATGATTTGGCTTACCAAACGTAGGTCACCAGCGCTTCAGGCGCCGCCGTGGCGCTGAAGTCGATCGACATCATCACGCTCAGCGAGGTGATGGCGACGATGGAGAACACGAACAGTTTACGCGCCCAGACGCTGTCGTTTTCGGTCTTGTAACCGCGCAGCGCCATGCCGAGCCACCATACGCTCACCGCCGCAGCGACGATCAGGTACTTGTAGCCGGCATAACCTACCAGGGTCAGCATCAGCGTGGCGATCATAAACGCCAGGATGTAGACCGTGATGTGGTTCTTGGCGACGGAAATGCCTTTCACCACCGGCAGGACCGGAATGTTGGCCGCCTGGTAATCTTTAAAGCGGAAGATAGCGATCGCATAAGAATGCGGCATCTGCCACAGGCTAAAGATAGCCAGCAGGATCAACGCGCCGGCGTCGAACTCGTTGGTCACCGCGCAATAGCCGATAACCGGCGGCGCGGCGCCCGACAGGCTGCCGATCAGCGTGCCGTAGACCGAGTGGCGTTTCATGTACAGGCTGTAAACGCCGACATAAACCACGAAGCCCATCACCGCCAGCCACATGGCCAGCGGGTTGGCCGCGATATACAGCAACGCAAAGCCCACAATACCCAAAGCGGTCGCATAAACCAGGGTGACACTCGGCGCGATCAGGCCTTTTACCAGCACCCGATTCTTCGTTCTCTCCATTTTCTTGTCGATGTCGCGGTCGATGTAGTTGTTAAACACACAGCCCGACGCGACCACCAACGAGACACCCACCAGGGTGGCGAGAAACAGGGGATAGTCGATGCTCCCTTTGGAAGCGAGCAGGAATCCCCCAACGACAGAAATTAAATTGCCGAAAATAATTCCTGGTTTAGTGACTTGCAGGTATTGCTTAATCATCACGTGCAGCTCAGCTCTTAATCGACCATCATATTGATGTTGAGGTTGTACATAATCCAGAGTGAACCTACAACAACGATACCGATGATCATAGCGGTGAACAGCAATGCCACCAGGTTCCAGCGCTCTTCCGATGAGGTGTTCATGTGCAGGAAGTAAACCAGGTGAACAATCACCTGGATAACCGCCATACCGACAACAACCGCCAGGATGGTGGAATGAGAGGCAGTGCCGTTCATTACCATCGCAAATGGAATTACCGTCAGGATGATCGACAGGATAAAGCCGATCAGGTATGACTTCACGCTGCCGTGGCTTGCGCCGCCGTGAGAGGTTTCATGGGATGAATGGCTCATTACATAACCCCCAGCAGGTAGACAACGGTAAATACGCAGATCCAGACCACGTCCAGGAAGTGCCAGAACAGGCTCAGGCACATCAGGCGGGTTTTGTTGGTCGCGGTCAGGCCGAACTTGCTCACCTGAATCATCATCACGATGATCCAAATCAGGCCGGAAGTTACGTGCAGACCGTGGGTGCCGACCAGCGCGAAGAAGCTGGACAGGAACGCGCTGCGATCCGGACCGAAGCCTTCGGCGATCAGGTGATGGAATTCATAGATTTCCATCGCCACAAAGCCCAGACCAAACAGGAAGGTCAGGAACAGCCAGGTGTTTACACCGCCAACTTTACCCTTGTTCATGGCGATCATCGCCATGCCGTAGGTGATGGAGCTGAACAACAGCAGGAAAGTTTCGACCAGGACAAACTTCAGGTCGAAGATGTCTTTGCCTGAGGGACCGCCCGCGGTCCCGTTCACCAGGACTGCATAAGTTGCGAACAAGCTCGCAAACAAAATACAGTCGCTCATCAGGTAGATCCAGAATCCGAAGACTTTGGTCTCACCCGCATCGTGGTGCCCATGCTCTGCATGGGCTGCGTTATGATTGGTCAGAGTTTCAGTTGACATGGTTCACGCCTGCTTTACGGATTTGTTCGTAGTGTTGGTTCTCAATGCGCTCGATTTCATCAACCTGCACATAGTAGTCAACATCGTGATCGAAGCTCTTGCCGATCCAGACAACGATCATACCGATGAAGCCGGCCAGAGCCATCCACCAGATTTCCCAAATCATTGCGAAACCGAAGACCAGGCTGAAGAAGGCGATGATAACGCCGGCGCCGGTGTTCTTAGGCATATGAATCGGTTCGTATTTAGCCGGTTTCTTATACGCTTCGCCTTTTTCTTTCATGTCCCAGAATTCATCGCGGTCATGAATCTGCGGCACTACGGCAAAGTTATAGAACGGCGGTGGAGACGAAGTTGACCACTCCAGAGTACGAGCACCCCATGGGTCACCGGTCAGATCGCGGTTCTGTTCGCGGTCACGGATACTGACGAAGATCTGGATCAGCTGGCACAGGATGCCGCAGGCGATCAGCGCTGCACCGCCGGCTGCAACCAGCAGCAGAGGGTGGAACTCAGGGTTGATGTTCTGGCTGATACGACGGGTCATGCCCATAAAGCCCAATGCGTACAGCGGCATGAAGGCGGTGAAGAAGCCGATGATCCAGAACCAGAACGCGCGGATGCCCCATTTTTCGTTCAGCGTGAAGCCGAAGGATTTCGGGAACCAGTAGGTCAGGCCCGCGAAGCAACCGAACACCACGCCGCCGATGATGACGTTGTGGAAGTGAGCGATCAGGAACAGGCTGTTGTGCAGCACGAAGTTCGCGCCCGGCACCGCCAGCAGAACGCCGGTCATACCACCCACGGAGAAGGTGATGATGAAGCCAACGGTCCACAGCATCGCGGAGTTGAGCTTGATACGGCCCTGATACATGGTGAACAGCCAGTTGAAGATTTTCACCCCGGTCGGGATGGAAATGATCATGGTGGCGATACCGAAGAAGGCGTTAACGTTCGCGCCGGACCCCATGGTGAAGAAGTGGTGCAGCCAGACGATGAACGACAGAACGGTGATCGCGATGGTTGCCCATACCAGTGAGGTATAGCCGAACAGGCGTTTTCTGGAGAAGGTCGCGGTGACTTCGGAGAACACGCCGAACACCGGCAGAACCAGGATATACACCTCTGGGTGACCCCAGGCCCAAATCAGGTTGATGTACATCATCATGTTGCCGCCCATATCATTGGTGAAGAAATGGGTGCCCAGATAGCGATCCAGGGTCAGCAGCGCGATGGTGACGGTCAGAATTGGGAAAGAAACGATGATCAGGACGTTAGTACACAGGGCCGCCCAAGTGAACACCGGCATCTTCATCATAGGCATGCCAGGGGCACGCATCTTCAGAATGGTGGCGAAGAAGTTCACGCCGGTCAGCAGGGTACCCAGACCGGAAATCTGCAGACTCCAGATCCAGTAATCGACCCCGACGCCAGGACTGTACTCTTTACCGGACAGCGGCGGATACGCCAGCCAACCGGTCTGAGCGAACTCACCGACCCCCAGGGAGATGTTGATCAGCACAACGCCCACCACGAAGAACCAGAAGCTCAGAGAGTTCAGGAACGGGAAGGCGACGTCGCGCGCACCGATTTGCAGCGGCACCACGACGTTCATCAGGCCGACTACGAAAGGCATCGCCATGAAGAAGATCATGATAACGCCGTGCGCGGTGAAGATCTGGTCGTAGTGGTGCGGTGGCAGGAACCCGGCTTCGCCGGCGGACGCCAACGCCTGCTGGCTACGCATCATGATGGCGTCGGCGAAGCCGCGCAGCAGCATGACCATCGCCACGATGATGTACATGATACCAATTTTTTTATGGTCGACCGAAGTCAGCCATTCGCTCCACAGCCACTTCCATTTGCCGAAATATGTCAGCAGCGCCAGCACTGCCAGGCCCCCGACAATAATTGCGGCTACGGTGACCATGATGATCGGTTCGTGGTACGGAACCGCATCAAGTGTTAATTTTCCCAACATCAGTTATTCCTCGGCTCCGGCGTGAGCAGCATGTTCACCCATGTCCATACCTTGGCTCATGTCCATGCCTTCGTGCGCGCCAGCGCCCTTGTGCATATCCATGTCGCCCATGAATTTGGCAATTGTTTCTTTGAACAAATTCGGTTTGACAGCGGCAAAGTACTCAACCGGGTTGTTTTCACTCGGCTCTGCCAGTTTGTTAAAGTCGTCGGTGGTGTTCAGGTTTTTAGGCGATGCCTTCACCTTGGCCACCCACTGATCGAAGTCGCCTTCGGTCGGGGTAACGATCGCGGTGAATTTCATACCGGAGAAGCCTGCGCCGCTGTAGCTGCTGGAGATGCCCTTGTAGGCACCGGCTTCGTTGCCGATCAGGTGCAGTTTGGTCTGCATGCCGGCCATCGCATAAATCTGTCCACCCAACTGCGGGATAAAGAACGAGTTCATTACCGAGTTAGAGGTGATCTTGAATTCGACTGGAACATCTTTCGGGAAAGCCAGCTCATTAACGGTCGCAATGCCTTGTTCCGGGTAGATGAACAGCCATTTCCAGTCGAGCGACACCACTTCGATCGTCATCGGCTTCTTGTCGGTGACAATCGGCTTGAACGGGTCGAGTTCGTGGGTAGTCTTCCAGGTAATGGTGCCAAGGATGGCGATGATAATGATAGGAATGGTCCAGACGACCGCTTCGATCTTGTTGGAGTGGGCCCAGTTCGGACTGTACTTGGCGTCTTTGTTGGAAGAACGATACTTCCAGGCAAAGGCGAACGCCATGAAGATAACTGGCACCACCACGATCAACATCAACGCGATTGCAGTGATAATCAGTGTCCGTTGCTCAACACCAATTGCTCCTTTGGGATTCATCAAAACCATATCGCAGCCACTGAGCAATACAGTGCCTGCGATTAATGACAGCATCCCAATACTTTTATTGTATTTCTTAAGTCTCATCTAACGACCTCAATAACAAAGGCTCAATTGTCGTTTCATGTGTGCGGGCATTTTACGGGAAGGTTGCAGTACTGTAAACATGCTTAAGGGAGTGTCAGCGGCTTGTTGACACTTTCTGTTAAGGGGGTCACAGATGTAACCCTGCGTGACAATTTACCAATGACAACAACGCGTTGGCACGCTGAATCGTGACGAGCAGCCCGTATGTTAAGGAAAACTAAAGGTATGATGAATTTGGCGAAGAAATGCGCGGCGGGGAAATACGCAGAAAAGGTTTATTTAATGTAAAATAATTGTGTCTTAAAGGTGAATTTAATTTTATTTCCGAGTGCGGCAGTCGGATAAAAAAATAATTTCCGCGTCGATTATCTTTTTTTACCAAAATAAATATACCCGCGGATCGCTTTTTTTTCGGCCGGCGAAATCGCCGGCCGGTCAGATTATGCCAAACGGGTGCGGCGCAGTGCCAGGTAATCCAGCGCGCTGCCCATCGCGACGCCGAGCAGGCTCAGCGCGGCGCCGACCTGCAGCAGCCGATCGGCCAACAGCGGTGCCTGCGTCCAGTCCAGCGCATTGGCGATCAGCAACAGCAACCACAGGCCCAACAGCGAACAGCCCAGCGTCAGCAGGCGCAGCGCCCAGCGGTAAGATCCGGAAAACTCGGTGCGCGGCATAAAGTCGCCATGTTGCTGGGTGTGTTCCAGCGTCTGGCGGCAGATGCCGAGCAGCAGCAAGCCGGGCAGGGCGGCGGCGATAGAGAACAGGTAGAACAACGGCCAGCCGTGGGCTTCGACGAACCAGCCGGCGATCGGGCCGACATAGACGCGCCCCACGGCGGACAGCGCCGACAGCAGCGCGAACTGGGTGGCGGAGAACGAACGGTTGCACAGCGTCATCAGCAGCGCCACGAAGGCCGCGGTGCCCATGCCGCCGCACAGGTTTTCGAGGAAGATGGCGCTGCCCATGGTGAGCAGGCTCTTGTCGGTCACCGCCAGGATCCAATACCCGAGGTTGGAGACCGCCTGCAGGACGCCGAACAGCATCAGCGCGCGGAACAGGGTGAGACGTTGCATCAGCACGCCGCCGAACAGGGCGCCGACGATGGTGGCGAACAGGCCGAGCGTTTTGTTGACCAGCCCGACTTCACCGGCGTCGAACCCCACGCCGCGGATCAGGAACGTGGTGCTCAGGCTGCCGGCGAAGGCGTCGCCCATTTTGTACATCACGATCAGCAGCAGGATCAGCCAGGCGTTGTTGCGGCCGAAGAAATCACGCAGCGGCGCGACGACCGCCTGTTCCATGGTGCGCGGTGCCGGGATGCTTTCATCGGGCTCCGGCGCCATCAGCGTGGCGGCCACGCCGATCAGCATCAATCCGGCCATCAGCCAGTAGGTGGCCTGCCAGCCGAAATAGCGATCCGCCAGCCACAGCGCCAGGCCGCCGGAAACCAGCATCGCCAGCCGGTAGCCCAGCACCGAGATCGCCGCACCCGCCCCGCGCTCTTCGGCTTTCAGCAGGTCGGTTTTATAAGCGTCGAACACGATATCTTGCGAGGCGGAGCAGAACGCCACCAGCACCGCCAACGCCGCCAGCCACCACAGGTGCTGCGCGGGCTGCATGAAGCCCATCGCCACGATCGCCGCCACCAGCAGCAGCTGGCTGATCAGCAGCCAACCGCGCCGCCGCCCGAGAAACGGCGGGGTATAGCGGTCCATGAACGGCGACCAGAGGAATTTGAATACGTAGGCCTGGCCCACCAGCGAGAAAATGCCGATGGTCTTCAGATCGATGTTTTCGACGGTCATCCAGGCTTGCAGCGTGCCGGAGGTCAATGCCAGCGGCAGACCCGACGCGAAGCCCAGCAGCAGTAGAATGGCGGAGTTACGCTGGGTGAAGATGTTCAGATAGTGTTTCGACATGAGTTCCCTGTCTGCGCCGCCCGATCCGCCGGGCGGCGCAAGGCGCGTCGATTAGCGCGCGTTTTGCTTGATAAAGTCGTTGACGCTGGTGTCCTGCGCCATGTCGGCGATCACGTCGCCCAGCACGGAGTTGACGGCGTCGGTGATCTTCTCGTTGGTGGCCGTGAAGGCGCCCTGCACGTTATACGTCGAGCGGTAATTTTTCACCTGCTTGTTGCCGTTCTTCGCCTGGGCGATGATCGAGATGTCGGCTTTGGTGGTGATGTTGTAGCGCAGGTTACCTTCGGAAACGTCCGCGTACAGGTTATTGACGACGATCTGCAGCGCCACCGGGCCGTCGGCGCCGATCATGTAGCCGCGAGCGCCCATCTGTTTCTCCAGCACTTCCTGCAGCAGGAAACGCAGATCGCGCGATGGCGTCAGCGTGACCAGTTGGCCGTCGCGATTCACCTTGGCCAGCGCCTGATCGGTGCGCTGATCCGCGCCGTTGATGCTGATGGTGATGCCCTGCAGGGTAGGATCCTGCTGCGGCAGAACGATTTTCGGCGTGACGTTCAGGGTGTTGCTGCTGGTCGCGCAACCGGCCAGCAGCAGGGCGGCCAGCAAAGGAAGACAAAGTTTCTTTAACATGTTTTCTGTCTCATTCTCGATGGATTTAGCAATAATCAGAGCGGGATAGCCGACAACAAATTGCCGACATCATAGCATCGCCGCTGTGCGGTGGAAGCGCGGAAGGCGCCTGAGTGACAAATTTTTACCTGCCGTTGATAAAAACACGCTTTTTTGGCCCGCTCAATCGGATAATCCCCCAAGCGGCGGGGATGACGCTCATCATCTGACCGCAGAAAAGAGAAATTTGTCCCGGTGATGGTCTAAACGGGGGAAAACCGGCTAATATTGAACTAGATGGGCACGGTCCTCTGCCGGTGTTGTAAGGAGATCCTATGATTCGCGAGCAAATAGAAGCAAAGTTAAGGGCGGCGTTTGAGCCCGCGTATCTGGAAGTCGTTGATGAAAGCTATCGTCATAACGTTCCGGCGGGTTCAGAAAGCCATTTCAAAGTGGTATTGGTCAGCGATCGCTTCGTCGGCGAACGGTTTTTGACGCGCCACCGCTCTATCTACGGCGTACTGTCGGAAGAACTGGCCGATGGCGTACACGCGCTGGCGCTGCACACCTATACGCTCAAAGAGTGGGAAGGATTGCAGGATACCGTGCCGGCCTCGCCGCCGTGCCGCGGCGCCGGGACGCTGGCCTGAGGGGGAAATTTTCAGGTATCAGTGGAACTTTGCCCTCGAATTAGGGTATTACTACTGACGAATTTTGAAACGGCCTGCGGGCCGTTTCTGTTTTTGACGACGACACGGCCGACGCGCAATATGGCCAACGTTCGGTCTGTTTTGGCGGCCTTTTGGCGATTGAATCGGCAAAAGTGTGAGTTTTAGCGCGCCTGCGTCGCCTAGCTTTCCTCGACTCGCCATGCATGCGCCGCTATAATGTCGCGTCTTATTTTTCCGGAATGGTTTCGGGACGCTTCTGTCATCAGGGAACTCGGTTCTTATTTGTAGCCGTCCTGGTTCTTGGAACGGAGTTGACCGAGCACTGTGATTTTTTTGAGGTAACAAGATGCAAGTTTCAGTAGAAACCACTCAAGGCCTTGGGCGCCGTCTCTCTATTACTGTACCGGCTGATACTATCAAGCAGGCGGTGAAGAAAGAGCTGATCAACGCAGCGAAAAGCGTGCGTATCGACGGCTTCCGCAAAGGCAAAGTGCCGATGAACATCGTGGAACAGCGTTACGGCGCCTCTGTTCGTCAGGACGTGCTGGGCGAAGCGATGCAGCGCAGCTTCGTTGACGCGATCATCAAAGAAAAGATTAATCCGGCCGGCGCACCAAACTACGTGCCGGGCGAGTACAAAGAAGGTGAAGACTTCACTTTCGCCGTTGAATTCGAAGTGTATCCAGAAGTTGAGCTGAAAGGCCTGGAAAACATCGAAGTTGAAAAACCAGTGGTTGAAGTGAACGACGAAGACGTCGACGCGATGCTGGACACTCTGCGCAAGCAGCAGGCGACCTGGAAAGAAACCGATCGCGCAGCGGAAGCTGAAGATCGCGTGACCGTTGACTTCACCGGTTCTATCGACGGTGAAGAGTTCGAAGGCGGCAAAGCGTCCGACTTCGTACTGGCAATGGGCCAGGGCCGCATGATCCCAGGCTTCGAAGAAGGCCTGGTCGGTCACAAAGCGGGCGAAGAGTTCTCCATCGACGTGAACTTCCCAGAAGATTACCACGCGGAAAACCTGAAGGGCAAAGCGGCCAAATTCGCTATCGTGCTGAAGAAAGTTGAAGAGCGCGAGCTGCCGGAACTGACCGAAGAGTTCATCAAGCGTTTCGGCGTGGCGGACGGTTCCGTTGCCGGCCTGCGCACCGAAGTTCGCAAGAACATGGAGCGCGAGCTGAAAGGCGCCGTGCGTAACCGCATCAAGTCTCAGGCGATCGACGGTCTGGTGAGCGCGAACGAAATCGACGTGCCTGCTGCCCTGATCGACGGCGAAATCGACGTACTGCGTCGTCAGGCTGCACAGCGTTTCGGCGGCAACGAGAAGCAAGCGCTGGAACTGCCACGCGAGCTGTTCGAAGAACAAGCGAAACGCCGCGTAGTGGTTGGCCTGCTGCTGGGCGAAGTGATCAGCACCAACGATCTGAAAGCTGACGAAGACCGCGTGAAGACACTGATCGAAGAAATGGCTTCTGCCTACGAAGATCCGAGCGAAGTCATCGAGTTCTACAGCAAAAACAAAGAGCTGATGAACAACATGCGCAACGTGGCTCTGGAAGAGCAAGCGGTTGAAGCCCTGCTGGCAAAAGCGAAAGTGACTGAAAAAGCCACTACCTTCAGCGAGCTGATGAACCAGACTCAACAGGCGTAATGCCGGCGTGCCGGGCGCGATGAACGGCGCCCCCGGTTTCGCCTGGCGAACCGGCGCACGATGAAAAAGCCCGCAACCTCAGGTTGCGGGCTTTTCTTTTTGCCACGTTGCTGATTAATCTCAGGTTAAGCGGGGCAATATGCACTATATTTACCCTGTTGCCTGGGGAACTGGCTGGCATGATAACGGTCAGAATAACGGCATCGTTTTCGGCGCGCGGAGAAAATCGGCCTCTGGGCTTGAAATCGCGCCGGGATCCCCCAATCTGTTAAGAATAATTCTGGGGCTGTTTGCCAAAGTGCGCGGGATGAAATAACCGTCGGGTACGTGTGGCGCGGGTCGAATGCTTGAGCATAGTCATCATGGCCGTTCTCAAGTAGAATCGGCGTATTAGGGTGACACCCTGGCCGCCAAGGCAATTTCTATTAGGAGACGGTAATGTCATACAGTGGCGAACGAGATCAATTTGCACCGAACATGGCGCTGGTGCCGATGGTGGTAGAGCAGACTTCACGCGGGGAGCGTTCTTACGACATCTATTCCCGCCTGCTGAAAGAGCGCATCATTTTCCTGACCGGCCAGGTGGAAGATCACATGGCCAACCTGATCGTGGCGCAAATGCTGTTCCTCGAAGCGGAAAGCCCGGAAAAAGACATTTACCTCTACATCAACTCGCCGGGTGGGGTAATTACCGCGGGCATGTCGATTTACGACACCATGAAGTTCATCAAGCCGGACGTCAGCACCATCTGTATGGGCCAGGCGTGCTCGATGGGCTCCTTCCTGCTGACCGCGGGTGCCAAAGGCAAACGTTTCTGCCTGCCTAACTCGCGCGTGATGATTCACCAGCCGCTGGGCGGCTACCAGGGCCAGGCGACGGACATCGAAATCCATGCGCGTGAAATCCTTAAGGTGAAAGCGCGCATGAACGAACTGATGGCCGAGCATACCGGCCAGCCGCTGGAGCAGATCGAGCGCGATACCGAGCGCGATCGCTTTATGACCGCGGAAGAAGCCGTGGAATACGGCCTGGTTGACGGCATTCTGACACACCGCAGCTAGAACCACGCGGCGCCGATGGACTATAGTAATCAGAGTGGGCAGGGGCTCGCTCTGTTGTGGCCCCTCGGCGTTCCCGATATGAGTTTGGGCGCACTGCCGCCGTGATTTTCCTGCGGGACAAGACTAAAGAAGAGGTTTGACTGATGACAGATAAGCGCAAAGACGGTTCAGGAAAGCTGCTGTACTGCTCTTTTTGCGGCAAAAGCCAGCATGAAGTGCGTAAGCTGATTGCCGGGCCGTCAGTGTATATCTGCGATGAATGTGTCGATCTGTGTAACGACATTATTCGCGAAGAGATTAAAGAAGTTGCCCCGCATCGTGAGCGCAGTGCGCTGCCGACGCCGCACGAGATCCGCCACCACCTGGATGACTACGTCATCGGCCAGGAGCAGGCGAAGAAAGTGCTGGCGGTTGCGGTGTACAACCACTACAAACGCCTGCGCAACGGCGATACCAGCAACGGTATCGAGTTGGGCAAGAGCAACATCTTGCTGATTGGCCCGACCGGCAGCGGTAAAACCCTGCTGGCGGAAACGCTGGCGCGCTTCCTGGACGTGCCGTTCACCATGGCCGACGCCACCACGCTGACCGAAGCCGGTTACGTGGGCGAGGACGTGGAAAATATTATCCAGAAGCTGTTGCAAAAATGTGACTATGACGTGCAGAAAGCGCAGCGCGGCATCGTTTATATCGATGAAATCGATAAGATTTCCCGCAAGTCCGATAACCCGTCGATCACGCGTGACGTCTCGGGTGAAGGCGTGCAGCAGGCGCTGCTGAAGCTGATTGAAGGCACCATCGCCGCGGTTCCGCCGCAGGGTGGGCGCAAGCATCCGCAACAGGAGTTCCTGCAGGTTGATACCTCCAAGATCCTGTTTATCTGCGGCGGCGCTTTCGCCGGCCTGGATAAGGTGATCGGTCAGCGCGTCAACACCGGCTCCGGCATCGGCTTCGGCGCGACCGTCAAGGGCGAGTCCGAGAAGGCGACCGAGGGCGAACTGCTGCTGCAGGCCGAACCGGAAGATTTGATCAAGTTCGGTCTGATCCCAGAGTTCATCGGCCGTCTGCCGGTGGTGGCGACCCTGAGCGAGCTGAGCGAAGATGCGCTGATTCAGATCCTGAAAGAGCCGAAGAACGCCCTGACCAAGCAGTATCAGGCGCTGTTCAATCTGGAAGGCGTGGAGCTGGAGTTCCGCGACGAAGCGCTGAACGCCATCGCCAAGAAAGCCATGGCGCGCAAAACCGGCGCCCGCGGCCTGCGTTCCATCGTGGAAGGCGCGCTGCTCGACACCATGTACGATCTGCCGTCGATGGACAGCGTAGACAAAGTGGTGATCGACGAGTCGGTCATCGCCGGCCAATCCAAGCCGCTGCTGATTTACGGCAAGCCGGAAGCCCAGGCATCTGGCGAATAATTAGCCAGTTAAACCAGAGCGTTATCAGCAAAATGGGGGATTTCATCCCCCATTTCTTTTTCCTGCATTCTTGCCGTTGAATGTAAGAGATTCATCCCCATATACTCATTAACCAGATTTTATGAAACGTTAGATGCTTGCGTCTCATGAGATTCCCCCTCAACCTGGCGGAAATTAAACTAAGAGAGAGCTCTATGAACCCTGAGCGTTCCGAACGCATTGAAATCCCCGTCCTGCCATTGCGCGACGTGGTGGTTTATCCGCACATGGTGATCCCGTTATTTGTTGGCCGGGAAAAATCGATTCGGTGCCTCGAAGCCGCAATGGATCACGATAAGAAGATCATGCTGGTGGCACAGAAAGAGGCCTCAACGGATGAACCTGGCATTAACGACTTGTTCTCGGTTGGCACCGTAGCGTCGATCCTGCAGATGTTGAAGCTGCCGGACGGCACGGTAAAAGTGCTGGTCGAGGGGCTGCAGCGCGCACGCATCACTACGCTGTCCGACAGCGGTGAGCATTTTGCCGCGCAGGCGGAATACCTTGAGTCGCCAGCGATCGACGAGCGCGAGCAGGAAGTGCTGGTGCGCACCGCGATCAATCAGTTTGAAGGCTATATCAAGCTGAACAAAAAAATCCCGCCGGAGGTGCTGACTTCACTGAACAGCATCGACGACGCCGCGCGCCTGGCGGACACCATCGCTGCCCACATGCCGCTGAAACTCAGCGACAAGCAGTCGGTGCTCGAGATGTCCGACATCACCGAGCGTCTGGAATACCTGATGGCGATGATGGAGTCGGAGATCGACCTGCTGCAGGTCGAGAAACGCATCCGCAACCGCGTCAAGAAGCAGATGGAGAAGAGCCAGCGCGAGTACTATCTGAATGAGCAGATGAAGGCGATTCAGAAAGAGCTGGGCGAGATGGACGACGCGCCGGACGAGCACGAAGCGCTGAAGCGCAAGATCGATGCGGCGAAGATGCCGAAAGAGGCGCGCGAGAAAACCGAAGCGGAACTGCAGAAGCTGAAGATGATGTCGCCGATGTCAGCGGAAGCGACCGTGGTGCGCGGCTACATCGACTGGATGCTGCAGGTGCCGTGGAATGCGCGCAGCAAGGTGAAAAAAGACCTGGTCAAGGCGCAGGAAGTGCTCGATACCGATCACTACGGCCTGGAGCGCGTCAAGGATCGCATCCTCGAGTACCTCGCGGTACAGAGCCGCGTCAGCAAAATCAAGGGGCCGATCCTGTGTTTGGTAGGGCCGCCGGGCGTGGGTAAAACCTCGCTGGGGCAGTCGATCGCCAAAGCGACCGGCCGCCAGTATGTGCGTATGGCGCTGGGCGGCGTGCGTGACGAAGCGGAAATCCGCGGTCACCGCCGTACCTACATCGGTTCGATGCCGGGCAAACTGATCCAGAAGATGGCCAAGGTTGGGGTGAAGAACCCGCTGTTCCTGCTGGATGAGATCGACAAGATGTCTTCCGACATGCGCGGCGATCCGGCCTCCGCTCTGCTGGAGGTGCTGGATCCGGAACAGAACGTGGCGTTCAACGACCACTACCTGGAAGTGGATTACGATCTGTCCGACGTGATGTTCGTCGCCACCTCGAACTCGATGAACATTCCTGCGCCGCTGCTGGACCGTATGGAAGTGATCCGCCTGTCGGGTTACACCGAGGACGAGAAGCTCAACATTGCCAAGCAGCACTTGCTGCCGAAGCAGCTTGAGCGCAACGCGCTGAAAAAAGGCGAGCTGACGGTCGACGACAGCGCCATCATCGGTATCATTCGCTTCTACACCCGCGAAGCCGGGGTGCGTAGCCTGGAGCGTGAAATCTCCAAGCTGTGCCGTAAAGCGGTGAAAACGCTGCTGATGGACAAGAAGCGTAAGCATATCGAGATCAACGGCGACAACCTGAAGGATTACCTGGGCGTGCAGCGCGTCGATTACGGCCGTGCGGATACCGAAAACCGCGTGGGCGAAGTCACCGGGCTGGCGTGGACGGAAGTGGGCGGCGATCTGCTGACCATCGAAACCGCCTGCGTGCCGGGCAAAGGCAAGCTGACCTACACCGGTTCTCTGGGTGAAGTGATGCAGGAATCGATTCAGGCGGCGCTGACCGTGGTGCGCGCGCGCGCGGAGAAATTGGGCATCAACGCCGATTTCTACGAGAAACGCGACATCCACGTGCACGTGCCGGAAGGGGCGACGCCGAAAGACGGCCCGAGCGCCGGTATCGCGATGTGCACCGCGCTGGTCTCCTGTCTGACCGGCAACCCAGTACGCGCCGATGTGGCGATGACCGGCGAGATCACGCTGCGCGGCCAGGTATTGCCGATCGGCGGCCTGAAAGAGAAGCTGCTGGCGGCGCATCGCGGCGGCATCAAAACCGTGCTGATCCCTTACGAGAACAAGCGCGATCTGGAAGAGATCCCGGACAATGTTATCGCCGATCTGGAGATTCATCCGGTGCAGCGAATCGATGAAGTTTTGAACATTGCGTTGCAAAACCCGGCCTTCGGCGCACTGCCGGTAGCGGCAAAATAGTGACGAATCGCAAAAACCATTGATAAAACTTATACTGGCAAGCCATTTCGGACTTGCCAGTATTTTTTTGTACCGCTAAGTTAGATCTCTGTCGGCCCGCGTTTTGCCACCCAGTCGGTGGCTTGCTAAGGTTCGATGGGATTGATATAACAGCTGCGCTGTCGCAACCGTAGGGATTTTTCGGTGCGACGATAGAATTCTAGAGGGGATGATAGAGTGAATAAGTCACAACTGATCGACAAGATTGCCGCAGGTGCTGATATTTCCAAAGCGGCAGCGGGACGTGCTTTAGACGCAGTAATCGCTTCCGTTACCGACTCTCTGAAAGCAGGGGATGACGTGGCTCTGGTAGGTTTCGGTTCCTTCACCGTGCGTGAACGTTCGGCTCGTACCGGCCGCAACCCGCAGACCGGTAAAGAGATCAAAATCGCGGCAGCCAAAGTACCGGCCTTCCGTGCAGGGAAAGCGCTGAAAGACGCTGTAAACTGATTTAGCGTCTAACCGTTTAGCGTAACAGGGTTTTGTAATAAACAATCACCTGACGCAGCGGTGCTGGTAAGGTAAGATACAAGGCGCATCGGACTGATGCGCTTTTTTTATTTTTGTCGCAGGGAACGCGCCTGCACAAGGGTTGTTAATCCACATCACAGCGGAGTGTTGTCACACTATGATGGACAATTTACGCGCGGCTGCTAATCACGTCGTGCTCAAAATCATCCTGGCCCTGATCATCCTGTCATTCGTTCTGACCGGGGTGGGTAACTACCTGATCGGCGGCTCCGGCGATTATGCTGCGAAAGTAAATGGTCAGACGATCGAACGCGCTCAGCTGGAACAGGCTTTCCAAAGCGAGCGTAGCCGCATGCAGCAGCAGCTGGGTGACCAGTTCTCCGCGCTGGCCGGCAACGAAGGCTACATGCAGCAGATGCGCCGTCAGGTGTTGTCCCAGTTGATCGACAACATGCTGCTCGACCAGTACGCCAAGAAGCTGGGCCTGGCGGTCAGCGACGATCAGATCAAGGACGCCATCCGCAAGGCGCCTTACTTCCAGACCAACGGCCAGTTCGATAACGCCAAATACCTCGACCTGATCGGCCGCATGGGCTACACCGCCGACAACTTCGCGCAGTCGATGCGCCAGCAGCTGGTCAATCAGCAGCTGATTCAGGCCTTCGGCGAGTCCGGCTTCGTGCTGCCGTCCGAATCGCAAGCCATGGCGGCGCTGGTGCTGCAGGAGCGCGACGTGCGCCTGGCGACCATCGATCTGAAGGCGCTGCAGGCGAAACAGAGCGCCGGCGACGACGAACTGAAGGCGTATTACGATCAGAACAAAAACAGCTTCATCGCACCTGAGCAGGTGAAGGTGAGCTATATCCCGCTGGACGCCGCGTCCATGCAGGACAAGGTGAAAGTGAGCGAAGAGGACATCAGCGCTTACTACGACCAACACAAGAGCAGCTACGGCCAGCCGGAGCGTAAAAACTACAGCGTGATTCAGCTGAAAACCGAGGCGGAAGCCAACGCCGTGCTGGACGAGCTGAAGAAGGGCGCCGATTTCGCCACCCTGGCGAAAGAGAAATCCACCGATATCATCTCACGCCGCACCGGCGGCGAGCTGGGCTGGCTGGAGCCGGAAACCACCGCCGACGAGCTGAAGCAGGCTAACCTGACCGAGAAAGGGCAGCTGTCCGGCGTGGTGAAATCTTCCGTCGGCTTCCTGATCGTGCGTTTGAATGATATCGAACCTGAGAAAGTGAAGCCGCTGAGCGAAGTGCATGACGCCATCGCCAAGCAGGTGCAGCAGGAGAAAGCGGTAGACGCGTATTACGCGCTGCAGCAGAAGGTGAGCGAAGCGGCGACCAGCGACAACGAATCTCTGGCCTCGGCTGAAGAAGCGGCCGGCGTGAAAGCGGCGCAAAGCGACTGGTTCACTCGTGACAACATTCCTGCCGCGCTGAACTTCAAGCCGGTCGTGCAGGCGATCTTCGACGGCTCGCTGATCGGCGAGAACGGCGCGCCGGGCAGCAACTCCGACGTGATCACCGTAGATGGCGACCGCGCCTTCGTGGTGCGCGTGAGCGGCCATAAGCCGGAAGGTATCGAACCATTCGACCAGGTGAAAGACCGCGTGGCCGAGCTGGTGAAGCGCAACAAAGCGGTGCAGGAAGCGAAACTGCAGGGCGAGAAGCTGCTGGTTGAGCTGAAGCAGGGCAAGGGCGACGAGGCGATGAAAGCCGCCGGCCTGAGCTTTGGCGCCGTGCAGAAGATGGCGCGCGCGCCGGAAGACAGCCAGCTGGTGGAGAGCGTGTTCGCGCTGCCGCACCCGCAGGACGGCAAACCGGTGTACGGCATGTCGCAGGATCGCCAGGACAACGTGGTGCTGATCGCGCTCGATGCGGTGAAGCCAGGCACGCTGCCGGAAGACGAAATGAAAACCTTCGTCGGCAAGATGGAAGAGGGCGCGACCGGCGTTTCCTTCGATTCGCTGCTGGCGAGCCTGCGTAAAGAAGCCAAGATCAAAATGGGCGCCGCTGAGCAACAGCCTCAGTAATCGCCGCATTTTTCTGCAACGCAGTGCAACAAACAAAGGCCGCTTTCGCGGCCTTTTCCACATCTGATATCCGCCGATTGCTGAATATTCGCCGCCGCGGCAAGGTAGCCGTGCTGTCACACACAAGGAGGATACAGCATGCAACATACAGAGAAAAAAGCGTTATCAGGTTACCGTCATCACGTCAAAGCTGCGCTCACCGCGCTGCTTTTGTGCCTGGCGGGGCCGGCCGCCGCGGTGGATAAAGCCGAGGCGCCGGCACCCATGCTCTCAGCACCGGCGAGCAATGGCGGGCAATCGGTGATGACCAAGACAGCCGAGGAGGCGGCGGTCAGCATCAATCAGGCCACCGCCGAACAGCTGGCCGCCGCCTTGAGCGGCATCGGTTTGAAGAAGGCGGAAGGCATCGTGCGCTACCGCGAGCAGAACGGGCCGTTCACCCAGGTTGAGCAGTTGCAGGAGGTGCCGGGCATCGGGCCGGCGCTGTTTGAGAAGAACCGCACCCGGCTGAAAATGTGATCCCGGTCGCGGCTGCGTGGCAAAATGCCGCTGAGGCCGTCACTCCTCTGCTACATTTTACAGGTCTTACCAGTTTGGCGCGTTGACCAAACGGGCGAGGGAGCCGCTGCGGCTCCCTCTTTCTGTAATCACCAGGCAGGAGCGATCGTTCCCTATGCAAACCTTTATCAAAGTTCGCGGTTATCACCTTGATGTTTACCAGCACGTTAACAACGCCCGCTATCTGGAGTTTCTGGAAGAGGCGCGCTGGGAATGGCTGGAGAACGAGGCCGGGTTCCGCTGGATGACGGAAAACAACATCGCTTTCATCGTGGTGAACATCAATATCAATTACCGCAGCCCGGCGGTATTGGGGGATAAGCTGCGTATCGACAGCCAGATGGTGCAGCTCAATGGCAAGAGCGGGGTGCTGAGCCAAAAGGTGACGCAGGATCCGGCGGGGACGCCGGTGGCTGACGCGCTGCTGACTTTCGTGTGCGTCGATCTGAAAACGCAGCGTGCGCTGCCGATCGAAGGAGAATTGCGCGAGCGCCTGGAGGCGCTCACGCCGAAGGATAATCTGCAGTAAGCTCACGGGCGGCAGAGGCTGCCGCCGTCACTGCCTCAGACCAGAGCGGCCTTCTGTTTCAACGCCGCCATCACTTCCGCCTGGTTGGCCCGGTACTGCATCAGGCCATTGGCGCGCAGGTTGCAGGCGGCACATTCGCCGCAGCCGTCACCCTTGATGCCGTTGTAGCAGGTCAGCGTATCCTGGCGCACGCGATCCAGCTGGTGGTAATAATCCGCCAGCGCCCAGGTCTCGGCCTTGTTTAGCCACATCAGCGGCGTTTCGAAGCGGATATCGCGGGCGATGCCCAGCGTCACCGCCTTGTTCAACGCTTTAACAAACTCGTCGCGGCAATCCGGATAGCCGGAGAAATCGGTTTCACACACGCCGGTGATCACCGCTTCCGCTTCCACCTGGTAGGCGTAGATCGCCGCCAGCGTCAGGAACAGGATGTTGCGGCCCGGCACGAAGGTGCTCGGCAGCGCATTTTTCTGATTGGGATCGTAGGCGGGAACCGGAATATTGTCGCGCGTCAGGCTGCTGACGGCCAGCTCATTGAGCAGCGTTACGTCCAGCACTTTGTGTGCCTTGGCGCCGAGGGCGACCGACAGCTCTTGAGCCACTTCAATCTCGGCGCGATGGCGCTGGCCGTAATCGAACGTGACGCAGTGAACTTCATCATACTGTTGCAATGCCTGGATCAAGCAGGTCGTGGAGTCTTGTCCACCGCTGAAAACGACAACCGCGCGCTTCATAAAATCACCTTTTTGGGCTTTGGCCTCTCCCGATACACATTCGGGCGGCAGGATAAAAATTGCGTTGCGGCGACAATAGTAGCAGAAAGGGCCGCCAGGCGCAGGGCGGTTCGGCTCAGGCCGGTGCGTCGTCCACCGGCGGCGGCAGCCACGCCTGGCAAAAATCGAACCAGCCGTGGGCGGTTAGCGTGACGCCATGCATGCGCGGCGGCGCGCTGATCTGATACTGATAGTGAAACAGCGGCGTGATGATGGCGGCAGCCATCAGCCGTTGATAATAAGCCTGCAGCTGTGCGAAGCGCGGTTGCTGCGCCTGCAGCTGCTGGATCTGTCGCAGCGTGTCCTGCTGCTGCTGCCAGCGGCTTTCCGTCAGGATACCGCGCCACAGCGTATCCTGCCGCAGCCAGCTCTCCAGCGTCGCCTCCGGCGCTTCACCGATCAGGTTGTCTGCCAGCAGCAGGTCGGCCTGGGCGATCTGCGCCTCGCTTTGCCAGCGTTTACCGGCGTAGTAACGCACCTCCAGCTCGCAGCCGTGCTGCGCCAGCAGCCGCTGCAGCGCGACCGTCACCGTTTCCAGCTCGACCGGCGGCCGATACAGCAGCGTCAGCCGGGCGGGCAGGGTGACATCTTCCTCAATCCGTTGGCTGGGAATACGCCAGCCGGGCAGCATTTCATGGCTGGGGGTGATCACGCTGTTGGGAATAGGTAGACGGCTCAGCAGGCCGGACTGCTGGATCAGCATCAGCAGCTTTTGCCCCTGGGCTTCGCTCAGCACGCCGTGGCGCAGGTTCAGCGCCAGATAACACCAGCCCAGGCTCATGCTGCGCTGCACCGGCCTGGCCTGCGCCAAATCGTCTTGCTGACCGATGGTGATGCGCACCGGATGCTGGCAACTGGTGTCGGCGCCGGCGGTGGGCAGGTCGGGGGTGATCCAGTACTCGATGGTGTCCAGATACGGGTGCTGCAGATGGTAACCGGCGTGCTGTTCCAGCCGCACTAGCTGCGGTTCATTCAGCGCCAGCTTGAACGGGCCGGCGCCGATGCCCGGCAGCTCCGGGTGGGTCATCAGGCAAGGCAGCTCCGCCAGCCGGTGAGCCAGCCAATAGTCCGCCAGGTGCAGATCGAACTGGATGCACAGCGGATGCGGCAGGCTGATGTGCGCGACGTTGGCCAGGCTGGGTTGGCTGCGCGGGTGGCGCTGCAGTTTTTCCAGCGTTTGCAGCAGCTGTTGGCCGGTCAGCGGTTCACCGTTATGCCAGCGCAGCTGACTGCGCAGAAAGAAGCGCCAGCGCAGGCCGTGCTCGCCAATTTGCCAGTGGTGCGCCAGATCGGGCTGCGGTTCCGGGTTACCGGTCATCAGTCGCGTCAGCCCGGCGTGCAGGGTCGATACCAGATGTTGCTCGGCGCGGCCGGTCAGCGTGAGTGGGTCGAGCGCTTCCAGCGTGCGGTAATAGGGAATGCGCAGCGTCGGGCTGCCGGCCTGCCATTGCCCGCCGAGGTGCGGTCTGAGCAGATCCTGCAGGTGCTGCGGATCGAGCTGCGCCATCTCCAGGGCCCCCTGATGGTTGCCCTGTTGCAGCAGCTGTTGCAGCAGCTGCGCGCGCAGTTCATCCGGGGTTTTCAGGCAATGCAGGCGGGCGCGTTTGCCGCGGCCGGGCTGCGAATGCCAGCTCAGCCAGCCCTGATCCTGCAGCTGTTGCACCAGCGTGCGGGCGTGCCGTTCGCTGCAGTAGAACATCGCCGCCAGCTCGCCGATGGTCACGGCGACCGGCGCGCTGCCGAGCTGTTGGTACAGGCGTTGATATTGGCTGAGACGGTGAACCAGGCGCATGGGCAGAAATCCGGAACAGTTTTCTCAAATTGTTCACTATTACTTCCGCAAATACCATCCCATACTGCACGGATTGTAATCGCGTTCACATTCAAGAGGTCTTTATGTATCGCCTGGCAGCTTTCGATATGGACGGCACGCTGTTGATGCCGGATCACCGGGTTGGCCCGGAAACGCTGGCGGTGCTGAACCAGCTGGTGGAGCGGGAAATGGTGGTGACGTTCGCCACCGGGCGGCACTACCTCGACGCGCAGCCGATCATGGCGCAGCTGGGGCTGCAGGGTTACCTGATCACCGGCAACGGCACGCGAGTGTATGACAACCGCGGCCAACAGCTGCACGCCACCGATTTGCCGGCGGCGGTCGCCGAAGAGGTGCTGCATCATCATTGGCGCACCCGCGCCAGCATGCATGTGTTCCGCGATGAAGGTTGGCTGACCGAGTTTCCCGTGCCGGAAGAGATGCTGCGGGCGCACCACCTGAGCGGCTTTCGTTTTCAGCTGGCTGACGTGCGCCGCCTGCCGGCGTTCGGCAACAGCAAGGTGTGCTTTGTCGCGCCGCACGAGGAGCTGCTGGCGTTGCAGGTGCAGCTGCGGGCACAGCTGGGCGACGAGGCAGACCTGTGCTTTTCCGCTTACGACTGTCTGGAAGTGCTGCCGCTCGGTTGCAACAAAGGCACGGCGCTGGACCGGCTGAGCCGCCATCTGGGGCTGACGATGGCCGACTGCATGGCGTTCGGCGACGCGATGAACGACAAAGAGATGCTGGGGGCGGTGGGGCACGGCGTGGTGATGGGCAACGCCCTGCCGCAGCTGAAATCCCTGCTGCCGCAGCTACCGGTTATCGGCCATTGCCAGCAACAGGCGGTGGCCCACTATTTACAACATTGGCTGCGTTCACCTTGCCTCACCTATTCCCCCGAAGAATGAGGTTCTCCTTACAGCCGGCCGGGTATGACTACCCGGCTTTTTTTTATCCGGAGCCTGGCGTTACAAATCCGCCAGCTGCGCCAGATACGGCTGCAGATCGCCGATGTTGTTGCTGACCCATTCCGGGTTGTAATAGGTATCCAGATAACGCTCGCCGCTGTCGCACAGCAGGGTGACGATCGACCCTTGCTCGCCGTTTTCCCGCATCTGTTTCGCCAGCTGCAGCGCACCCCAGACGTTGGTGCCGGTGGAGGCGCCAACCTTGCGGCCTAACACGCCTTCCAGCCAGTGAATGGTGGCGACGCTGGCGGCATCCGGCACCCGCAGCATGTTGTCGACCACCGACGGGATGAACGACGGCTCGGCGCGCGGGCGGCCGATGCCTTCGATACGGCTGCCGCAGCTGCCGATCAGGGTGCGATCGCCGTGGTGGAAGCAGTCATAGAACACCGAATTTTCCGGATCGACCACCGTCAATTGGGTGTCGTGCCCCTGATAGCGGATGTAGCGCCCCAGCGTAGCGGAGGTGCCGCCGGTGCCGGCGCTCATCACGATGTGTTTCGGCACCGGGAAAGGTTCGCGTGCCATCTGGCGGAAGATGCTGTCGGCGATGTTGTTGTTGCCGCGCCAGTCGGTGGCGCGTTCGGCATAGGTGAACTGATCCATATAGTGGCCGTTCAGCTCTTTCGCCAGCTGTTCGGAGGCGGCGTAGATCTGGGCGGCGTGATCGACGAAGTGACAGCGGCCGCCGTAAAAGGCGATCTGCTCCACCTTGCGGCGCGCGGTGCAGGATGGCATCACCGCGATGAACGGCAGGCCGATCAGACGAGCGAAGTAGGCTTCGGACACCGCGGTGCTGCCGGAAGAGGCCTCGATGATGGTGGTGTTCTCGGTGATCCAGCCGTTGCACAGGCCATAAAGGAACAGCGAGCGCGCCAGGCGGTGTTTCAGGCTGCCGGTCGGGTGGGTGCTCTCGTCCTTCAAATACAGGCAGATGCCTGGAAACGCCGGCAGGTTCAGGCGAATCAGGTGCGTATCGGCGGAGCGCTGAAAATCCGCTTCTATTTCACCGATAGCATATTTTACCCAAGAGTTTGTCATGATTTGGCCTCAAAATAGGGGGCTGGTTTATGGCGTAGCATAGCCTGTCGGCAGGAAAAAAGGATTGCCATTTTCCCTGTTTAATCGCCTAATGAGAGAAAATTTTTCTCCTGGTGGCCGCTATGTTAGATAAAACAGACCGTAAGCTGCTGTGCATGCTGCAGCAAGATTGCACCCAGTCGCTGCAGGCGCTGGCCGATGCGGTCAATTTGACCTCGACGCCGTGCTGGAAACGGCTGAAGCGCCTGGAAGACGAGGGCTATATCCGCGGCCGGGTGGCGCTGCTGGATAACGAAAAGCTCGGCCTGGGGCTGACGGCGTTCGTGCTGATCAAGACCCAGCAGCACAGCAGCGAGTGGTATCAGGCGTTTGTGCAACTGACCAGCCAGATGCCCGAGGTGCTGGCGTTCTACCGCATGGCGGGGGAGTACGACTATCTGATGCAGGTCGAAGTGGCGGACATGAAAAGCTACGACGGCTTTTATAAGCGTCTGGTGAACGGCGTACCGGGCCTCATCGATGTCACCTCAAGCTTTGCCATGGAAAAAATCAAATACACCACCGCGCTGCCGGTGCCGGAGTGAAAAGTTCACCGGACGGGCGGCTCAACGGTGGTATCCTGCTCTGCTGAAGCAGAAAAAGAGACAAATCCCATAAAACCCTGGAATCAAACTGCGTGAGATTATTTGCTCAAATCGGCTGGTACTTCCGCCGGGAGTGGCGCCGCTACCTCGGGGCGGTGGTGCTGCTGATCGTCATCGCCATCCTGCAACTGCTGCCGCCTAAGCTGGTCGGCATCATCGTGGACGGCGTCACCGAAAAACAAATGTCTACCGGCGTGCTGATGGCCTGGCTCGGGCTGATGATCGGCACCGCGATCGTCGTTTACCTGCTGCGCTATGTGTGGCGGGTGTTGCTGTTCGGCGCCTCCTACCAACTGGCGGTCGAGCTGCGCGAAAACTTTTACCGCCAACTCAGCCGGCAAAACCCGGCGTTCTACCTGCGCCACCGCACCGGCGATCTGATGGCGCGCGCCACCAACGACGTGGACCGCGTGGTGTTCGCCGCCGGCGAAGGCGTGCTGACGCTGGTGGACTCGCTGGTGATGGGACTGGTGGTGCTGGTGGTGATGAGCACCCAAATCAGCTGGCAGCTGACGGTGCTGGCGTTGATCCCGATGCCGCTGATGGCGATCGCCATCAAATATTACGGCGACCAGCTGCACCAGCGCTTTAAATCGGCGCAGGCGGCGTTTTCCAGCCTGAACGATCAGGCGCAGGAAAGCATGACCAGCATCCGCATGATCAAGGCCTTTGGGCTGGAAGATCACCAATCCAACCGCTTCGCCGAGGTGGCGGCGCAGACCGGCGCCAAGAACATGCACGTGGCGCGGGTGGATGCGCGCTTCGATCCGACCATTTATATCGCCATCGGCGCCTCTAACCTGCTGGCCATCGGCGGCGGCAGCTGGATGGTGGTGAACGGGTCGCTGACGCTCGGGCAGCTGACCAGCTTTGTGATGTATCTCGGCTTGATGATCTGGCCGATGCTGGCGCTGGCCTGGATGTTCAACATCGTCGAACGCGGCAGCGCGGCCTACAGCCGCATCCGCAGCCTGCTCGACGAGGCGCCGGCGGTGCAGGACGGCCCGCAGGCGTTGCCGGCCGGCCGCGGCGTGCTGGACGTGGATATCCGCGCGTTCCACTACCCGGAAAACCCGCATCCGGCGCTGCATGACGTGGCGCTGACGCTGAAGCCGGGGCAGATGCTGGGGCTGTGCGGGCCGACCGGTGCCGGCAAGTCGACGCTGTTGTCGCTGATCCAGCGCCAGTTCGACGTCGACCAAGGGCAGATCCGCTATCACGGCCTGCCGTTGCCGCAGGTCAAACTCGACGACTGGCGTTCGCGGCTGTCGGTGGTGAGCCAGACGCCGTTCCTGTTCTCCGATACCGTGGCGAACAACATTGCGCTGGGCCATCCGGGGGCGACGCAGGCGCAGATCGAACAGGCGGCGCGGTTGGCCAGCGTCCATGAGGACATTCTGCGGCTGCCACAGGGCTATGACACCGAAGTGGGCGAACGCGGCGTGATGCTGTCGGGCGGGCAGAAACAGCGTATCTCCATTGCGCGTGCGCTGCTGCTGGATGCGGAGATCCTGATCCTCGACGACGCGCTGTCGGCGGTGGACGGCCGTACCGAACACCAGATCCTGCACAACCTGCGCAGCTGGGGGCAAGATCGCACGGTGATCATCAGCGCGCACCGGCTGTCGGCCTTGACCGAAGCCAGCGAGATCCTGGTGATGCAGCACGGCGGCGTTGCGCAGCGCGGCGATCCGGTGGCGCTGGCGGCGCAGCCGGGCTGGTATCGCGATATGTACCGTTATCAGCAGCTGGAAGCGGCGCTGGATGAAGCGCCGGAAAACGGCGAGGAGGCGTTGGCCGATGAATAAAGTGCAAAAGCTGTGGCCGACGCTGAAGCGGCTGCTGGCCTATGGCTCGCCGTACCGCAAACCGCTGGGGCTGGCGGTGCTGATGCTGTGGATAGCGGCGGCGGCGGAAGTCGCCGGGCCGATCCTGGTGAGCTATTTTATCGATAATTACGTCGCCAAAGGGCAACTGCCGCTGACGATCGTCGGTGGGCTGGCGGCGGCTTACATTCTGCTGGAGCTGCTGGCGGCGGCGTTGCACTACTTCCAGGCGCTGCTGTTCAACCAGGCGGCGGTGGGGGTGGTCCAGCGGCTGCGCACCGACGTGATGGACGCCGCGCTGCGCCAGCCGCTCAGCGCCTTCGACACGCAGCCGGTCGGGCAATTGATCTCGCGCGTCACCAACGACACCGAGGTGATCAAGGATCTGTACGTGATGGTGGTCTCCACGGTGCTGAAAAGCGCCGCGCTGATCGGTGCCATGCTGGTGGCGATGTTCAGCCTCGACTGGCGCATGGCGCTGGTGGCGGTCTGCATCTTCCCGGCGGTGTTTGTGGTGATGGGCATCTATCAATACTACAGCACGCCGATCGTGCGCCGGGTGCGCAGCTATCTGGCGGACATCAACGACGGTTTCAACGAAGTGATCAACGGCATGGGCGTGATTCAGCAGTTCCGCCAGCAGGTGCGCTTCGGTGAACGCATGAGCGCCGCCAGTCAGTCGCACTATCTGGCGCGCATGCAGACCCTGCGGCTCGACGGTTTCCTGCTGCGACCGCTGCTCAGCCTGTTTTCGGCGCTGGTGCTGTGCGGGCTGCTGATGCTGTTCGGCTTCAGCGGCGAGGGGGTGATTGGCGTCGGCGTGCTCTATGCCTTCATCAACTACCTGGGGCGCCTGAACGAACCGCTGATCGAGCTCACGTCGCAGCAGTCGATCCTGCAGCAGGCGGTGGTGGCCGGTGAACGCATTTTCGAGCTGATGGATCGCAGCCAGCAGAGTTACGGCGCCGACGATCGTCCGCTGGCCGGTGGCCGCATCGACATCACCGATCTGAGCTTCGCTTACCGCGCGGACAAAAAGGTGCTGCAGCACATTTCGCTGGCGGTGCCTTCGCGCGGTTTCGTGGCGCTGGTCGGGCATACCGGCAGCGGTAAGAGCACCTTGGCCAACCTGCTGATGGGCTATTACCCGGTCAGCGAGGGGGAAGTGCGTCTCGATGGCCGCCCGATCTCCAGCCTGTCGCACCGCACGCTGCGCCAGGGCGTGGCGATGGTGCAGCAGGATCCGGTGGTGATCGCCGATTCGGTGCTGGCCAACGTTACGTTGGGGCGCAACATCGAGGAAGACGCCGTGTGGCAGGCGCTGGAAACGGTGCAGCTGGCGAGTCTGGTGCGCGGCTTCCCGCAGGGTATTCACACCCGGCTGGGAGAGCAGGGCAATAACCTGTCCGTCGGGCAGAAACAGCTGCTGGCGATGGCGCGGGTCTTGGTGCAGGCGCCGCAGATCCTGATCCTCGACGAGGCGACCGCCAATATCGACTCGGGCACCGAACAGGCGATCCAGCGCGCGCTGCGTGCGATCCGCGAGCACACCACGCTGGTGGTGATCGCCCACCGGCTGTCGACCATCGTCGATGCCGATTCCATCCTGGTGCTGCATCGCGGCCAGGCGGTAGAGCAGGGCAACCATCAGCAGCTGCTGGCGCAGCAGGGGCGCTACTACCAGATGTACCAGCTGCAGCTGGCGGGCGAGCAGCTGGCGGAAGCGGTGCGCGAAGAGAGCCAACCCGCCTGAGCATGGGCCGCGATCGCGGCCCTTCTTTTTTTCCCACGCACCACAAGCAGGCAACCCGCCTGCGCCATGCCCCCTTTCTGCACTTTTTCGACGCGATGCGCACCAAATCAGTGCGCGATATTTAATCAATTCAGGGTATCGGTATGGCGCCGCGGTCTGATGGTGCCCGCGTTCCCGCTAATCCGCTGAATCGTCATGCAAAATCAAATCTGGCACAGGCCTTGCTACATATGACGCGTACCAGGGGTGAGTTTGGGTTTAATTCGTGGAGGGGCAATATGAAGCTGGTGACCGTGGTAATCAAACCGTTCAAGCTGGAGGACGTACGCGAGGCTCTGTCCTCCGTGGGCATTCAGGGGTTGACCGTAACCGAAGTGAAGGGCTTTGGCCGCCAGAAGGGGCACGCCGAGCTGTATCGCGGCGCCGAATATAACGTCAACTTCCTGCCCAAGGTCAAAATCGACATCGCCATCGCTGACGATCAGTTGGATGAAGTGGTTGATGTGATTAGCAAAGCCGCCTACACCGGCAAAATCGGCGACGGCAAAATTTTCGTTGCCGAGTTGCAACGCGTGATCCGCATTCGCACCGGCGAAACCGACGAATCGGCACTGTAACCGCGAACTCAGCTAAGTGATGGGGATGGATTGATAATGAAAAGACTGTTATCCATGTTGGGCCTGAGTTCGGTAACCCTGGTTCCTTCTTTGGCCCTGGCCGCCCCGGCGGTCGCTGATAAGGCCGACAACGCCTTTATGATGATCTGCACTGCGTTGGTGCTGTTCATGACGCTGCCGGGCATCGCGCTGTTTTACGGCGGCCTGCTGCGCGGCAAAAACGTGCTGTCGATGCTGACGCAGGTCACCGTCACCTTCGCGCTGGTCTGCGTGCTGTGGGTGCTGTATGGCTACAGCCTGGCGTTCAGCGAGGGCAATGCGGTATTTGGCGGGTTCGAAACGGCGATGCTGAAAGGCATCGGCATCGATAGCGTCACCGGCAGCATCAGCCAGATGATCCACGTCGCCTTCCAGGCTTCCTTCGCCTGTATCACCGTCGCACTAGTGGTGGGCGGCTTCGCCGAACGCATTCGCTTCTCGGCGGTGCTGATCTTCGCGATTGTGTGGTTCACGCTGTCCTATCTGCCGATCGCGCACATGGTGTGGGGCGGCGGCTACCTGGCCACCGACGGCGCATTGGACTTCGCCGGCGGCACCGTGGTGCACATCAACGCCGCCAGCGCCGGGCTGATCGGCGCCTACCTGATCGGCAAACGCGCCGGCTTCGGTAAAGAGGCCTTCAAACCGCACAACCTGCCGATGGTGTTTACCGGGGCGTCCATCCTGTATATCGGCTGGTTCGGCTTCAACGCCGGCTCCGCCAGCGCGGCCAACGGCATTGCGGCGCTGGCGTTCCTCAACACCGTCGTCGCCACCGCGGGCGCCATTCTCTCCTGGACCTTCGCCGAATGGGTGCTGCGCGGCAAGCCTTCGCTGCTGGGCGCCTGCTCCGGCATGATCGCCGGGTTGGTTGCGGTGACGCCGGCGGCGGGCACCGTGGGCGTGGGCGGGGCGTTGATCATCGGCCTGGTGGGCGGCGTCGCCGGCCTGTGGGGCGTCGTGACGCTGAAGAAATGGCTGAAGGTGGACGACACCTGCGACGTGTTCGGCGTGCACGGGGTGTGCGGCATCGTCGGCTGCCTGCTGACCGGCGTGTTCACCGCCTCTTCACTGGGCGGCACCGGCTACGCCGAAGGGGTGACGATGGGCCATCAGGTCTGGATCCAGCTGGTGAGCGTGCTGATCACGCTGGTGTGGTCGAGCGTCGCCGCCTTTATCGCCTTCAAGATCGCGGGCGTCATGGTGGGCCTGAGAGTGCCGGAAGAGCAGGAACGCGAGGGGCTGGACGTCAACAGCCACGGCGAGAGCGCCTACAACCAATAAGACTCGAAGCAGGGCAGTGCGCTAAAGACTAAAATAGTGATGAAGCCGACAGGGGCGATGGAAACATCGCCCCTTTCTTTATGCCGCGGATCAGGCGTCGCGCTGGCGAATCACCCCTTCCTGCACGGTGGTGGCGACCAGGACGCCGTCGCGGGTGTAGATTTGGCCGCGAACAAAGCCCCGTGCGCCGGAGGCGGAGGAGCTCTCCACCGCGTACAGCAGCCAGTCATCCATGCGGAACGGGCGATGGAACCACATGGAGTGGTCAATGGTGGCCACCTGCATGCCCGGCTCGAGGAAGCCGACGCCGTGCGGCTGCAGCGCGGTCGGCAGGAAGTTAAAGTCCGACGCGTAGCCCAGCAGGTATTGGTGGATGCGTTGATCGTCCGGCATGCTGCCGTTGGCGCGGAACCAGACGTAGCGATGCGGTTCTTCCACGCTGCCTTTCAGCGGGTTGTGGAATTTCACCGGGCGCATTTCGATCGGCTTTTGGCCGATAAATTTTTCGCGCACTTTTTCCGGCAGCATATGCGCCAGCTTCTGGGCGATCTCTGATTCGGACAGCAGCCCTTCCGGCGGCGGCACGTCCGGCATCAGGTTCTGGTGCTCGAAACCCGCCTCCGGGCTCTGGAAGGAGGCGGTCATATAGAAGATAGGTTTACCGTGCTGGATGGCGCTGACGCGGCGCGCGCTGAAGCTGTTGCCGTCGCGCAGGGTTTCCACGTCGTAAACGATAGGCTTGCTGCTGTCGCCCGGGCGCAGGAAGTAGCTGTGGAACGAATGCACGCTGCGTTCATCCGGCACCGTCTGCTTGGCGGCGTACAGCGCCTGGCCGACCACCTGCCCGCCGAACACCTGGCGCAGCCCCAAATCTTCACTCTGGCCGCGGAACAGCCCTTCTTCGATTTTCTCCAGATCCAGCAGATCGAGGAGGTTTTGCAATGCCTGGCTCATAAAGTTGTTACCTTTCTAATAATCATTTTGCGCAGTGTGCGGAATATCACGGCGCGGCGTCAACATCTTGCGTTATAGGGCCGATGAGAATGCTCTTAATAGTGGGCGCTTTGGACAGGCTAAGTGATTAATAGGTGGAGCAAAGTGGATTTGTCAGTGTTTTGTGCTAAGTTTAATAGGTGCGGTGGTGAAAGCCACCAACATGTTGATAATAAAAAAGGAGACCGATCCATGAAACTCTGGCAAATCGTAGGCGGTGCCGCGGCACTGACGATCACGCTGGCAGGATGCGCGCAAAAGAGTGCTGATGTGCCTACACAGGCGGCCGGTAACCCGGCGGCTGCGCAAACGCAGATTCAGGGCCCGGCGGTGACAGGTTCGGTTAATATACGTCAGCGCATTGCGCTGCCGCCGGACGCGGTACTGACGGTCACCCTCTCTGACGCCTCGCTGGCGGATGCGCCGTCTAAAGTGATTGCACAGCGCGCGGTACGCACTGAAGGGCAACAGGCGCCGTTCAGCTTTACGCTGCCGTATAACCCGTCCGACATCCAACCGAATGCGCGTATCATTCTGAGCGCGGCGGTGACGGTCAACGGGCGACTGATGTTTATTACCGACACCATCCAGGAAGTGGTCAACCGCAACGGCACCCGTGCCGATCTGCTGCTGGTTCCGGTTCAGGGTGTGCCGATTCAGGCTGCGCCAACCGCCATGCAGTAATCTTACTGCGGTACAGCAAGATGAAATCAACAGCCTTTGCGCTTCGGCCAAAGGCTGTTTTGTTTTACCAGCGCCAGCCGTAGCGATCGAAATCGACCGTGCTGTGCGGGCCGAAAATAATCCCCTCCGCCAGCAATGCCTGCCGCTGCCGTTGAAAATCCTCCCCCTGCTGCGATATCTGCCCGTGGCGGTTGATCACCCGGTGCCAGGGCAGCGTGCTGCCTTCCGGCAAACGCCGCAGCACGCCGCCGACCTGACGTGCGGCGCGCGGTGAACCGGCCAGCCGGGCAACTTCGCCGTAGGTGGTGACTTTGCCGTAAGGAATGGCGGCCACGATGTGGAATACCCGCTGGCTGAAAGAGGCGTCTTCTGGTTGCATGTTGCTGTTCCTGCGCGAGTCAAAACCCAGGCGGAGAGTGTGCCACAGCGCAGGTGGGTAAGAAAACAGCGGTTGGTCCCGGTTGGCTTGCTATTTGATAGGGCATCGCCGATAATGCCCACCGCTTCGGAGTACAGAAGCCGTCAATGGGGGCCCTGTTGGTTCTCCCGCAACACTAACTTGTGAACTCGGTCAGGTCCGGAAGGAAGCAGCCGCAGCAGGTGACGTGTGTGCCGGGATGTAGCTGGCAGGGTCCCCACCCATTTGCGGCCCGCAAAAACGTTTTTCCCCGTTATTCTTCCTGTCGACAGCTGCACAAGCGTCATTTCGCACGCCGCGAGCGAGCGTCTTTTCCTCTGCGCCGTTTTTGCCCTTCTCCCCCTATAGGGTTGCCAACAGATCCGATGACGGTGAAAAAAATAGCGTTTATATCGTTATTTGTGGGGCAAATAATGGCGCAGGCATAGGGAAAATTCTTAAAGTTGCACGCCTGTTGGGATGGCGTTAGTATTGTTTATTCTCTGTGCGAAAAAACTATCCGCGCTTCGCGGCGGTCGTCGAACTCGCTGAATAAGTTTAAATAATAACCCGTGTGCGCTGTCAGGCTGAACATGATTTATATCATTGATAAAGATATTACATTTAACACTGAAAACGGTTCATTGAAGAGTATAAAGAAGGGACGGGAAGTTTTCTTATCCAGCGTTAATTCTAGAGTATTCAAATGTTTGCTTGAGCATGGCCACGAGGCGGTGAGCCGGGATACGCTGTTGCAGCAGGTGTGGACCGATCACGGCCTGAGCGCCTCTTCGGCGACGTTGAATCAATATATCAGCCTGACGCGGCGGGCATTGACGTCTGTCGGTTTCAATGAACGCCTGATCGTTACCCTCTCTAAAAAGGGGTATAGACTCAATAGAATAATACCGATCGACCGACTGCGGATTGATTTACCCGATCCCCCGCCGCTTGCCGATGCCCCGGTTCCCTTGGCTGCGCCGACCGCAACGTCAAAAAACACCCACCACTATTTTTTTATTCTGCTGCGCAGCTTATCGATCGTCGTGCCATTATCTTTTCTGGCGCTGTGCTTTATCTATTACAAACATCATCGCGACAGTGAAAAGAAGCAGGTATTGTCTTACGTGGGGACGGTAAACGGCTGCCCGATCTACTATGCCGGCCATTTTTTGGAGAATCATCAGGACGACTATTTGCAGTTCTTGGTCAGGAAGGATCTTTATGGCCAGCGTTGCCGCCCCGGTGAGATTGTCATTACCAAGGTTAACCGTTCTCATAATGCCAATGAAGACAGCGGACGCCAGTTTATCGCCAAATGCACGAAGGACAGTGCGGCTGTTTTGCATAATTGTGAGAGCGAGTACATCCGGGCATGGAAAAAAAGTTAAATATTTTGTCAGCCACGCTGGTCGGCCTGTGCGTGTTGACTGGCAGCGTGGTGTATTCCCTGGTTCGCAGCCATCATGAGTTCGGTGATTTTTCCTGCGAAGCGAACGCCACGTTCAATTATTTCAATTCGCTGGACGCGCAGGCGGCACACGATGACATCCAGCTGTCGCTAAAAATAAACTACATCTTTTTGTCGGGCGATAAGGGCGTGATGATCTTGTCGGGCCTGGCCAACGACGGTGAAGAGAAGTATTTCGTCAACCGACGGGTTAATTTCAGCTATGTCTCGCAAGGCAGTTTCTATCGTTTCCACTATGGTGAGGTGAATTATTCACCGCGCGATACCTTGCCGGAAGAGGTGTATACTTACTTTTTCAGCAATGAATCGACGTTTTATCATATTCGCAGCGTAGACAAGAATACGTTGATGTTCAGCAATGCCTACTCGCCGATGTTTTTATGTAATATCGAATCCTGATTTTTATCTCGTTTTTTATGTGAGCTTAAGGTGTATTTCTGTTACCCTTTACATCCTCGCCTCCTGCCTTTTTAGCACGCAACTAATAACATGGGTTATTATGCGTGAATGCCTATTTTCTTTATCATTAATCAAATTTAATGGTGGTTTAGCTATTTTATAAAACCTGCTATCGTCATGTTTTTAAAAGATTTAATGAATCTAAGGTAATGTGATGTGACCATATTAATTTTATATTGTTTATTTTAAAGAAATAAGTTGCATGAATGTTTTTCGCATGATTAATTGAGGCCGCTCTTGAAACGGCGAACCATTAATTTTCATTGAAAATGCATCTCGCCGCATGCGTGCAAAGGTGATGGCACAGAGGGCCTTTGAACTTCATTAAACTGATAGGCGAGAGATGGACATACATAACATTGCCCTGAACGAGACTCTGTTGGAAAATGAGTTGGTAATATTAAACAACAATGAAAAAACGCTGTTGTTTAAAAAAGAGAATGTGCTCATTGAAATGACCGAATTACAGCGGCGCTTCATGCTGTGCCTGTTGAGCGGTATTTATAAGAAGAACGACATTATTCGCGCTGTCTGGTTTTGCAACCATGAGACCATCAGCGACAATAACTATTATCAGATGATATTCCAATGCCGCTCTTTGCTCTCCCGCCACGGTATTCCTGGCGAGGTGATCAAGACCATTCCCCGATTTGGCGTGATGTTGAGCTTTCAAGCCTGCGAGCGTGCGGCCGCTAATTTGCAGGGGGAATGCCCGTCGTCATCGGTTAATAATCGCCGGCGAACGTGGCTGGACGCCGTGAATTATAAAGTGGCTCTGGTCATCACGCTGCTGTTTTCCGTCGCGATGGTGGTCGGTATTTCCGCTTAGCGTTGGCGCCGTTGAATAACCGGGGGTGCCGTGAGCAAACGGTTGATAGATTTTTTTATGCTTCTTTTTTTTCTGACGAATCTGGCGTTCATGCTTCAGCTGGGATGGCGAATGATGGCCGGGGATGGCGCGCCCGTTGAGCCGAGCCGTGAAAACGCGCCCGGGCCGGGGCGCCATATTGTCTTTCCTCAGGAAGAGGATATCGGAAAAATTAATGACGCGCACTGGTTTGGCCGCTATCAAGCGGCGAAAGACGGCGAAAAGGCGCACGGGTATAAAGTCGGCGAATGGGCGATCGGTGCCGAGCTGCTGGCTAACGCACCGGAAGCCGCTGCGCTTGGCAAGATAGCGGGTTTGCTGTTCAGCGATAACGCCAAAAAAAGCCTGGTCATCGTCGAGCATGGCGGCAAGCAAACCGGTTATGGCGTTGGCGACCGTCTGGCCGGCAGCAATGCCGTCATCGTGCGGATAGTGAAAAATAAAATACTGCTCGATGAAAACGGCTATTACGCCACGCTGACGTTTAAAGAGTAGCCGGCGCGCCGTTTCGGCGCGGGGTGTTTTATAGCATAAGGCGACATTGTGATTACGCATTTTATTTATCGTTCCGGCCCAGGCTGGAGCGCCGGCTTATGGCGCGCGTTAGCGGCGGTGGCCGTCATGATTGTGCTGGCTGGCGCGGCGCGCGCGGAGCAATTCTCCGCCAATTTCAAAGGCACGGACATTCAGGAATTTATCAATACGGTCAGTAAAAACCTGGGCAAAACCATCATTATCGATCCGGCGGTGAAAGGTAAGGTCACGGTGCGCAGCTATGAACAGCTCGACGAGAAGCAGTATTACCAGTTCTTTCTCAACGTGCTGGATGTCTATGGCTATACGGTCATCGGCATGCCCAATAACGTCTTGAAGGTGATCGCCGCCAAAGAGGGAAAAAGAGCCGCGCTGGCACAAAACGGCGGCGAGGCGATCGCCGAAGGGGATGAAGTGGTGATGCGCGTGGTACCGCTGCGCAATATCGCGGCCAAAGACGTTTCGCCGATATTGCGCCAGCTCAACGACAGCATCGGCGTGGGCAGCGTGGCGCATTACGAGCAGGGAAACGCGTTGTTGATCACCGGCCGGGCCAGCGTGGTCAATGGCCTGCTCGAGCTCGTCAGGGAGATGGATCAGGACGATGGCAATCGGGTCGAAACTCTCGCGCTGAAGCATGCGGCGGCGCCGGAGATCGCGCGCATGGTGAACGAACTGTTTCGCGAAGAGGGCAAACGGCGCACGGCCGGCGCGAGCTCGCTGCGGCTGGTGGCGGATGAGCGGACCAACAGCGTGATGATCGCCGGGGATGATCGGAGCCGCGAACACGCCAAAGAACTGATTGACCAGCTGGATAACAAGAGCGTCACCCAGGGCAATACCCAGGTTATCCCTCTCAAATACGCCAAGGCGCAGAGCCTGGTCGAGGTGTTGACCGGCGTGAGTGCGGGCCTGCAAAACGAGAAGGAGAGCGCCACCGCCAACGTGGCGCTGCTGAAAAATGTGGTGATCAAGGCCGATGAGCAGACCAATGCGCTGATCATCACCGCAGCGCCGGATGTGATGCGCGATCTGGAGGCGGTGGTCGCCAAGCTTGACGTGCGCCGCGCGCAGGTGCTGGTCGAAGCGGTGATCGTCGAAGTGCAGGATGGGCAGGGGCTGAACATCGGCGTGCAGTGGGCCAACAAATACGGTGGTGGCACGCAGTTCGCCGGCCAGATGCCCGGGGTGTCGGCGGGGTTCGAAAACGGCATGAGCGACGTGTTCGGCAAGGCCAACGGCCTGATGACCGGTTTCTACAGCGGTAACTGGGGCGTATTGCTGACCGCCATCGCCAGCAACAACCAAAATAATATCCTGGCCACGCCGAGCATCGTCACGCTGGATAACGCCGAGGCGGAATTCAGCGTCGGGCAGGATGTGCCGATCCTGACCGGTTCGCAAACCACCAATAGCGATAACGTCTTCAATACCGTGTCGCGCAAGACGGTGGGGATCAAACTCAAGGTCAAACCGCAGATCAACCAGGGCCAGTCCGTGCTGATGCAGATCGAACAGGAGGTCTCCAGCGTTGCCGACAGCGCCGGCGCTACGCCGGATTCGCTGGGGGCGACCTTCAATATCCGCACGGTTAACAACACGGTGCTGGTGGACAGCGGCGAAACCGTAGTGGTGGGCGGCCTGTTGGACAAGTCCAACTCGGAGCTGGAGAGCAGCGTGCCGATCCTGGGCAAGATCCCGCTGGTGGGAGCGCTGTTTCGCTCGACCGCCACCAAAGCGAGCAAGCGTAATTTGATGCTGTTTATCCGCCCGACCATCATTCGCAGCACCGAGGGATATGCCCGGCAGAGCCAACGCAAGTTAGGCAAGTTCGACGCCGAACAGCAGGACGATCGTGAGCTGAATGACGCACTGCGCGGCGAGATCGCCGGCGATAAGAAGGCTCCCGACAATCGGGCGTTTCTCGCCACCGTTGCAAGTATCGACGCGTTTTACTCGCGGGGAGCACGCCCGTGAAGCCCCGTTCTGCGGGGCCGCTGTTGCCTTTTTCCTGGGCGCGCCAGCATGGCGTGCTGGCCGTTGACGGGCAGCACGGTATCCAGATTTATTGTCACCCTGACACAAGCCACGCCGCATTAATGGAGGCCTACCGCTGCCTGCCCGGCGAGCCGGCGCTGGCCCGGCTGGAGGCGGAGGCTTTTGATCAACGGCTGGTGGCGCACTACCAGCAGGAAAGCGGCCAGGCGCAGAAAATGATCGACGACCTGGGTGGCGAACTGGATTTTTACGCGCTGGCCGAGGAGTTGCCGCAGCAGCAAGACCTGTTGGACGAACAGGACGATGCGCCGATTATCCGCCTGATCAACGCCTTGCTGAGCGAGGCGATCAAAGAGCGCGCCTCCGATATCCACATCGAAACCTACGAGAGTGAGCTGGTGATCCGCTTTCGCATCGACGGCGCGCTGCGGCGGATTTTGGCGCCGCAGCGCAAGCTGGCGGCGCTGCTGGTGTCGCGCATCAAGGTGATGTCGAAGCTGGATATCGCCGAGAAGCGCGTGCCGCAGGATGGGCGCATGGCGCTGAAGGTCGGCGGGCGAGCGATTGACGTGCGGGTGTCGGTGATGCCGGCCAGCCACGGCGAACGCGTGGTCATGCGCCTGTTGGACAAACAGGGCGTGCGGCTCGAACTGCCCAGCCTGGGCATGGCGCCGGCGCACCAGCAGGCGTTGCTGCGCCTGATCCGCCAGCCGCACGGCATCATTTTGGTCACCGGGCCGACCGGATCCGGCAAGAGCACCACGCTCTATACCTTGCTGAGCCAGATCAACGATGAACAGCGCAACATCATGACGATCGAAGATCCCGTCGAGTATGAGTTGGCCGGCATTGCGCAGACGCAGGTGAATCCCAAGGTGGACATGACCTTCGCGCGCGGGCTGCGCGCGCTGCTGCGTCAGGATCCCGACGTGGTGCTGATCGGTGAGATCCGCGACGGCGAAACGGCGCAGATCGCGGTGCAGGCCTCATTGACCGGGCATTTGGTGCTGTCGACCCTGCATACCAACACGGCGATCGGCGCCGTGACCCGGCTGCGGGACATGGGGGTCGAACCGTTTCTGCTTTCGAGTTCGCTCAGCGGCGTGTTGGCGCAGCGCCTGGTGCGCCGGCTGTGCCCGCAGTGCCGCGAGCCTTATGCGTTGTCTGACGCGCAGCGGCGCCTGCTGGGGCTGCCCCCGACGCCGGCGGTGACCTGCTGGCGCCCGTTGGGGTGCGAGGCCTGCGGCGGGCAGGGATATCACGGCCGAATCGGCTTGCACGAACTGTTGGTGCTGGATGAACCGATGCGCATGGCGATCCATCGCGGTGACGGCGAGCTGGACATCGCGAAACTGGCCGCCGAACGCTATCTGCCGCTGCGCCAGGATGGGATCGCCAAAATGCGCGCCGGGGAGACCAGCCTGGAGGAAGTGCTGCGAGTGACGCGCGAAGGGGACGGCGATGAAGTTTGATTATCGCGCCTGCGATCGTGAGGGGCGCGCCCAGCGCGGCGTGTTGGAGGCGGATTCTCTGCGCCACGCCCGCGATCGCCTGCGTGAAAAGGGGTGGCAGGTGCTGGCGGTGCAAGCGCGCAGGCGGCCCGCTTTCGCCGGCATGTTTGCCGGCCGCTGGATGAGCGGCGTGAGCAGCGGCGATGTGGCGCTGTTGACCCGGCAGCTGGCGACGCTGCTGTCCGCTGCGCTGCCGCTGGAGGAAGCGCTGATGGCGGTGGCGCGGCAAACGGAGAAAAAAGGTCTGCAGGCGGCGTTGGCTCAGGTGCGGCAGCGCATTCTGGAGGGCTTTCCGCTGGCGCAGGCGCTGGGTCAGCATCCGCAGATTTTTGACCGCCTCTATTGTGCCATGGTGGCCGCCGGTGAGATTTCCGGCCATCTGGCGCCGGTGCTGGAACGGCTGGCCGACTACGTCGAACAGCGCCAGCAAATGAAGAACAAAATCGTGCAGGCGCTGGTGTACCCGATGGTGCTGACGACGGTGGCAATCGGCGTGGTGGCGATCCTGTTGACGGCGGTGGTGCCGAAGGTGATCGAACAGTTTGTGCATATGAAGCAGACCTTGCCGCTGTCGACCCGGATGCTGCTCGGCGCCAGCGACGGGCTGCGTCGATGGGGGGCGTTGGCGCTGATATCGGTGCTGACGGGCCTTGGCGCGTTCCGCTATCGCCTGCGGGATCCGGCGCGGCGCGTGCGCTGGCATGCGTTCATCCTGCGGTTGCCGGTGGTCGGCAAGCTGTCGCTGGCGGTGAACACGGCGCGCTACGCCAAAACGCTGAGCATTTTGAACGCCAGCGCGGTGCCGTTGCTGGAGGCGATGCGCATCAGCGCCGGCGTGTTGGGCAACGATGCCGCCCGCGAACGGCTGCTGGCGGCGATGGAGCGGGTGCGGGAGGGCGAAGGATTGTCGCCGTCGCTTGAGGGCACCGCGCTGTTCTCACCGATGATGCGGCACATGATCATGTCCGGCGAGCGCAGCGGTGAGCTGGACATGATGCTCGAACGGGCGGCGACGATGCAGCAGGAGGCCTTCGGCCGGCAAGTCACGCTGGCGCTGGGGCTGTTTGAGCCTTTATTGGTGATCGCGATGGCCGGTTCGGTGCTGTTTATCATTTTGGCCATCCTGCAGCCGATATTGCAGCTCAATAATATGGTCGGCTAATCATGCCGTTAATGGAGAGTAAAGTGAGTCATATCAGCAAGATGCGCAGGTCGCGGCAGCGAGGGTTTACGCTGCTGGAAATCATGGTGGTGATCGTCATTCTGGGGCTGTTGGCCAGCCTGACTATTCCAAGCCTGATGGGAAACAAGGAGAAGGCCGATCGGCAAAAGGCCGCCAGCGATATCGTCGCGTTGGAGAACGCGTTGGATATGTACAAGCTGGACAACGGGCGTTATCCCAGCGCGGAACAGGGGCTGGCGGCGCTGGTGACCCGGCCGGCGCTGGCGCCGATCCCGAGAAATTATCCCGAAGACGGTTATATCCGCCGGTTGCCGCAAGATCCCTGGGGGCAGGAGTATCGTCTGCGTAATCCGGGGCGTCACGGCAAGCTGGACGTGTTTTCTCTGGGGCCGGACGGCATCGCCGACACCGATGACGATATCGGCAACTGGGTGGCCGACGCCGACGCGCCATGAGGCGCATACGCGGCTTTACGCTGCTGGAGATCATGCTGGTATTGCTGCTGCTGGGGGTGACCAGCGGCCTGGTGATGCTGAGTTTTCCGGCGGATGAGAAAGCGTTGGCACGGCAGGGGGAGCGGCTGAACCATTGGTTGAATGCCCTCGCCGAGCGGGCCGAGCGCGAAGGGGTGAGTTATGGCGTGGCGTTCGGCAGCGGCGGTTGGCGCAGCGTTGCCGCTGCGGGGCAGGCGAGCCGGGAGGCATACGCCCTGCCGGACGGCATCGCGCTGTGGCTGAGCGTTGAAGGGCAAACCGTCGCGCTCGATGACGCGGCGACGCGGCCGCCGCAGGTGTGGCTGTATCCGGGGGGCGAAACCACGGCGTTCAGCGTAGTGCTGTCGCAAGGGCGGTGCCTGTGGCGATTGCAGGCGCCCGGTTACTTCGTATTTGAAACGACGGACATTCGTTGCGATGACGCGGAAAATGAGACGCCAGCAGGGCATGACGCTGCTGGAAGTGATGGTGGCCTTGATGATCTTCGCCATCGGTTGCCTGGCGCTGATCAACAGCACCGGCGGCCAGGTGCGTAGCCTGAGCGAGATCGAAGCCAAGACCGTTGCGCTGTGGGTAGCGGACAACCAGCTGACGCTGCTGCAGCTCGATCCGCAGCCGCCGACGCTGGCCTGGCATTCGGGCACCACGGTGATGGCCGGTGAGACCTGGCACTGGCGTTATCGTGGGCAGGAGACCAGCGACGCCGGAATGCGGGCGATCGCGATCGAAGTCAGGCGCGATCCGCAGGATCGCAACGTGCTGGCGGAGTTACAGGCTTACCGGGGGTTGCCATGAAGCGCGCTTTGCAACGCGGTTTTACGCTGGTGGAAATGCTGCTGGCCATCGCCCTGTTCGCCATGCTGTCGCTCACCGCCCTGGCGGTCTTCAGGGGCGTGCTGAAAAACGACGAAATTACCCAGCGCAAATCGACGCAGCTGACCCAGCTGCAACGGGCGCTGGCGATCGTCGAGCGCGATTTTGCTCATGCGCAGGCGCGTGCGCCGATCGGTGATAAACGCAGGCCGGCGGCGCCGGAATTCGCGGTGCTGCAGACGGCGGAGGGGGAAGACGTGGATTTTCAGCTGTTGCTGATCCGAAGCGGCTGGTCGAATCCGCAGGCCCGGCTGCCGCGTGCCACGCAGGAGCGGGTGGCCTATCGCCACCGGCAGGGGCGGCTGGAGCGCCTCAGCTACCCGAATTTGAGCAGCCCGCAGGCGACGGCGCGCAGCGTGCTGTTGCTGCCGGAGGTGACGCGGTTCCGCCTGCGTTTTTACCGGCAAGGCGAATGGTTGACGGCCTGGCGCGCCGGCGGGCTGCTGCCGCAGGCGGTGGAGATCACCGTCGAGACCCCCGCGTTGGGGGAAATACGGCGCATCATCGCGCTGCCCTCGGCGAGGCCATGATGAAAAAACAACGCGGTATGGCGCTGTTGATGGTGCTGCTGATGATGTCGCTGATGGCGATCGTGGCGGTCAATATCAATGACCACTGGCAGCGTTCGCTGGCGCGCACCCAGTCTCAGCAGGATCGGCTGAGGGCGAAATGGCTGCTGTTGGGCGGGGAGATCTACGCCCAACAGCGGTGGCGGCAGGCAGGAGAGCAGCGCAAGGCCTGGGAAGCCTCTGGGGCGGCGTTCAGTATGCGTACCGAAGAGGGGGAAGTGGCGATACGCCTGCGCCGGGTCGATGCCTGTTTCAACGTAAACGCCCTGATCCGCGCCGCCGGCCCAACGGAGGTCGGAGATAGCGAGGGGGTTCCCCCCAATAAAGAGAGGCGGATATTCATGCTGTTACTGAACAACCTGGGCATCGCCGACGCGCAGGCAGGCGCGATTGCCGATGCGATCGTCGCCCGGGCTTATGGCGAAGGGTACCTGATGGGGGATATCAGCGAACTGCGGGAGCTGGCCGGTATCGATCGTGAGCTATACCTGCGCCTCGCGCCGCAGCTTTGTGCGGCGCCGGATGCTGAATTGCAGATCAACCCGGACGCCGTGGATGAGGCCCGGTTGCCGCTGCTGCGGGCGATGCTGATGAACGCCCTGGGCGGAGAACGGCTGCGGACGTTGCTGGCGGCCCGCCCGCCGCAGGGGTGGCAGACGCTGACGTTTTTGTCGCAGGAAAAAGCGCTGCAAGCCTTGGATGACGACGCTCTCGACGAGCGATTGAAGTTCGACGACAGCCGCTGGATTGCGCAGCTGCAGCTGACGCTGAATGACGGGCGCTATCGGCTCGTCAGCGCGTGGCAACCGGGCCAGTCAGGCATCACGGTCAGCGGACGCCAGTTCGACAGAGGGGAGGGGTAAAGGGTGGCGAACACAATCCTGCTTATCGCGCTGAGCGAGGACTCGATGGCCGATGTGCGCTGGGGCCACGTCGGCGAGACGCGCTGCCGCTTTGGCGCCCGCCTCGATCTGACCGACGGCGGCGGCGAGTTGGCAGCCATGGCGCAGGGCAGCCGAGTCGTGGTACTGGTGCCTGCCCGTCATGTGGTGCTGAGACAAACGACATTCCAGGGCAAGGCCCGGCAGGCGACGCCACTGGCGCTGGCCTACGCCCACGAGGCCGGGCTGTTGACCGATACCGAGCAGATGCACTGGGCGGTGCTGGGCAAGGCGCAGCGTGATTTCACCCTCGCCGGCGTCGCGCTGGCGCAGATGCAGGGCTGGGTCGAGCGCCTGAGCGCCTGCGGCATTCGCGCCGATAAAATGCTGCCCGACGTGCTGGCATTGCCGCTGCCGGGCCAATGCAGCGCGCTGCGCTGGCGCGATCGCTGGCTGATCCGAACGGGGAATGGGCAGAGCTTGTCGCTGCCCGATGCCTGGCGGGATTGCACTCCGCTGCCGACGCCGGATTGGTGTTTGCACTGCGGCGGGGAGATTCCGGCGGGCTGGGAAGCGGCGCGCATTGACGAGGATCCGCTCTGGCAACTGGCGCAAGAGGCCTGGAGCAGCCCCGCCACGCTGCTGCAGGGGCGTTTCAAACCGAGCGTACGCTGGCCGCGTCGCCTGCCCGATAAGACCGTCTGCGCGCTGCTGTTGCTCAGTGGTTCGCTGCTGGTGGGCGGTTTGCATCACCAACAGATGGCCCGGCAGAACGAGAGCCGGATAGCGGTACTGTCTCAGCGCCTGCTGCCTGGCCAGACCGCGCCGGCGTTTGCGGAACAGGCGGCGAAAGCGCAGGTGCGGCGTATGCAAGACGCCCTGAATGCGCCGCAGCTGTTCAGGCTGCTGCCCTACGCGGCCGGGGCACTCGCTTTATGGGCGCCCCCGCAGCTGCAGGCGCTGGCTTTCGACGCTGCCGACGATCGTCTGGTGGTGACGGTGAACAGAAACGACGTGCCGCTGCCGGCACCGGTTAACGATGGCGAGGTCAGTATGACGTTCAGAGAAGGCGGCGCACCCAACCAGGCGGTCCTGACGGTGAGAGGTGAGCGATGAATATCGGGTGGCACGATAAGGCGTTGCGGCGGGCGGTGTTGTTAAGCCTGTTGTTGTTGGTAGCCTGCGGCTACTGCCTGTATCAGTTTTCACAGGCGCAGAAAAGCGCACAACGGCTGGCGGCGCTGCAGGGGCAGGCACGTGTCATCCAGCAACTGCAGGCTCGCTCGCCGCCGGGCGCCGCTGCGCGCGAGCAACTGCCGGAGCGGCTGCGGCAGAGCGCGCAAGCGTACCGCATTCCCCTCGCCGACCTGACGGAAAGTGACGCGGAGATGCTGGTGAGGCTGCCGCCTGTGCCGTTCGAAAGCCTGCTGTCGTGGCTGGCTGCCCTGCAGCGCGAGCACGGTATCCGCGTGCTCGCGCTCACCGTGGAGCGCGCGGGGCAGGCGCCGGGCGTCGTGCAGGTCAGCCGGCTGCAGGTGACGACGCAGCCGTCGATGTAACTCACGCTAACGAATCATCAGGAATCAGAAAAATCATGCTATTCGCCCTAAACGCGGCGGCGGATGAACACTGGCTGTTATTTAGCGCCGTGTTGAGTCTGTGCGTCGGCAGTTTTATTAACGTGGTCGTTTATCGGCTGCCTATCATGCTTGAGCGTGAAATAGAAACGACGCAGGCCGAGCGATTTGATCTCGTTTGGCCGCGTTCATTTTGCCCGTCATGCATAAAACAATTATCGGCGTTCGATAATATTCCGTTATTAAGTTGGCTGCTGTTGCGTGGCCGCTGTCGTTATTGCTGCAGCCCTATTCCCGTGCGTTATCCACTGGTGGAGTTATTTCTGATGCTGATGGGAATCATGCTGGCCTGGCGTCTCGGCATCGGGGTTGATTGGTTTTTCATGCTGGCGTTTGTTGCGTTGTTGCTGGCGCTGGCGGCGATTGACAGCGAGCGCCAACTCCTGCCGGATTGCCTGACGCTGTCGCTGTTGTGGGGCGGGTTGCTGTGGCATTGCCTGGCGCACCCGGCCTTTTTGCCGGCGGCGGTGGTCGGCGCGATGGCGGGCTATCTGACGCTGTGGCTGCTGTATTGGGCATTTCGTCTGGCGACCGGCCGCGAGGGGCTGGGATACGGCGATTTTAAACTGTTGGCGGCGCTTGGCGCCTGGGGCGGGTATGCCGCTTTGCCGTCGATCCTGCTGTTTGCTTCCGCCGGCAGCCTGCTGTGGCTGTTGTTGCGCGTATGGCGCGGCGGTGATGGAACTCAGCCCCTGCCTTTCGGGCCGGGGCTGGCGACGGCGGGCGCAGGCGCGGTGGCCTGCCAATGGTTTGCGCTGCCGCTGGGGGGCTAACGGAGCTGGGCTAGAAAGGGCGCCAGTGACCGATTGAATTCGCTGCACTTCTCCTGCAGCGGCGTGGCGTCGGCCGCCAGCTGTGCGGCGACGCGTTGACCTGCAGCAAGCAACTGGGCGCGATTGAGCGCCGGCGACCACCCTTTTTTCTCTGCTTCCTGCAGCGCCGCCGCCGTGAGCTTATCGTCGGCCGGGATGTCGGCGCGATTGCAACGCTCTCTCAAAAACAAGCCGGCGCCGACCAGCGACGACAGCTGGTCGCGTTGGGCGGCGGCGTCAGGGGCCGATTTGGCGGCGTGCTGGCAGCCGGAGAGCAGCAGGGAGGCCAAGACCGCTGCGGCGATATTTTTCAATGTCACGTTATTCTCTCTGTGGAATAGGAACGGTGCGCTTATTTCTTTCGCCGCAAGGCGGCGCTTCGCGATTTCCGGATTATTTTAAACGTTTGTCATGCCATTTAATATCTTGGCCGTATTAGGTTTTATTATTTTAATGCATTCTAAGTGCCGGGCGTTCAGGGCTTCTACTTATTATTCCTCTCGCGGTATCGCCGCATCTCTTTGAGTTTCTTCTCACTCAGTTGGAATCCAATAAATTTAACTGGAGTCGTAATGAAATTATCCAAAATCGCCCTGATGATGGCAACGCTTGCTGCCTCGTCGGCCGCCTGGTCGCATGGGTATATCGAAGTTCCCGAAAGCCGCGCCTACAAGTGCAAGCTGGGCAGCAACACCGACTGCGGCCGGGCGCAGTGGGAACCGCAGAGCGTTGAGCAGATTTCCGGCTTCCCTGGCGGCGCTACGCCGCTCGACGGCCAGCTGGCCAGCGGCGGAGTTAATGGCTTCGAACCGCTGGATCGCCAGGGCGTCAACGTCTGGGCGTTGAACACCATGAAGCCGGGGCCGCAGACGTTCACCTGGTACCACACCGCCAAGCACAAAACCAATAACTGGCGTTACTACATCACCAAACAAGACTGGGACGTGAACAAGCCGCTGTCGCGCGAGGCTTTCGAAAAAGAGCCGTTCTGCGAGGTTGATGGCCATGCTCAGGCGCCAAAAGATCGCGAAGTGCACCAGTGCGTGGTGCCGGAGAGAACCGGCTATCAGGTGATTTACGGCGTGTGGGAAATCAATGACACGGTGAACAGTTTCTATCAGGTGGTTGACGTCAACTTCGAGGACGACGGCGTCGTATCCGAATGGCGCAAGCAGCTGCAGGGATCCCTCACCGGTAAAAACCTGCAGGTTGGCGATAAAGTGATCGCTCGCTTCTTCGACGCGAGCGGCGAAGTGCTGGCGATGAAAACCGAGCTGGCGATCGACAGCGAGGCGCTGACCGACAAAAACCGCTGGAGCCACGCACTGGCAACCAAGATCAACGTCGAGCAGAAAACGGTGCGCGCCGGAGTGAAAGACGGCAAAGGCAACGTCAACCCGGTATTCGGCAATAACGCGGTCTTCGCCAAGCAGGGTAGCCCGATGAAGAGCGTAGTGATCTCCTATGAGGAAGAAACGCCGGCCATTACCGAGGAGATCCGCATCGGCAATCTGTCCAGCACCAAGATCAAGGACGGTAAAGCCCAGCTGACCTTCAATGCCGAGGTCAAAGGCAAGCTGACGGTTGAAGCGCGCGTTTACGATCACGGCCAGACGGAGAAAGGCTATGTGAAAGAGACGCTGGAAGACGCCAGCCAGCCGCTGACCATCGCGCTGACCAACGTCAGCGAAGGCCACCACATGCTGAAAGTGATCGCCAGCAACGACAACGGGCAGAGCATTCAGCCTGATATCGAAAACTTCAACCTGGAAGCAGACTCCACCGGCGGTGGCGGCAACGGCGACTACAACTTCGTCTTCCCGAACGAGCTGAGTAAATACACCGCCGGCACCACGGTGCTGCAGCCGAAGAACGGTAAGGTGTATCAGTGCAAACCTTTCCCTTACAGCGGTTACTGCATGCAGTGGAACAGCGGCGCGACTCATTATGAGCCGGGCGTGGGATCCAACTGGCAGGATGCCTGGATCCTGAAAAAGTAAGCGTAAATCGGATAGCCAAGCGGCCAGCGATGGCCGCTTTTCAAGGAGTTTTATGTCACACGAACCTGCCCGTTACGATCTTTTTAGTCGGTTACTGCATTGGGGCATTGCCGCGGTCATGATCTACGTAATGATCGTTGGTTATTCGCTGCATTTTATGACGGATGCGCGCATCTTCGCTTTTTTCTCCGTGACCAATATGTCGTTGGCCTTGGTGCTGACACCGCTGATGGCGGCGCGCTTTATCTGGCGCTTTTTCCGGCCGAAGGTGCCCTATGGCGATATGTTGCAAGGGCACCAGAAGGGATTGGTGCATTTGCTGCACGAAATATTCTACCTGCTGATTTTCGTGGTGCTGCTCAGCGGATTCCTCATGCTAGAGCACGGCTTTGCCGTTTTCGGCGCGATTGACTTCCCACGCCCGATTGCAAATCTCGACGTTAACCGCTTCTTTTTCGCCGTGCACCGTTATGCGTGTATCGCGCTGTCGGCCATGATCGTGCTGCACGTCGCGGCGGTGATTAAACACCACTGTTTTGCCCGGCAGGCGATTTTGCGCCGCATGCTCTGATTTTACGGGGCGATCACGCCGCCCGGAGGCAGTGCGGCGGCGTGGCCGCGAGGAGCATAGGGGAGTTGGCGGCATGGCCGTTACGCTGGTGGCCGTAAAGCAGGGGCGAGAGTCATCACGCGTTAATCGCGTTATACCCCGAACAGGAACAGAGAAGTGTGTCTATTTATTATTAACGATAAAGATGAACGTAATTAACATTTCATTGTCAATAGGAAAAATACGTATTCAACGTGGACATTGAAGCCGATAAAAGCATCGGCTCAACGCGTTGGGGTCTGATTACCTGACATATTTCCAAACGGAGGTGGGGATTTTGTCATACAGTTTGTTCATGGTGAGCTCCGCCAGACGGTGATCGGCCGCTGAGTAAAACAGCTCCAGTTCATCATCGGAAAGCTCGTACTTATTTTTCTCAATAACACGTTCGAGAGTATCAATCGTGGTGCATTTACGTAAACGCATCAGATAGTCGGTTTTAGTCATGGTGGCCTTTTAGTTTAATAACCGTAAAATAGCTCGGGAATAATTATCCCCTAAGTTTTCATTGTCGTACAGATGTCCTCTCCTGAGAACATTCTGAATAATCTCGCCTTGGTCTTTTGCCAGCGGCGCAGGTCGGAATCATTGATACCGTAGCTGCTGAACAGCGTATAAGTATCGTCGAGATATTCTTCGACTAACTCCGACAGGTCTGATTCGTCCATGTATTTAATTTTATAACTCATCACAAACGAAGCGATATGTTCGATCAACTCATTAAGCTGCAGGTTGACGGAGGATGTCGGATCGTTGACCCACCCGTGGTGGCTGTCTCCCAGGGTCGCGATGCCTTCATCATACAAATTTTCGCACAAGAATTTGAGCTGAGCAATGTCGTGTCGCTTAGGCGAATACTCATCCATATCATCCCCTCCGTAAGTCTTAATTGCGGTGTGATAACACTATGTGAGTAAGCTGATTTACATCATGAACGGAGGCAGCTTAACGGTGGTTAAATAAACTTCCCGTAAAATGAATATAAATCATTTTTTCGCGTTTGGCCTGCAGTTATTACGTAAACTTACAATTCATCCGCAGTTGATGGACGTGAGTTATCAATGATGTCGAAGATTAAACCCCGCTCCGTCACTCGAAACCGGACGCTGTCGTTGATGGTATCTTCGCTGTTGATATCCAGACAGGCATTAAAAATGCCCCACTTATAGCGATAACTCATTGAATAACCGCCGTCACCTTGTGGCACTATATCAAGTATTTCTAATGAATCTTCGGCATAGCGTGCGCTTTCAGAATAAAAACTGAGTCCGCTGGTCAGCGCCGGCACTAACTCCGCTATATTGTCATTAATCACTTTCTTTAATTTTTTAACAGAAGGTGCGTTCACTTCCAGGCTACAGGCAAGGGTGACAAGCATTAATCTCGGCCAACAGCAATGTTATCTGCTTATCTTACTCCTTTTCCGACCTCGTCGGTAAATTTTTCGATTTACCGCCGTTCTTTACCCTATGCCAACATTTCTGTCGAACGGGAATATCCCTGAGATTGATAAGGGGAACGTGGCGGGGGAGAGCCGCTGCGCGGGGCTGTTACGTTCCGTTGCATTAATTGGCACGGCAGGGCTTGAGACGTTGCAGTGAGTGTGATGTTATATTGTAACCATTAATTCATCGCGTTGATCACGACATTGACTCCCTCTTCACAACATGACGCCGCGTCGTCACTGAATTCGTTGTTTACCACCTCCGCTGCCGTGCGCTGTGCGGGGGCCGTTGTGCTGCTGGCCCTGCTGTGGCTCGGCATTTTCTGGGCGGTGTCGCTGCCATGATTACCTTGCGTCAGCTGGCGATAGGCTATGGGGCCACGCCGCTTTTCCCGCCGCTGAGCGGGCAGTTTACCGCCGGATCGCTCACTGCGGTGGTGGGCGTCAACGGGGCAGGTAAGTCGACGCTGCTGAAAACCTTCGCCGGATTGTTGCCGCCGTTGGGAGGCAGCCTGAGTTTTAGCGGCGGAAAGCCACCGCGCAGAGCGTATTTACCGCAGCAGGCGGAACTGGATCGGCAGTTCCCCATCGCGGTGAGCGATCTGGTGGCGATGGGCTGTTGGCCGCAAAGCGGCATGTTCGGCGGCATGAACAAGCGTGCGGCGAGCCAGGTCAATGAGGCGCTGGCGAACGTTGGCATGAGTGCGCTGGCGCACAGCCCGGTGGGCGAGCTGTCCGGCGGCCAGCTGCAGCGAGTGCTGTTTGCACGCCTGCTGGTCCAACAGGCGCCGCTGATCCTGCTGGATGAGCCTTTTACCGGCATCGACAGCGCCACCACGCAAATTTTGCTGCAGGTGATTGCGCAGCTGCACCGGCAGGGGAGAACGGTGATCGCCGTGCTGCACGATATGTCGATGGTTGCCGAGCATTTTCCGCAGGCGCTGTTGCTGACGCCGCAGGCTTGCCACTGGGGCGCGGCCGAGCGAGTGCTGGAGCAGGTGCCGAGGTATCACGCCACTGAACGGCAGCCAGATCTGCGGGCGGTGTCGCCATGATGCTGTGGCATGCGCTTATCGATCCTTTCCTCTCTTTCGGTTTTATGCGCCGCGCGCTCATGGCGTGCCTGGCGTTGTCGCTCAGCGCCGCCCCGCTGGGCGTGTTTCTGCTGCTGCGCCGCATGAGCCTGGTAGGGGATGCCTTGTCACACGCGGTGTTGCCGGGCGCGGCGATCGGCTATCTGATCTCCGGCATGTCGCTGGTGGCGATGGGCGTGGGCGGCTTTATTGCCGGGCTGGCGGTAGCGATGCTGTCCGGCCTGGTGAGCCGCCGCACGCCGCTGAAAGAGGATGCCAGCTTTGCCGGGTTCTATCTGGGGTCGTTGGCGCTGGGGGTCACGCTGGTCTCGCTGCGCGGTTCCAGCGTGGATCTGCTGCACGTGCTGTTCGGTTCGATTCTGGCGGTGGATGCACAGGCCATGGTGATGGTCGGTGCGATCGCCTCGGTTTCGCTGCTGGCGCTGGCGGCGCTGTATCGTGCGTTGGTGATCGAATCCTTCGACGTGACTTTTCTGCGCGTCAACGCGCCGCGCCGCTTGGCGCTGATCCACGGCCTGTTTCTGGCGCTGGTGGTGGTCAATCTGGTGGCGGGATTCCAGATCCTTGGCACCTTAATGTCGGTGGGGCTGATGATGTTGCCCGCCGCCAGCGCGCGCTTCTGGGCGCGCAATCTGCCGCAGACGCTGGCGACGGCGATGGGCATCGGCGCGCTTTCCAGCGTGATTGGGCTGGTGTGGTCCTATTACGCTTCGCTGCCTGCCGGCCCGGCGATCGTGCTCAGCGCCAGCGTCATCTTTTTCGTCTCGATCCTGTTTGGAACGCGCGGAGGCATTTGCGCCTTCGTGCGCCGTTGAGAAGTGCCATTTGCAAGGAGAAAGTATGAAACGTTTACCTATATCGCTGGCGGTCGCTGCTCTGCTGGCCAGCCCATGGGCGATGGCGAAGACCGTTGACGCCGTCGCCAGCTTTTCCATTCTGGGCGATATCGTCAAACAGGTGGGCGGCGATCACGTCAAGGTCAGCACGCTGGTGGGGCCGGATGGCGATCCGCACAGCTTCGAGCCCTCGCCGCAGGACGGCAAGAAGCTGGCTCAGGCTGATGTGGTGTTCGTCAGCGGCCTGGGGCTGGAAGGGTGGATCGATCGCCTGGTCAGCGCCTCGGGTTATAAAGGGCAAGTGATCACCGCTTCACAGGGGATCAGCACTCGTCAGATGGAAGAGGACGGGAAACCGATTACCGATCCTCACGCCTGGAACAGCATGAAAAACGGCGTACAGTACGCTACCAACGTGATGAATGCCCTGATTGCCGCCGATCCCGAGGATGCCAACTATTTTCGTCAGCGCGGAGCCGACTATATTCAGCAGCTGCAAAAGCTGGATCTGTGGGCCAAAACCCAGTTCGCGGCAGTACCGCCACAGAAACGTAAGGTGCTGACCAGCCATGATGCTTTTGGCTACTTTGGGCAAGAGTATGGCGTCACCTTCCTTGCCCCGGTCGGATTTTCCACCGAGGCAGAAGCCAGCGCCAGCGACGTGGCGGGCCTGATCAAACAGATCAAGCAGGAAAAGGTTAACGCTTACTTTATCGAAAATCAGACCGATCCGCGGCTGGTGAAACAGATTGCCGCCGCCACCGGTGCCAAGGCGGGCGGCGAGCTGTACCCTGAAGCGCTCTCCCGCGCGGGCGGCCCGGCGGCCACCTATGAGCAGGCGTTCAAGCACAATGTCGACGCGCTGCTGAGCAGCATGAAGTAATCTCCGCCCCCGCCTGCCGGCGGGGGACGGCTTGCAGGCACTTTCTCGCCATAAAAAAAGCCCCGTTGAGCAGCAACGGGGCTTTGCGACAGATGACACTTTGGAGTTAACGCTTTTTCTTACGTCCCTGTACCGCTTTGAATCGCGGATTGCTTTTACAGATCACATAGATGCGGCCACGACGACGCACGACTTTGCAATCCGGGTGGCGATTTTTCGCCGAACGCAATGAACTCAATACCTGCATGGGGGTTCCTTGTTACTTATTGCCGATAAAGCGGCCAAAGCGCTGCTGGAAGCGCGCCGTGCTGCCTTCTTTGGAATAGTCTTTCTGCTTGCCGGTGTAATACGGGTGCGAAGCGGAAGAGACGTCGAGGGTGACATACGGCAAGCTTTCGCCGTCCAGTTCGATGGTGCGATCGGTTTTGATGGTCGATCCCACTTTGAAGTAGGCATTGGCGCTGACGTCGTGGAAGACCACGGTGCGGTAATCGGGGTGGATGCCGGGTTTCATAATGGCTCTCTCGTGTAATGTTATACTATAACAATAATTATGCGCCGACCTGGCATCACGATCAAGCGCAAATTGCACACAAGAGTGAATTAATGAGAACGGTTTGCATTAAGCAACTGAAGCAAAAGAAAAAGGCCGCATGCGCGGCCTTTTCGATTATCGGGTGGAGCTCACATCACTGAGCGATCAGTGGTGCTCTACCGGATGGCTGTGTTCCAGGTCTTCGTTCTTCTTGCTGAAGCGGCGGCGAACCACCACGAAGAACACCGGTACGAAGAAGATCGCCAAGACGGTGGCGGTGATCATCCCGCCCATTACGCCGGTACCTACCGCGTTCTGTGCGCCGGAGCCTGCACCGCTGCTGATAACCAGCGGCAGAACCCCGAGGATGAAGGCCAGAGACGTCATCAGGATTGGACGCAGACGCATACGCACCGCTTCCAACGTCGCTTCGATCAGGCCTTTGCCTTCTTTCTCCATCAGGTCTTTGGCGAATTCCACGATCAGGATGGCGTTCTTCGCCGACAGGCCTATGGTGGTCAGCAGCCCCACCTGGAAGTACACGTCGTTGTTCATGCCGCGCATCGTCGCGGCCAGCAACGCACCGATAACCCCCAGCGGCAATACCAGCATGACCGAGAACGGCACGGACCAGCTTTCATACAGCGCCGCCAGACACAGGAACACCACCAGAATCGAGATGGCGTACAGCGCCGGCGCCTGGTTGCCCGACAGACGTTCCTGATAGGACATGCCGGTCCAGTCGTAACCGATGCCGCTTGGCAGTTTGGACGCCAGCTGTTCCATCAGGTTCATCGCTTCACCGGTACTCTTGCCCGGTGCGGCCTGGCCCAGAATTTCCATCGACGGCAAGCCGTTATAGCGTTCCAGACGCGGTGAGCCGTATTCCCATTTCGCCGAAGAGAAGGCGGAGAATGGCACCATCTGGCCGCTCGTACCGCGCACGTACCATTTGTTGATGTCTTCCGGCAGCATACGGAACGGCGCCTCGGCCTGTACGTACACTTTCTTCACACGACCGCGGTCGATGAAGTCGTTGACGTACGAACCACCCAGGGCGGTGCTCAGCGTGCTGTTGATGGTGGTGATGCTGACGCCCAGCGCCTTGGCTTTCTCCTGATCGACGATCAGTTTGAACTGCGGCGTATCTTCCAGGCCGTTCGGGCGCACGCCCACCAGCACGTCCGGATGTTGAGCAACCATGCCCAACAGCTGGTTACGCGCTTCGGTCAGTTTCTCGTGCCCCAGGCCGCCCTGGTCAATCAGCTCGAAGTCGAAGCCGGTTGCGGTACCGAGTTCGATAATCGCCGGCAGGTTGAACGGGAACACCAGGCCTTCTTTAATCTGCGAGAACGCGCCCATGGCACGGCCCGCGATCGCTTCGACCTTGTTCCCGGCCCCTGGACGCTCGCCCCAGTCTTTCAGGCTGACGAATGCCAGGCCGTTGTTCTGGCCGTTACCGTTGAAGCCGAAGCCCGCGACGGTAAACACCGAAACCACGTTGTCCTTTTCCTTGTTCAGGAAGTAGTCGGAGACTTCTTCCAGCACTTTGTTGGTGCGGGACTCGGTGGCGCCGGCAGGCAGCTGCACCATGGTCAACAGGATGCCCTGATCTTCGTCCGGCAGGAACGAGGAAGGCAGGCGCAGGAACAGCAGGCCCATGCCAACCACGATCAGCAGGTAGATGATCAGATAGCGGCCGGTGCTGCGCAGGATGTTGCCCACGCTGTCGGTATAGTGATGCGTGCTCTTCTCGAACATGCGGTTAAACCAGCCGAAGAAGCCTGTTTTAACCCCGTGATCGCCTTTCGGGATCGGTTTGAGCATGGTGGCGCACAGCGCCGGCGTCAGGATCAAGGCCACCAGCACCGACAGCGCCATCGCGGACACGATGGTGATCGAGAACTGGCGATAGATGGCACCGGTTGAACCGCCGAAGAACGCCATCGGCACAAATACCGCCGACAGCACCATGGCGATACCCACCAGCGCGCCCTGGATCTGGCCCATCGATTTACGGGTCGCTTCTTTCGGCGGCAGCCCCTCTTCGGACATGACGCGCTCGACGTTTTCCACCACCACGATGGCGTCATCCACCAGCAGGCCGATCGCCAACACCATGCCGAACATCGTCAGGGTGTTTATCGAGAAGCCGAACGCCGCAAGGATCGCAAAGGTCCCCAGCAGTACCACCGGCACCGCGATGGTTGGGATCAGCGTCGCGCGGAAGTTCTGCAGGAACAGATACATCACCAGGAATACCAGGATGATGGCTTCGATCAGCGTTTTCACCACTTCGTTGATGGAGATTTTAACGAACGGGGTGGTGTCGTACGGATAAACCACTTTCATCCCTTGCGGGAAGAATGGCGCCATCTTGGCCAACTCGTCTTTCACACCTTTGGCGGTGTTCAGGGCGTTGGCACCGGTAGCCAGTTTGATACCCAGACCGGCGGCAGGCTTGCCGTTATAGCGAGCGGTAACCGCGTAGCTTTCCGCGCCGCGCTCGATGTGAGCGACGTCGCGCAGGCGCACCTGGGAACCGTCGGTATTCACCTTCAGCAGGATCTTGCCGAACTCTTCCGGCGAAGTCAGACGGGTCTGCGCGATGATCGAGGCGTTCAACTGCTGCCCCGGCACCGGCGGCAGGCCGCCCAGCTGGCCAGCGGCGATCTGGTTGTTCTGCTCGGTGATGGCGGAGGTTACGTCCGTGGTCGTCAGCTGGTAGTTGTTCAGCTTGTTCGGATCCAGCCAGATACGCATCGCGTACTGGGCACCGAACAGCTGCACTTCACCCACGCCGGACGAACGGCTGATCGGGTCCTTGATGTTGGACGCCACGTAGTCCGCAATATCGTCCTGAGTCATGTTCGGATCGTCGGAAACGAAGCCGGCCACCATCAGGAAGCTGCTGCTGGATTTTTCTACTTTCAGGCCCTGTTGCTGAACTTCTTGCGGCAGCAACGGGGTGGCCAACGACAGTTTGTTCTGGACCTGAACCTGCGCGATGTCAGGATCGGTGCCGGAATCAAACGTCAGGGTAATGGTGACGCTACCAGAGGAATCACTGGTGGAGGACATGTACATCAGGTTATCGATACCGTTCATGTTCTGTTCGATAATCTGCGTGACGGTATCCTGCACCGTTTTGGCATCTGCGCCCGGGTAGTTGGCGGAAATGCTCACCGCCGGCGGTGCAATAGTGGGATACTGCGCGATAGGCAGTTTCATTATTGCAAGCACCCCCGCCAACATGACGATGATGGCGATTACCCAGGCGAAAATTGGGCGATCTATAAAGAACTTAGCCATGTATTACAGGCTCCTTTTTATGACTTCTGCGCTTCAGACTGCGGCTGTTTTTGCGCCTGAGTGTCAACTTCCTGCACTTTTACCTGCGCGCCCGGATGCACTTTCATCAGGCCGGAGACGATCACGCGATCGCCGGCTTTCAGGCCATCGGTAACCAGCCATTTGTCGCCAATCGCCTGGTCTGCCTTCAGCGTACGCAGCTCAACTTTGTCGTCTGCCCCGACCACCAACGCCGTTGCGTCGCCGCGCGGGTTGCGGGTAACGCCTTGCTGAGGCACCAGCAGCGCATCGCTGCGCACGCCTTCGTCCAGACGGGCGCGCACGAACATGCCCGGCAACAGCGTATCGTTCGGGTTAGGGAACAGGGCGCGAATGGTGATGGAGCCGGTGGTCTCATCGACGGTGACGTCAGAGAATTCCAGCGTGCCTTCCTGCGCGTATTCAGCGCCGTTTTCCAGCATCAGTTTCACCTTGGCCTTGCCGTTTTCCTGCTTCAGCGCGCCGCTGGCCAGTTCTTGCTTCAGGCGCAGGAAGTCGGTGCTCGACTGGGTGACGTCGACATACATCGGATCCAGCTGCTGCACGGTAGACAGGGCGGTCGCCTGGCCGTTGCTGACCAGCGCGCCTTCGGTCACGGCGGATTTGCCGATGCGGCCGGAGATCGGGGAGGTCACCTTGGTGTACGCCAGGTTGATGCGCGCGGTTTCCACGGCGGCCTTGGCGGCCACCACGGCGGCATCCGCCTGCTGCAGCGTGGAGACGGCGTTGTCGTAGTCCTGCTTACTGATGTAGCTGGTACCCAGCAATGGCTTGTAGCGGTTTACCGTCACGCGCGCGATGGAAGCGCTGGCCTGTGCTTTGGCCAAATCGCCTTTTGCGCTGTCGTAGCTGGCCTGATAGGTGGCGGGATCGATTTGGTACAGGGACGTCCCGGCCTTGATATCGCTGCCTTCAACGAAATTGCGCTTCAGGATGATGCCGCTGACCTGAGGGCGAACTTCGGCGATACGATACGCAGCGGTACGGCCAGGAAGATCGGTAGTGATGTTGAGAGGCTCGGCCTTCAAGGTCACCACGCCCACTTCAGGAGCCTGCTGGTGGGCGCCTTGCTGTTGGGTTTCTTTATCGTTACATCCTGTTAGCACTAAGCTGCCTGAAAGCATCAGAACGGCCGCCAGAGGCGTTAACCCTCTGTTTTTGTTCATAGAAAAACCTCAAGTGTCCGATTTCAAAATGATCAATGGATCACAAGCTTTAAAACCCATTGCTGCGTTAATTATATGTGCGTGCTATGGTACATACATTCGCGAATGTATGTAAATCACACTCCCCCTAAATAACAATGCCATGGCACGAAAAACCAAACAGCAGGCGCAAGAAACCCGACAGCAAATCCTTGATGCTGCGGTGAGAGAGTTCTCTGAACGTGGCGTTGCTGCAACGTCACTGACAGATATTGCCACCGCTGCCGGGGTTACGCGTGGAGCCATCTACTGGCACTTCAAGAATAAGGTAGACCTGTTTAATGAAGTTTGGGAATCTACCGAGCCGAAAATTGACCAGCTCGAAACAGAGTATCAGGCAAAGTTTCCCGATAATCCACTGCGGGTTATCCGAGAAATTCTGATTTACATTCTGACGTCTACGGTTGAAGACGGCCGTAGACGGGCGTTGATGGAAATTATATTCCACAAATGCGAGTTTGTCGGTGAAATGATGCCATTGCTGGATTCGCGCAAGGTGCTGTACCTCGCCGGCTACGAACGCATTGAAGCGGTGCTGTATAACTGCATTCACCACGAGCAATTGCCTGCCGATTTACATACCCGCCGTGCGGCGATCATCCTGCGCGGTTATATCACCGGCCTGATGGAAAACTGGCTGTTTATGCCGGAAAGTTTCGATCTGCGGGCCGAAGCCGAAGCGCTGGTGGACGCGTTTCTGGAGATGCTGCAGTTTTGCCCCACCTTGCGCCTCAAACCCGATGCGGCGACGCCTGACGCCGACCGCCTTCCTTTATAAGGAGAGATTTCATGTCATCCATCGTTCTCATCGCCAATGGCGCCGCCTATGGCCATGAATCCTTGTTCAATGCGCTGCGGTTGGCCATTGCCATGAAAGAGCAGCAGAGCAGCCTCGATCTGCGGCTGTTTCTGATGTCCGACGCGGTGGTGGCCGGGCTGGCCGGGCAGCAGCCGCACGAAGGGTATCACCTGCAGCAGATGCTGGAGATCCTCACCGCGCAGCAGGTGCCGGTCAAGCTGTGCAAGACCTGTGCCGACGCGCGCGGCGTCAGCCGCTTGCCGCTGGCGGACGGCGTGGCGATCGGCACGCTGGTCGAGCTGGCGCAGTGGACGCTGGCGGCGGAGAAAGTGCTGACTTTCTGATTTCGCGACAACGGGACATCACCGGCAACGCTTTTGTTGTTCGTTGCCCGCCGGCGATCGTGATAATCTTCAGGCTTCTTTACCGATCCGAAGCCAAATCATGCATCGCTGGTTGACTCTGCCTTCTCTGGCGCCGCTCACGTTTGTCGGCGCATGCCGGCGGCGCATCGCCGCCGCGACACTCCTTTTCCTGATTTTTGCGTGCTGCTTGCCGGCACAGGCGGCGCTGAACGGCGATCTGCCGCAGCGCAGCGAAGTGCAAAGCCAGCTGGAAACGCTGAACAAGCAAAAAGCCCTGACGCCGGTCGAAAAGCTCTCCCAACAGGATTTAACCCGTACGCTGGAGCTGCTGGACGCCATCGAGCGCAACCGGCAGGACGCCGCACAGCTTAAACAGCAGGTGCAGCAGGCGCCGGCGAAGCTCAATCAGGTCACCGCCGAACTGGATGCGCTGAAGCGGCCGACGGACAACGCGGCCGCGCGCGCCGCGCTGCTGCCGCTGTCGCTGCGCCAGCTGGAAAGCCGGCTGTATCAAACGCTCGACGAGCTGCAAAGCGCGCAGGAGAGCCTCTCCACCTACAACAGCCAACTGGTGTCGCTGCAAACCCAGCCTGAACGGGTGCAGAGCACCATGTACGCCGCTTCGCAGCGCCTGCAGGAGATCCGCAGCCAGCTCAGCGGCCAGACGCCGGGGCAAGATTCGCTGCGCAACAGCCAGCAGGTGATGCTGAACACCGAACAGGCGCTGCTCAACGCGCAGCTGGAGCTGCAGCGCAAGAGCCTGGAAGCCAATACCACGCTACAAGATCTGCTGCAAAAACAGCGCGATTACACCACGGCGCATATCGACGCGCTGGATCGGTCGGTGCAACTGCTGCAGGAGCTCGTCAACAGCAAGCGCCTGACGCTGTCTGAAAAAACCGCCAAAGAGGCGCAGAACCCGGAAGACGCCACCGATATCCAGCACGATCAGTTGGTCAGCAAGCAGCTGGACGTCAACCGCCAGCTGAGCCAGCAGCTGATCGCCGCCACCGAAGAGAGCAACACCCTGTTCCAGCAGAATATTCGGGTCAAAAACTGGCTCGATCGCGGTCTGCAGGCGGAACGTAACCTGAAAGAGCAGATTCAGGTGCTGAAGGGCAGCCTGGTGCTGTCGCGCATTCTGTATCAGCAGCAGCAGAGCCTGCCGCAGGGCACGCTGCTGGCGGATATAGACACGCGCATCGCCGATCTGCGGCTGGAGCAGTTCGATATCAATCAGCAACGCGACGATCTGTTCAAGGGGGAGGATTACATCAATCAGCTGGTGGCCGAAAGCAAGGAAAAGGCGGGCCCGGAAGTGATCGATGCGCTGAACGAAATTGTCGACATGCGCCGCGAGCTGCTGGATCAGCTGAACAAGCAGCTCAGCAACCAGCTGTCGTTATCGATCAACCTGCAGATCAACCAGCAGCAGCTGACCAGCGTCTACGGTTCGTTGCAGGATACGCTGACCCAGCAGATTTTCTGGGTCAACAGCAACAAGCCGGTCGATCTGGCGTGGCTGAAGGCGATGCCTGAGGCGGTGCGCGATCAGCTCGCCGGGCTCGATATCAAATTCGACGGCGGCAAGCTATTGCAGGGCGGTTTGAATGCGCTGGTGTTCCTGATCCCGATGCTGCTGGCGATCGGGCTATTGCGCTGGCGCTACCGGCTGATCGACGGCCATCTGCAAAAGCTGGCCAACGACGTGGGGCAGCTTAAACGCGACGGCCAGCTACATACGCCGAAGGCCATCGCGCTGACCTTGCTGAAGGTGTTGCCCGGCGCCGCGCTGCTGCTCGGCATCGGTTTCTGGATGTATCGCGCGGACTTCGGCATCAGCGACTTTATTTGGGCGCTGTCGCAGCAGCTGGCGCTGTCATGGCTGGTATTCGGCTTCAGCTACCGCATGCTGAAACCGGGCGGCATCGCCGAGCGGCATTTCAACTTTGGCGCCAACCTGTGCGCGCATTACCGCCGCCAGACGCTGCGGCTGGGGCTGGCGCTGCAGCCGCTGATCTTCTGGTCGGTCTTGGGCGAAAAAGCGCCGCTGCGCCTGGTGGAGGACGTCATCGGCCAGATCGTGGTGATGTTGACGCTGGCGCTGCTCACGGTGCTGGTGTTCCCGCTGTGCCGCGACAGCTGGCGTGAAAAGGGCTCGCACGCCGTGCGGCTGGTGGTGGTCACCGCGCTCGCCGCCACGCCGCTGATCCTGCTGGGGCTGATGTTCGCCGGCTACTTCTATACCACGCTGCGGCTAGCCAGCCGTTGGATAGACAGCCTGTATCTGTTCTTCCTGTGGAATATCGTGTACCTGACCGCGCTGCGCGGCCTGAGCGTGGCGGCGCGGCGTCTGGCCTACCGGCGCGCGCTGGCGCGGCGGCAAAACGTGGCGAAGGAGGGGGCCGAAGGCGGCGAGCCGGTGGTAGAGGAGCCGCCGTTGGCGCTCGATCAGATCAATCAGCAGTCGCTGCGCCTGACCACCCTGGTGCTGTTTGCTATCTTCGCCAGCGCCTTCTACGCCATTTGGTCGGATCTGGTGACGGTCATCGCTTACCTGGACAGCATCACGCTGTGGCATTACACCAGCACCGTGGCGGGCAGCAGCGTGTCGCAGGCGGTGACGCTGGGCAACATGATGGTGGCGATCGCCGCGGTGATCGTCGCCTACGTCCTCACCCGCAACCTGCCCGGTTTGCTGGAGGTGGTGGTGCTGTCGCGGCTGCAGCTGCGGCAGGGGGCATCCTATGCCATCACCACCGTGCTCACTTACCTGATCACCGCCGTGGGCGCCGTGGTTGCGCTGGGATCGCTGGGCGTCTCCTGGGACAAACTGCAATGGCTGGCTGCCGGTCTGACGGTCGGGCTGGGCTTCGGCCTGCAGGAAATCTTCGCCAACTTCGTCTCCGGCCTGATCATTCTGTTCGAACGCCCGATCCGCATCGGCGATACCATCACCATCGGCACCTTCTCCGGTTCGGTCAGCAAGATCCGCATTCGCGCCACCACCATTACCGACTTCGATCGCAAAGAGGTGATCATTCCGAACAAGGCGTTCGTCACCGAGCGGTTGATCAACTGGTCACTGTCCGACACCATCACCCGCGTGCTGATCAAGGTGGGCGTGGCCTACGGTTCCGATCTCGACAAGGTGAAAAAGGTGCTGCTGCAGGCGGCGCATGACAACCCGCGGGTGATGACCGATCCCGAACCGCAGGTGTTCTTCCTCAACTTCGGCGCCAGCACGCTGGATCACGAGCTGCGGCTGTATGTGCGCGAACTGCGCGATCGCAGCTACACCGTGGACGAGCTGAACCGCTCAATCGATCGTTTGTGTCGGGAAAACGACATCGACATCGCTTTCAACCAGCTGGAGGTCTATCTGCATAACCAGCAGGGCAACGAAGTGCAGGAAGTGAAAAGAACGCTGTCGCCGGATGAAGGCGGCCAGACGGCGGGCTGATAAGCGTTGAAAGACGAAAGGGACAGCGGCGCTGTCCCTGCTTACTGTCCGGCAGGCAGATAGGGAGAGGTGACGCCGGCGCGCTGCAGCTTTTCCTGATAGTCCCGTTTGACGATATCCAGCGCCGCCAGCGCGGTGGCCGGATCGATCTCGTTGCACTCCAGCAGGTAAATCAAGTCTACCGCCAGCTGCAGTTCGGGTGACGCGTTTTCCAGAGACATAGCACCTGCGCTTTTATTAATTAATGGGATGAATAACTCGTGTACCGGCAGAGTATAGTGAACCCGGCGCGCAACCGGGAATAATCATTAAAATATTGTGATAAATCTTCAAAAACCGTTTTCTTTGCGCTCGATATTGCGTTCGATGCGCGCCAGCGCCTGGCGGCAGCGCATCAGTCTCCCCTCCAGCGCCGCCAGCTCGTGCTGCAGCTTTTGCTGCGCCGCCAGCGTGGTCTGGCGCCCCAGCAGGCTTTCCCGATCCTGAATCATACCGATCAGCCGGCGTTCGTAGTCCTGATGCTCTGCCAGCTTGTGGTACAGATCGGCCTCGGGGGCTTCTTTCGGCTGGTTCTTGCGCCGCAGCGCCTGGGTTGCCAGCTCGCGCTGCAGGGCGGCGATCTGAGCCACCAGTTTTTCGGCCAGAAAAGCCACCTGGCTGGTGCGGCTGTCATTAGCGGCGCTTTGCAGCTGGGCGAAATTCTTCTCCACCTCGGCCAGGTAGTCGCGCAGCCGCGTGCCGCGATTGGCGAACAGGGCGGCGTCGAAGCGCGCCTGCGGGATTGGCACATCGCCGCGCGGGGTCACTTCGGCCGCCAGCGCCGCGATCTGCTGTGCCAACACCTGTAATAGACGCTGAGTGCTCACATAAGCTCCCTCTTGATTTCAACAGGCGTAAGCTTGCCCGCGATCCTGCCGTGAAACAAGCGCCGCACGCATATTCCGCCGGCGCGGCGCCGATGCTACAGTAGGCGGCAACCGATTGAGGAGCGAAGAGCCGCATGACGCGTGGGTTATTGATCATTTTAGGCTGGCTGGCGGTGGTGCTGGCAACGTTGGGCGTGGTGCTGCCGCTGCTGCCGACCACGCCGTTCCTGCTGTTGGCCGCCTGGTGCTTCGCCCGCTCTTCGCCGCGCTTTCATCACTGGCTGCTGCACCGCTCCTGGTTCGGCCCCTACCTGCGCCACTGGCAGCAGCATCGCGCGCTGCCGCCGGGGGCGAAGTGGAAGGCGGTGCTGGTGATCGTGCTCACCTTCGCCTGTTCGCTGTGGCTGGTGAAAATCTGGTGGGTGCGCGGGCTGTTGCTGCTGATGCTGGCCATTTTGCTGACCTTTATGCTGCGCCTGCCGGTTATTGACCTGTCGCAACAAAAACAGCGCTGATTGTGCCTTAAACTCCCCAATAGCTTTCAAGCCGCAGCTAGGCGACAAACGCAGGCATCCCCGGGAGCTTACTTAGGTAAGTGACCGGGGGGAATGCGCGCAGTCAACAACGCTGCGGGTTGAAAGATGCAGGGGAGAGTTGCATTTGTCCGCCAGTTTGCATAGATTTGGGCGTTTTCGTGCGCGGATCGCCTGCCATTTCTTCTCCGGTGTGTTTCACCCGGGGGCGGTGGGTGAGCGGCGCGCCGGTTTTCAGGCAGTTTTATCAGGCAACAATTATGACCGCTACTGCGCAGCAGCTTCAGTTTATTAAAGACAGTATCAAAACCATCCCGGATTATCCGAAGCCGGGCATCCTGTTCCGCGACGTGACCAGCCTGCTGGAAAACCCGTTGGCCTACGCCGCCAGCATCGAGCTGCTGGTTGAGCGCTATCGCGAAGCGGGCGTGACCAAGGTGGTGGGTACCGAAGCGCGTGGTTTCCTGTTCGGCGCGCCCGTCGCGCTGGCATTGGGCGTCGGTTTCGTGCCGGTACGTAAACCGGGCAAACTGCCGCGCGCCACGCTCAGCGAAAGCTATGAGCTGGAGTACGGCACCGACAAGCTGGAGATCCACACCGACGCCATCACCGCGGGTGACAAAGTGCTGGTGGTGGACGATCTGCTGGCGACCGGCGGCACCATCGAAGCGACCACCAAACTGATCCGCCGCCTGGGCGGTGAAGTGAAAGACGCCGCGTTCATCATCAACCTGCCGGATCTGGGCGGGGAAGCGCGTCTGAACAAGCTGGGCATCGACTGCTACTGCCTGGTGGACTTCGCCGGCCATTGAGGCGGCATCGCCCCTTGGGCACAACGGCCTCGCGGATCGCCGCGGGGCTGTGTTAGCATGACCCTCCAGATTCCTCGACTTCTCCGGTATTAATGAGCTATCAGGTTCTCGCCCGTAAGTGGCGCCCTCAAACGTTCGCAGACGTGGTCGGCCAGGAACATGTCCTGACCGCGCTGGCCAACGGCCTCTCGCTGGGGCGGATCCATCACGCCTATCTGTTCTCGGGCACCCGCGGCGTGGGGAAAACCACCATCGCGCGCCTGCTGGCCAAAGGCCTGAACTGTGAAACCGGCATCACCGCCACGCCGTGCGGCCAATGCGACAACTGCCGCGAGATCGAGCAGGGGCGCTTCGTCGATCTGATCGAGATCGACGCCGCTTCCCGAACCAAGGTGGAAGATACCCGCGATCTGCTGGACAACGTCCAGTACGCGCCGGCGCGCGGCCGCTTCAAGGTCTACCTGATCGACGAAGTGCACATGCTCTCGCGCCACAGCTTCAACGCGTTGCTGAAGACGCTGGAAGAGCCGCCGCCGCACGTCAAATTCCTGTTGGCCACCACCGATCCGCAAAAGCTGCCGGTGACCATTCTCTCGCGCTGCCTGCAGTTCCACCTCAAGGCGCTGGATGTCGATCAAATCCGCCAGCAGCTGGAAACGGTGCTGACGGCGGAGCAGATCACCAGCGACGCTCGCGCGCTGCAGCTGCTGGCGCGCGCCGCCGACGGCAGCATGCGCGATGCGCTGAGCCTGACCGATCAGGCGATCGCTATGGGGCAGGGGCAGGTGACCGCCGCCACCGTCAGCCAGATGCTCGGCACGCTCGATGACGAGCAGCCGCTGGCGATCCTCGAAGCGCTGGTCAGCGCCGACGGCGAAAAGGTGATGGCGCAGGTCGCGCAGGCCGCTTCGCGCGGCGTGGACTGGGAAAACCTGCTGGTGGAGACGCTGGCGCTGCTGCACCGCATTGCGATGGTGCAGCTGCTGCCTTCGATGCTCGACAACCACTACGCGGCCGTGGAACAACGGCTGCGCGAGCTGGCGCGCACTTTGCCGCCGGCCGATGTGCAACTTTACTACCAGACGCTGCTGGTGGGCCGCAAAGAGCTGGCCTATGCGCCGGATCGCCGCATGGGGGTTGAGATGACCCTGCTGCGCGCGCTGGCGTTTCACCCGAAAGCGGTGATCCCGGAGCCGGTGGCGTTGGTGCAGACCGCGCCGGCGCCGATGGCGCAGCCGCAGGCCGCCGCAGCGCAACAGCCACCGCAGTTTCAGGACGCGCCGCCGCCGCTAGGGCAGCCGGCCGCGCCACCGCGACAATCATCGACCCCATTACCGGATGCCACCGCCCAGCTGTTGAAAGCGCGGTCCCAGCTGCAGCGGCAGCAGGGAGCATCCACACCAAAAAAGAATGAGCCGGCGGCGCCAGGAATAGCGCGGCCGGCAAACTCGGCGCTGGGGCGTTTGGCTTCCGTGACCGAGCGTAGCCAGCAGCGTCTGGCAGAGAAGAAGGTGCCGGAAAAACCGGCCAAGCCGGAAGCCTATCGCTGGCGCGCGCAGACCGAGCCGGAAGCGGCGCCGGAACCGCTGGCGACGCCGAAAGCGCTGCGCACGGCGTTGGAGCACGAGAAAACGCCGGAGCTGGCCGCCAAGCTGGTGGTGGAGTCGCTGGAGCGCGACGCCTGGGCGGCGGAAATCGACAGGCTGAAGATCCCGAAACTGGTGCAGCAGCTGGCGTTGAACGCCTTCAAGCAGCAGCCGGAAGCGGGCAAGATTTGCCTCCATCTGCGGTCTTCGCAGCGTCATCTGAATTCGCCTTCGGCGCAGAAGACGTTGGCCGAAGCGCTCGGTGAGCTGTACGGCAGCCCGATCGAGCTGACCGTGATAGAGGACGATAATCCGGCGGAGCGCACCCCGCTGGAGTGGCGACAAGCCATCTATGAAGAAAAGCTGGCGCAGGCGCGCCAGTCCATCGTTGCGGATACCCATATTCAGACGCTGTGCCGGTTCTTCGACGCGGATCTGGATGAAGAGAGTATCCGCCCCCTTTAAACGCCGCGCGAGGTGCGCGGCCCTAGCGACGAGAGACGACTATGTTTGGTAAAGGCGGTCTGGGCAACCTGATGAAGCAAGCCCAGCAAATGCAAGAAAAAATGCAGCAGATGCAGGAAGAAGTCGCCAAATTGGAAGTGACCGGCGAGTCTGGCGCGGGCCTGGTGAAAGTCACCATCAACGGCGCGCACAACTGCCGCCGCGTGGAGATCGATCCTAGCCTGATGGAAGACGACAAAGACATGCTGGAAGATCTGATCGCCGCCGCGTTTAACGACGCCGCGCGCCGCATCGAAGAGACCCAGAAAGAGAAAATGGCTTCCGTCTCCAGCGGCATGCAGTTGCCGCCTGGCTTCAAGATGCCGTTCTGATGCAAACCAGCCCGCTCCTTGAATCCCTGATGGAGGCGCTGCGCTGCCTGCCGGGCGTCGGCCCGAAATCGGCGCAGCGCATGGCGTTTCAGCTGCTGCAGCGCGATCGCAGCGGCGGCATGCGCCTGGCGCAGGCGTTGACGCGCGCGATGTCGGAGATCGGCCACTGCGCCGATTGCCGCACCTTCACCGAGCAGGACATCTGCACCATCTGCGCCAATCCGCGCCGTCAGCAAAACGGCCAGATTTGCGTGGTGGAAAGCCCGGCGGATATCCACGCCATCGAGCAGACCGGCCAGTTCGCCGGGCGCTACTTTGTGCTGATGGGTCATCTGTCGCCGCTGGACGGCATAGGGCCGGGCGATATCGGTCTGGATCGCCTGGAGCAACGGCTGGAAAAGGAAAGCATCACCGAAGTGATCCTCGCCACCAACCCGACGGTGGAAGGGGAAGCGACCGCCAACTACATCGCTGAGATGTGCGGCCAGTATGGCGTGCTCGCCAGCCGTATCGCCCATGGCGTGCCGGTGGGCGGTGAGCTGGAAATGGTCGACGGCACCACGCTGTCGCATTCGCTGGCCGGGCGTCACGCCATCAAGTTCTGATTTTTTCCCGGACGGGGCCATTCGGCCCCGTCTTTTTTTTGCCAAAAATCTCCCGCCGTCCGCTTGAAAAACAAGACCCTGACCCTCATCTGATCCTCATTGTTCGATTTTGGTAGCCATTGTCTTTTGAGGTAATCAATGAGTATGAAAGGTCAAGAAACCCGCGGGTTCCAGTCTGAAGTAAAACAGCTGCTTCATTTGATGATCCATTCGCTGTACTCCAACAAAGAAATTTTCCTGCGCGAGCTGATTTCCAACGCCTCTGACGCCGCCGACAAGCTGCGCTTCCGCGCCCTGTCCGCGCCAGAGCTGTACGCCGGCGACGGCGAGCTGCGCGTACGCTTGTCCTTCGATAAAGAGCAGCGCACCCTGACCATCGCCGACAACGGCATCGGCATGCGCCGCGAAGAAGTGATCGAAAACCTCGGCACCATCGCCAAGTCCGGCACCAAAGCGTTCCTGGAATCCATTGGTTCCGACCAGGCGAAAGACAGCCAGCTGATCGGCCAGTTCGGCGTCGGTTTCTACTCGGCGTTCATCGTGGCGGACAAAGTGACCGTGCGCACCCGCGCCGCCGGCGCCGCCGATGACGAAGGCGTGTTCTGGGAGTCCGCCGGCGAAGGCGACTACACCATCGCCGATATCACCAAAGAGACCCGCGGCACCGAAATCACCCTGCATCTGCGCGAAGGCGAAGATGAGTACCTCGACGCCTGGCGCCTGCGCTCGGTGATCGGCAAATATTCCGATCACATCGCCTTGCCGGTAGAGATCGAAAGCAAAAACGAAGAAGACGATACCGTCACCTGGGAGAAGATCAACAAGGCGCAGGCCCTGTGGACCCGCAGCAAGGCTGACGTGACCGATGAAGAGTACAAAGAGTTCTACAAGCACATCGCCCACGACTTCACCGATCCGCTGAGCTGGAGCCACAACCGGGTGGAAGGCAAGCAGGAGTACACCAGCCTGCTGTATATCCCGGCGCAGGCGCCGTGGGACATGTGGAACCGCGATCACAAGCACGGCCTGAAGCTGTACGTGCAGCGCGTGTTCATCATGGACGACGCCGAGCAGTTCATGCCGAACTACCTGCGCTTCGTGCGTGGCCTGATCGATTCCAACGATCTGCCGCTGAACGTGTCGCGCGAGATCCTGCAAGACAGCCGCGTGACGCAAAACCTGCGCGGCGCGCTGACCAAGCGCGTGCTGCAGATGCTGGATAAGCTGGCCAAAGACGACGCCGAAGGCTACCAGAAATTCTGGCAGCAGTTCGGTCTGGTGCTGAAAGAGGGCCCGGCGGAAGACAACGGCAACCAGGAAGCGATCGCCAAGCTGCTGCGCTTTGCCTCCACCCACGGCGACAGCTCGGCGCAGACCGTGTCGCTGGAAGAGTACGTCGGCCGCATGGCGGAAGGGCAGGAGAAGATTTACTACATCACCGCCGACAGCTACGCCGCCGCCAAGAGCAGCCCACACCTGGAGCTGTTCCGCAAGAAAGGCATCGAAGTGTTGCTGCTGTCCGATCGCATCGACGAGTGGATGATGAGCTACCTGACCGAGTTCGACGGCAAGCCGTTCCAGTCGGTCAGCAAAGCGGATGAAACGCTGGATAAATTGGCGGATGAAACCGAAGAGCAGAAGGCCGCCGAGAAGCAGCTGGAACCCTTCATCGAACGCGTGAAAACCCTGCTGGGCGAGCGCGTGAAGGATGTGCGCCTGACGCACCGCCTGACCGATACGCCGGCGATCGTGGTAACCGACGCCGACGAAATGAGCACCCAGATGGCCAAGCTGTTCGCCGCCGCCGGCCAGCAGGCGCCGGAGGTGAAGTACATTTTCGAGCTTAATCCGGAGCATGCGTTGGTCAAACGAGCATCCGACGTGGGCGATAACGAACATTTTGCCGAATGGATCGACCTGTTATTGGATCAGGCGCTGCTGGCTGAACGCGGCACGCTGGAGGATCCGAACCTGTTCATCCGTCGCATGAATAAGTTGCTGTCCGCCTAAAGCTGAAGATATGCGCCCTTAACGGCACCGTTAGGGGCGCATTGCCGATTTTTCCCCGCTTTTTCTCGCCTTTTGCTTGCCCGCTTTTTTGCACATTCCGCAATCGATTTCCTTCGCGCGCCTTGAGCCTGCCCCCCCTGAAATGGTATCGTTGAGCGTTTTCGCAATTTTATAAAAACTACATAGCAAGGGGATTTACGCAATGCGTATCATTCTGCTGGGCGCTCCGGGCGCTGGTAAAGGTACTCAGGCTCAATTCATCATGGAGAAATACGGCATTCCGCAAATCTCCACCGGTGATATGTTGCGCGCAGCCGTGAAGGCCGGCAGTGAACTGGGCAAGCAGGCGAAAGAGATCATGGACGCCGGCAAGCTGGTGACCGATGAGCTGGTGATCGCGCTGGTCAAAGAGCGCATCGCTCAGGAAGATTGCCGCAAGGGCTTCCTGCTGGACGGTTTCCCACGCACCATTCCGCAGGCTGACGCGATGAAAGAAGCCGGCATCAACGTGGACTTCGTGCTGGAGTTCGACGTGCCGGACGAGCTGATCGTTGACCGCATCGTTGGCCGCCGCGTGCACGCGCCGTCCGGCCGCGTATACCACGTGAAGTTCAATCCGCCGCAGGTGGAAGGCAAAGACGACGTGACCGGCGAAGAGCTGACCACGCGCAAGGACGATCAGGAAGAGACCGTGCGCAAGCGCCTGGTGGAATACCATCAGATGACCGCGCCGCTGATCTCTTACTACAGCAAAGAAGCGGCAGCGGGTAACACCCAATACCGCAAAATCGACGGCACCCGCAAGGTCGCCGAAGTGAGCGCAGAGCTGGCGACCATCCTCGGTTGATCGCAAGCGGATTGTGCATGACGCCGGGCCTGTGGCCCGGCGTTTTTTTTTGCCGTTTTCCCGCCAAATTGTGATCGCGGCGGCTTGTTGCGGCCGTGCCCATTAATCGCCCGCGCCAAATGGCGTATAACAAGCCTGCGTTTTCACCCTCAGCAGGGAGCCGGGCATGCTCAGACAAACCAATCTTCTGGCGGAAGCCACCGCGCGCCAGATCGTCCAGCGGGCGATGGGCATCATCAGCCATTCCGTCAACGTGATGGACAGCAACGGTGTGATCATCGCCTCCGGCAACCCGCAGCGCCTGTTCCAGCGCCATGAAGGCGCGGTGCTGGCGCTGGCCGAGAATCGGGTGGTGGAAATCGACCGCGCCACCGCCGAGCATCTGAAGGGTGTGCGGCCCGGCATCAACCTGCCGTTCAGCTTTCGCAACCAGCGGGTGGGGGTGATCGGCATCTCCGGCGAACCGGCCGAGGTGCGCGCCTACGCCGAGCTGGTGAAGATGGCGGCGGAGTTGATGGTGGAGCAGGCGGCGCTGCTGGATCAGCACCAGTGGGAAAAGCGCTACCGGGAAGAGCTGGCGAATCAGCTGCTGCAGCCGCAGCCGAACACCGCGTCGCTGCAAGCGATGGCGGCGTATCTGGGATTGGATCTGCGCCAGGCGCGCATCGTGTGGATCGTCGAGCTGCAAGAGGCGCAGCCGCACCTGCTGCGCGAGCTGCTGGCGGAGCTGGAGGCCACCCAGCGCGATGCGTTGATCGCCATTACCGGCTTCAATGAAATGACCCTGCTGCGCCCGGCCTGCATGGCGCAGGGTGAATGGAGCCTGAAGCTGGAACGCCAGCAGGCGCAGCGTTTGCAAAACCAACTCAAACACCGCTTTCGGGTGCGCTTGATCGTCGGCGGTTTTTATGACGATCCGCAAAGCGCCTACCGTTCCAGCCTGACGGCGCGCGCCACCCAGGCGATGGCGCAGCGCCTGAAACTGCGTCACGCCACGCTGTTCTACCACGACTACCCGCTGCCGTCGCTGTTGTGCGATCTGGGGGAGGACTGGCGCGCGCAGGAGCTGGGGCGCCCCTGGCGGACGCTGGGCGAACAGGACGAAAAAGGCGTGCTGCGCGGCACGCTGCGCCACTATTTTTCGCAGAATTGTGATCAGACGCAGACCGCCGCGCAGCTACATATCCACGTCAATACCCTGCGCTATCGCCTGCAGCGCATCGAAGCGATAACCGGCATGAAAATCAATCAATTAACCGACGCTCTGCGGTTGTATATCGGCATGCTGATGCACGACTGAGTTGTGCCAACCCACAAATTCCACGCCGTTCCCCCGGCGATTTTTTGTTGTTTCCCCTCAGGCCAACGCGGGGCGCGCGGGATATGTTGGCCTGCACATCAACCACGGAGAAAACAACAATGACAACCGTATCCACGCTGGGGGCGCTGGTGGCGTTAGCCGTCGCCATCGTCCTGATTCTACGCAAGGTGCCACCGGCTTACGGCATGATCGCCGGTGCGCTGGCGGGCGGGCTGTGCGGCGGCGCCGACCTGGTGCAGACCGTAACGCTGATGATCGGCGGGGCGCAGGGCATCACCAACGCCGTGATGCGCATTCTGGCGGCGGGGGTGCTGGCCGGGGTGCTGATCGAATCCGGCGCGGCGCACACCATCGCCGAAACCATCGTGCGCAAGGTGGGCGAAACCCGCGCGCTGCTGGCGCTGGCGGTGGCTACACTGATCCTGACGGCGGTGGGGGTATTTATCGACGTGGCGGTGATCACCGTCGCACCGATCGCGCTGTCGATCGCCCAGAAGGCCGGCATTTCGCGCGCGGCGATCCTGCTGGCGATGATCGGCGGTGGCAAGGCCGGCAACGTGATGTCGCCCAACCCGAACACCATTGCGGCGGCGGACAACTTCCACGTGCCGCTCACTTCGGTGATGATGGCCGGCATCGTGCCGGGGCTGTGCGGCCTGGTGGTGGCCTATCTGCTGGCGCGTCGCCTGAGCGATAAAGGCAGCAAAGTGATGGCCGAAGAGCTGACTCAGCATGCCGAAGGGGCGCGGCCGGGCTTCGCTGCGGCGATCAGCGCGCCGCTGGTCGCGATCCTGCTGCTGTCGCTGCGGCCGATCGCCGGTATCGCCGTCGATCCGCTGATCGCGCTGCCGGCCGGCGGGTTGGCGGGCGCGCTGCTGATGGGGCGTATCCGCCAGTGCAATCATTTTATGGTCTCCGGCCTGTCGCGCATGGCGCCGGTGGCGATCATGCTGCTCGGCACCGGCACGCTGGCGGGCATTATCGCCAACTCGGCGCTGAAGGATGTCTTGATTAACGGCTTAACGCACACCGGGCTGCCGGCCTGGCTGCTGGCGCCGCTGTCCGGCGCGCTGATGTCGATGGCGACCGCATCGACCACCGCCGGCACCGCCGTGGCTTCCGGGGTGTTCAGCTCTACGCTGCTCGAGCTGGGCGTGAGCGGGCTGGCCGGTGCGGCGATGATCCATGCGGGCGCCACGGTGCTGGATCACCTGCCGCACGGCAGCTTCTTCCACGCCACCGGCGGCAGCGTCAATATGGCGGTGCACGAGCGGCTGAAGCTGTTGCCGTATGAAACGCTGGTGGGATTCACCATCGCGGCAATCTCGGCGCTGATGTTTGGCGTATTTAACCTGGCGGGATAAGGAACAGTGATGAAAACGCTGAAAAAAGTGGTTATTGCCCCGGATTCTTTCAAAGAGAGCCTGAGCGCGCTCGGCGTTGCCGACGCCATCGAGCGGGGATTCCGCCAAATTTATCCGCAGGCGCACTACGTGAAGCTGCCGATGGCAGACGGCGGCGAAGGCACGGTGGAGTCGATGGTGGCGGCCACCGGCGGCGAAATCGTCCAGGTGACGGTCACCGGGCCGCTGGGGGAGCCGGTGCAGGGGTTCTATGGCCTGCTGGGCGATGGCGCAACCGCAGTGATTGAAATGGCCGCCGCCTCCGGGCTGCATCTGGCACCGCCTGGCCGGCGCGATCCGCGCATCACCACCAGTTACGGCACCGGCGAACTGATGCTGGCGGCGCTGGAGCGCGGCGTGAAGGCGATCATTCTCGGCATCGGCGGCAGCGCCACTAACGACGGCGGCGCCGGGATGATGCAGGCGCTGGGCGTTAAATTGTTGGATAAGGATCGCCGGCCGCTGCCGGTGGGCGGGGCGGCCCTGGCGCAGCTGGCGCACCTCGATCTCGCCGGGCTGGATGCGCGTTGGCAACGGGTGAGCGTAACCGCCGCCTGCGACGTCGATAACCCGCTGTGCGGCGAAAAGGGCGCCTCGGCGGTGTTTGGGCCGCAGAAGGGGGCGACGCCGGAGATGGTGGCGCAGCTCGATGCGGCACTGCATCACTATGGCGAACTGCTGGAACGAGAAACCGGCCGCGCCGTGCTCACCCAGCCGGGCGCGGGAGCGGCGGGCGGCATGGGGGCGGCGCTGCTCGGCATGCTCAGCGCGCGCTTGCGGCCGGGCATCGAGATCGTCACCGAAACCCTGCGTCTGGATGAGGCGGTGCGCGATGCCGATTTGGTGATCACCGGCGAAGGGCGGCTGGACAGCCAGTCGATCCACGGCAAAACGCCGATCGGCGTGGCGCGGGTGGCCAAGCGCCACGGGGTGCCGGTGATCGCCATCGCCGGCAGCCTGACACCGGATTACCAGGTGGTGCATCAACACGGCATCGACGCGGCGTTTTCGGTGCTCGACCGCATCGTGACGCTGGAAGAAGCGCTGGCGGACGCCGATCGCAATCTGCAGGTGACGGCGCGCAACGTGGCGGCGGTGTGGCAACTGGCGCAAAGGGAAGGCCCACAGGCATAGCCTGTTGCTGTTATCGGTTTCGACGCAGGACTTTTCCGTTACAATAGCCGGCATTAATGGCTGCTGACATCCCGACCCAGAACGGAATGCCGGCCGGAAAGGAAATGAGGGGAACTGAGATGAAGCAAGAGAAACACGGCGTATTGCTGGTGAACCTGGGCACACCAGATGCGCCGACCTCGTCGGCGGTCAAACGCTATCTGAAGGAATTCCTCAGTGACGATCGCGTGGTCGATACGGCGCCGCTGATCTGGTGGCCGATCCTCAACGGCGCGATCTTGCCGATCCGTTCGCCGCGCGTGGCGAAGCTGTATCAGTCGGTGTGGATGGAAGAGGGCTCGCCGCTGTTGGTGTACAGCCGCCGCCAACAGCGGGCGCTGGCGGCGCGCATGCCGAATACGCCGGTGGAGCTGGGCATGAGCTACGGCTCGCCGAGCCTGGCGGAAGCCATCGACAAGCTGCTGGCGCAGGGCGTGACCAACCTGGTGGTGCTGCCGCTCTATCCGCAATATTCCTGTTCCACCAGCGCGGCGGTATGGGATGGCGTGGCGCGGGTGCTGAAAGGCTATCGCCGTTTGCCTTCTGTGGCCTTCATCCGCGATTACGCCGAACATCCGGCCTACATCGCCGCGCTGCAGCAAAGCGTGGAGCGCTCGTTCGCCGAGCACGGCCAGCCGGATCGGCTGGTGCTGTCGTTCCACGGTATTCCCAAACGTTATGCGCGCCTGGGCGACGACTACCCGCAGCGCTGCGAGGACACCCTGCGTGCGCTGAGCGCCACGCTGCCGCTGGCGCCGGAACGCGTGATGATGACGTACCAATCGCGCTTCGGCCGCGAGCCGTGGCTGACGCCGTACACCGATGAGACCCTGAAGGGGCTGCCGGCGCAGGGCGTGAAGCACATTCAGCTGATTTGCCCCGGTTTCTCGGCGGACTGCCTGGAAACGCTGGAAGAGATCAAAGAACAGAACCGCGAGATCTTCCTCAAGGCCGGCGGCGAGAAGTTTGAATATATCTCGGCGTTGAACGACGAGCCGGCGCATATCGATATGATGCAGCAGCTGGTGGCGCAGCGCCTGTAATCATCCATAATCTGTCTATTAGATGCATCGTGATCGGGCGGGGATGTGTTAACATTCTCCGCTTGTTAAACCGTCACCACCGCCAATCACATGAAATTTCCTGGTAAACGCAAGTCCAAACACTATTTCCCGGTGAGCGCCCGCGATCCGCTTCTGCAGCAGGCCCAGCCCGAAAGTGAAATCAGCACCTCGTATATCGTCGGCATCGATCAGACGCTGGTGGATATCGAGGCGAAAGTGGACGACGCTTTTGTCCAGCGCTACGGCCTGAGCCTGGGCCACTCTCTGGTGATCGAAGACGACGTCGCCGAGGCGCTGTATCAGGAACTGAATGACAACAACCTGGTTACCCATCAGTTCGCCGGCGGCACCATCGGCAATACCATGCACAACTATTCAGTGCTGGCGGACGATCGCTCGGTGCTGCTCGGCGTGATGTGCAGCAACGTGAAAATCGGCAGCTATGCCTACCGTTACCTGTGCAATACCTCCAGCCGTACCGATCTTAACTATCTGCAGGGCGTTGATGGCGCCATCGGCCGCTGTTTCACGCTGATTGGCGAAAGCGGCGAGCGCACCTTCGCCATCAACCCGGGCCAGATGAACCAGCTGCGCCCGGAAAGCATTCCTGAAGAGGTGATCGCCGGCGCGTCGGCGCTGGTGCTGAGCTCTTATCTGGTGCGCTGCAAGGAAGGGGAGCCGATGAAGGCCGCCACCCTGCAGGCGATCGAATACGCCAAAAAACACGACGTGCCGGTGGTATTGACGCTGGGCACCAAGTACGTGATCGCCGACAACCCGCAGTGGTGGCGCGACTTCCTGAAGGAAAACGTGACGATTCTGGCGATGAACGAAGACGAAGCGCTGGAGCTGACCGGGCTGAGCGATCCGTTGACCGCCTCGGACATGGCGCTGGAGTGGGTGGATCTGGTGCTGTGCACCGCCGGGCCGAACGGCCTGTATATGGCGGGCTACACCGAAGAGGCCAACAAGCGCCAGACCCAGCACCCGCTGCTGCCGGGGCATATCGCCGAGTTCAACCGCTACGAATTCAGCCGCGCCATGCGCCGTGAACACTGTGAAAATCCGCTGCGCGTTTATTCGCACATCGCGCCGTATATGGGCGGGCCGGAGAGGATCATGAACACCAACGGCGCCGGCGACGGCGCGCTGTCGGCGTTGCTGCACGATATTGCCGCCAACGGCTATCACCGCCATAACGTGCCGAATTCCAGCAAGCACGTGCGCAGCTACCTGACTTATTCCTCCCTGGCGCAGGTGTGCAAATACGCCAACCGCGTCAGCTACCAGGTGTTGAACCAGCATTCGCCGCGCCTCACCCGTGGCCTGCCGGAGCGGGAAGACAGCCTGGAAGAGTCCTACTGGGAGCGTTAACCCGCTGAAAAAGAAAAGGTCCGGCAATGCCGGACCTTTTTTTGTGCGCCGTGGCGCTTCAGATCGGACAGCCGCCCATTTTTTCTTCTTCGCTCAGGGTGTCCAGCTGCAGGATGTTCAGCATGCTGTTGGCGATCTCCCGTTCGCCCATCACCACCTGATTAGCGCCGCGATCGGTGATGTAGGCCACTTCGTCGTCGTAGTGGGCGCGGGCGATGATCTCGATGTTCGGCCGCTTGGCGCGCGCCGAGGCGACGATCTCGCCGGCCTCATAGCCGTTGGGGATGGTCAGCAGCAGCCAGCGCGCGCAGTCGAGCCGCGCCAGATCCATCACTTCCGGATTGGCGGCGTTGCCCAGCACCGTCTTGATGCCCTGTTCGCGCAGCGCTTCCACCCGTGGGCGGGAGTTCTCGATCACCACCAGCGGAATGCCCGCCTCGGCCAGTTTGCCGCCCAGCAGGCTGCCGACACGGCCATAGCCGACCACCAGCGCGTGGTTGCACATGTCCACCGGGATCTGCTTCTCTTCTTCCACCGCCTCTTCGAGAATTTGCTCTTCGATGGTTTCGGTTTTGGCCAGATAGCGCTCCAGCAGGGTGAACAGCAGCGGGTTGAGCATGATGGACAAAATGGCGCCGGCCAGCACCAGATTGCGCCCGTGTTCCGACATCATGCCGAGCGCGATGCCGAGGCCCGCCAGAATAAAGGCGAACTCGCCGATCTGCGCCAGGCTGGCGGAAATGGTCAGCGCGGTGCGCTTGGAGTGACCGAACATTTTCACCAACAGGAACGCGGCGGCAGATTTGCCGAACACGATGATTGCCAGCGTCGCCAGCACCGCCAGCGGTTCGTTAATCACGATCATCGGATCGAACAGCATGCCGACCGAGACGAAGAACAGCACCGCGAACGCGTCGCGCAGCGGCAGGGTGTCGTGCGCCGCACGGTGGCTCAGTTCGGACTCGTTCAGCACCATGCCGGCGAAGAAGGCGCCCAGCGCGAAGGAGACGTCGAACAGCTTCACCGCGCCGTAGGCGATGCCGAGCGCCAGCGCCAACACCGCCAGGGTGAACAGCTCGCGCGAGCCGGTGCTGGCGGTTTTCGACAGGATCCACGGCACCAGGCGGCGGCCGACCACGATCATCAACGCGATGAAGGCGATGACCTTACCGATGGTCAGCGCCAGCTCCATCAGCAGCTGACTGCTGCTGGCGTTGTCGTTGCCCAGCATATTGCCGAAGGCGGGCAGCAATACCAGCGTCAGCACCATCGCCAAATCTTCTACGATCAGCCAGCCGATGGCGATTTGCCCGCGCTGGCTGTCGATCAGCTGCCGTTCCTCCAGGGCACGCAGCAGCACCACGGTGCTGGCGGTGGAGAGGCAGAGGCCGAACACCAGACCGGAGATCAGATCCCAGCCGAGCAGCTTGGACAGCCCCATACCGAGCAGGGTAGCGACGGCTATCTGCGCCACGGCGCCGGGAATGGCGATAGATTTTACTGCGAGGAGGTCTTTCAAAGAGAAGTGCAGGCCAACACCGAACATCAACAGGATAACGCCGATTTCCGCCAGTTCCGGCGCCAGTGAGGTATCGGCGACGAAACCGGGGGTGAACGGGCCGGCGAGCACCCCTGCGGCCAGATACCCCACCAGAGGGGAGATGCGCAGGCGGTTCGCCAGCATGCCGAGGAGGAAGGCGAGTACTAACCCTCCGACGATGGTGGTGATGAGCGGTGTTGAATTATGCATCCATACTCCTTCTGGCTATGCATCGCGGCACGGGAGAAACGCAACAAAGTTACGAAAAGATACATTTAGTTTATTGCATTTGTTCGCGGCTTGCTTGGCTAATTTGGCCTTTTTTGTAAAAAAGCAGAGGATTTCACTTAAGGCGCGGCAATGAGGAGATTTTGTGTCAGATAAGCCAAATAACATTGGTTTATCCGTGGGATAACCCGGATGAATAAATAATTTCATCCGGGTATTCAGCGGGGTTATTGCGCTTTATGCTCCATATTGGGCAGTAGCGCCGTGATAATGCCGATCAGCGGCAGGAAAGCACAGATTTGGTAGACCAGCTCGATACTGGTCAAATCGGCGACATAACCAAGAACTGCCGCACCTAACCCACCCATACCGAAAGCAAAACCGAAGAATAAGCCGGAAACCATGCCGACTTTACCGGGGATCAGCTCCTGCGCATAGACCAGGATGGCGGAGAACGCCGAGGCGAGAATAACCCCGATGATCACCGTCAAAATGCCGGTCCAATACAGGGATGCATAGGGTAAAACAAGGGTAAACGGTGCAGCGCCGAGAATGGAGCCCCAAATAACATATTTACGCCCTATCTTGTCGCCGAGAGGCCCGCCGATAATGGTTCCAGCCGCCACTGCGAACAGGAAGGCGAACAGGTGAATCTGTGCATTCTGCACCGAAACGCCGAACTTATGTATCAGATAAAAGGTGTAATAGCTGCTGATGCTGGCAAGATAGAAGTATTTGGAGAAAATCAGCACCAGCAGGATGCCCAGCGAGTAGGCAACGGTACGTTTTGGCAGCGGTTTCAGCAGCGACGGGCTTTTCGGCTGCCCTTTAGTTGCCCGGTGCTGATGTTGATACCACTTGCTGACCTGTAGCAACACCACGATCGCCAGCAGCGCCGCCAGCGAGAACCAGGCGACGTTGCCCTTGCCGTAAGGCGCGATGATCAGCGCCGCCAGCAGCGGGCCGAGCGAGCTGCCGAAGTTGCCGCCGACCTGGAACAGCGACTGCGCCAGGCCGTGCCGACCGCCGGAGGCCATGCGCGCCACGCGCGAGGATTCCGGGTGGAAGACCGATGAGCCGGTGCCCACCAGCGCCGCCGCCAGCAGCACCAGCGGGAAGGTGCTCGCCACCGACAGCAGCAGCAGGCCGGACAGGGTAAAGCCCATGCCGATCGGCAGCGAGTAAGGCTGCGGGTGTTTATCGGTGTAATAGCCAATCAGCGGCTGCAGCAGCGAGGCCGTCAGCTGATAGGTCAGGGTAATCATGCCGATCTGCACGAAGCTGAGGTGAAAATCGGCTTGCAGGATCGGGTAAATCGCCAGGATCAGCGACTGGATCATATCGTTGAGCAGGTGAGACACGCTGATGGCGCCAAGGATGGAGAAGGCGGTTCCCTTCACCGCGCTGCCCTTGGCGGGCGGCATCGCGCTTTGGCTACTGTCGGTCATATTATTATTAGCCTGATAAGTTGTTGAGCACAGAGATGACATCTTAGGCAGGGTGCTCAATTTTTACCATATCTGAAATAATCAGACTCACATCGCAAAAATTTGAAATCAGCTGTCATTAATTCGCGCTACAATTTCGCCCTCATCATAAAAGCCATTTAATACACGGAGATCCGCCATGCGCTTTTCGCTGAAAACCACCGCATGCGCGTTGGCCGTTTCCCTGACGTTGCTGTCGGGGGCCGCCAGTGCCTGGGAAAAGGATAAGACCTACGCCATCACCATTCTGCACACCAACGATCATCACGGTCACTTCTGGCAGAACGATCACGGCGAATACGGCCTGGGTGCGCAGAAAACGCTGGTGGACGGCATTCGTCAGGAAGTGGCGGCGCAGGGCGGCAGCCTGCTGCTGCTGTCGGGCGGCGATATCAACACCGGCGTGCCGGAATCGGACCTGCAGGACGCCGAGCCGGACTTCCGCGGCATGAACCTGGTGGGTTACGACGCGATGGCGATCGGCAACCACGAATTCGACAACCCGCTGAGCGTACTGCGCCAGCAGGAAAAATGGGCGACCTTCCCGCTGCTGTCCGCCAACATCTATCAGAAAAGTACCGGCCAGCGGCTGTTCAAGCCTTACGCCTTGTTCGACAAGCAGGGCATCAAGATCGCGGTGATCGGCCTGACGACCGACGACACCGCGAAAATGGGCAACCCAGAGTACTTTACCGACATTGAATTCCGCGTGCCGGCGCCGGAGGCTAAGCGGGTGGTGGAGCAATTGCGCAAGGATGAGAAGCCGGACGTGATCATCGCCGCTACCCACATGGGGCACTATGACAACGGCGAACACGGCTCCAACGCGCCGGGCGACGTGGAGATGGCGCGCAGCCTGCCGGCCGGGTATCTCGACATGATCGTCGGCGGCCACTCGCAGGATCCGGTGTGCATGGCCGGCGACAACCGTAAGCAGGTGGATTATGTGCCGGGCACGCCGTGCTCGCCGGATCGCCAGAACGGCACCTGGATCGTGCAGGCGCATGAGTGGGGCAAATACGTGGGCCGCGCCGACTTCGAATTCCGCAACGGTGAGCTGAAGCTGGTGCATTATCAGCTGATCCCGGTGAACCTGAAGAAGAAGGTGGAGAAGGCGGACGGCACCAGCGAGCGCGTGTATTACACCCAGCAGATCGCGGAAGATCCGACCATGATGAAGCTGCTGACGCCGTTCCAGGAGAAGGGCAAGGAGCAGCTGAGCGTGAAGATCGGTAGCGTTAACGGCAAGCTGGAGGGCGATCGCAGCAAGGTGCGCTTCGTGCAAACCAACCTGGCGCGGGTGATGTTGGCCGCGCAGAGGGAGCGCGCCGATGCCGACTTCGCGGTGATGAGCGGCGGTGGGGTGCGTGATTCCATTGAAAGCGGCGATATCACCTACAAAAACGTGCTCAAGGTACAGCCGTTCGGCAACACCCTGGTGCATGTCGATATGAAAGGCCGCGAGGTTGAGCAGTACCTGGCGGTAGTGGCCAACATGAAGCCGGATTCCGGCGCCTACGCCCAGTTCGCCAACGTCAGCCTGGTGGCGGACGGCAAGGGCGTCAGCGAGGTGAAGATCAACGGCCAGCCGCTGCAGGCGGATAAAACCTACCGCATGGCGACGCTGAACTTCAACGCGCTGGGCGGCGACGGCTATCCGAAGCTGGACGGGCTGCCGAGCTACGTCAACACCGGCTTTATCGATGCCGAGGTGCTCAAGCAGTACATCGAGAAACACTCGCCGCTGGATGCGGCGGCTTATGAACCGAAGGGCGAGATCGTTTATCGCTAATCGCCACCGCAGCGGCCTGCTCCCCATGGGCAGGCCGCCTGTTTTCCCGCCGAAATCCTCCTTCAAACGCACGCAAAAGTCGCCGCCGCCGCCTTCCAATGATAGCCTGAGCAACAATTTGGTTTTGATAACGCAAGCAGGGAGATGACATGTTGAAAACCGCAGGCTGGCTGCTGCCCGCCATCCTGGCGCTGGCGGGGTGTTCGTCATCCGGCCAACGCCATGAGCAAACGCTCAGCCAGGCGCTGGCGGCCATCGGCCAAGACAAGGCGCTGGTTGGCGCGTCGAGCGGCGTGATGGTGCGTGATGCCGACAGCGGCACCGTGCTGTATCAGGCGCACGCGCAGCAGCGCCTGGCGCCGGCTTCCAACATGAAGATGTTCACTTCTCTGGCGGCGTTCGGCGTGCTGGGGGCGGATTACCGGTTTGAAACCCGGCTGCTGACCACCGGCGAGCAGCGCGGCGACATCTTGCAGGGGGATCTCTATCTGCAGGGCAGCGGCGATCCGACGTTGCACCCTGACGATCTCGACACCTTCGCCGCCACGCTGGCGCAGCGCGGCATTCGCCATATTCATGGGCGGCTGATCCTGGACGCCAGCGCGTTCGATCAAACGCCCTTCGGCGCCGGCTGGAGCTGGGACGACGAACCCTTCGCTTTCGGCGCGCCGATCTCGGCGCTGAACTACGCCTTTACCCCCGGTGGCGATATCAACGTGGTGCGGGTGGACGTGCAGCCGGGGGCCCGCGCCGGTGCGTCAGGGCGGGTGGGTTTCTATCCCGCCAATGACGCGGTGACGCTGGTCAACCGCACCACCACCGGCGGCGACACCGCACTGACGTTCGATCGCCAGCCGGGCAGCAACCGAATCGTGGTCAGCGGCACCATCGCCGCGCAGGCGGAGACCCGCTCGCGATTGATCACCGTCGATCAACCGGCCCGCGTGATCGGCGCCTTATTGCAACATACGCTGCGCGCGCACGGCATCACGCTGCGCGGTAACGCGGAAGAGGGCGTGACCCCTGCCGATGCCCGGTTGCTGGCCGAAAAAACCTCGCCGCCGCTCTCTCGCCTGGCCGTCACCTTCCTGAAGGTGTCCAACAACGGTTACGGCGAGGTACTGACCAAGGCGATGGGCCGCAAGACGCAGGGCAAGGGGGATTGGGCCGCCGGCCTGCAGGCGATCGGCCAGTTTGTGCAAAGCCAGGGCATCGCGGCCGGCGCGTACCGTCAGGTAGACGGTTCCGGGCTGTCACGCATGAACCAGATCACGGCGCAGCAGCTGACGACGCTGCTGCTGGCAGCCAGGAAACAGCCGTGGTTTGCCGCCTGGTATAACGCCTTGCCCATCGCGGGCCAGCCGGGGTTGCTGGTGGGCGGTACGCTGCAGAGCCGCATGGTGAAGACGGCGGCGGCGGGCCGCGCCCACGCCAAGAGCGGTTCCATGACCGGGGTCTCGTCGCTCAGCGGCTATGTCGACTCGGCGACCGGACGGCCGCTGGCGTTCGCCATCATCAGCAACAACTATCTGGTGCCCGGCGCGGAGGTGAAGGCGCTGGAGGACCGCCTGGTCGAGACGCTGGCGGCCTGTGACGCCACGGTAGTGTGCCGCTGAGCGCGCGGCGTCAGTCGCGCTTGGCGATGTCGGCGAAGCTGCCGGCCAGCAGGCGGCACAGATCGGCGGCGGCCAGCTCGATGTTCAGCCCGCGTTTGCCGCCGGAAACGTAGATGGTGGCGAACGCTTGCGCCGGGCTGTCGATCACCGTCGGCAGCCGTTTTTTCTGCCCCAGCGGGCTGATGCCGCCCACCAGATACCCGGTGACGCGCTGCGCCAGCTGCGGATCGGCCATCTCGGCCTTTTTGGCGCCGAGGGCGCGGGCGACCTTTTTCAGATCCAGCTGGGTGGCGACCGGCGTGACCGCCACCGCCAGGTGTTTGGCGTCGCCGTTCAGCGCCACCAGCAAGGTTTTGTAAACCCGATCGGCATCCAGCCCCAGCTTTCTCACCGCTTCGTCGCCGAAATTAGTTTCGTCGCTGTCGTGGTGATACGGATGAAGGGTAAAGGTGACCTTTTGTTTTTCGAGCAGAACGACTGCGGGCGTCATGATGTGTTGTCCAGAATGTCCCCTGCGGGGGAAGGGTGATAACCAGCTTTAAAAATACAAAAATCCGACCTGCCCGGCAACCTGAGCGGCTGTTACATAAAGCGGGTTGCCAAGATATTCACCGGGTTGCTACCCTGTTTACTGTAACCGTTAACACGGTTGCTATGCGTATAACTAGAATACAAGAAATTCCTCTTTGACTGGCCAATAGCGATATTGGCCTCTTTTTTAGCCCTGCGGCTGCAGCATCGCCGGCAGGTTATCCTCGCCATACAGGTGCAATGCGCCAACCGCCACCACATAGTCCCCGGCCGGCAGCGCCTCCAGCTGACGCCGCCAGTCGCGATTGCGCTGGTGCATCAGCACGTCGTACAGCCCGGCGCTGAAGGTGGCGGGCAGGGTGTCCAGCGTGCCGCGCGGTTTGGCGTCCAGCCACCAGCTCACCATGGTTTGCAGCAGCCGCGCGTTGGTGTGCCAGTGCTCCAGCGTATCGCGCAGCAGCGCAATGCCGCCTTCCGGCAGCTGTTCCAGCATCGCCAGCTGCTGCTGCGCCCCTTCCAGCTCGATCACCGGTTTGTCCTGCGCCCGGGCGGCCTGCAGCAGCTGATAGTCCACGCCGTACTCTGCCCGCAGCCCCAGGCGCTGAGCCTGGCGCGCCTGCATCATCAGCGCGACCTGCCAGCCGGGCAGGGTGGCGAAGGCGTATGGATCGGCGCCCAGCTCATGGCACAGCGCCAGCAGCCGTTGATATTCTTCGGCGGACAGGCGCTGTTCCAGCGCCGGCTGCAGCTCGGCGTGGTCGAAAGGCGAGGCGGAATCGGTGATATCGGCTTCGACGATCAGCGCGTCGGCCTGTTGCAGCCGGGCGGCCAGCCGGGGCGGCAACGGCGACATATCGACGGTGCCCATATGGATGCTGCCCACCAGATGCAGCCGACGATCGCCCGGCAGAGTGATGTCCAACGCCGGATAAGCGTAACGTTTGGGCGAGATCAGGCCGAGAAAGGCGGCGAGGCGGCGTAACAGTTGACCCATACGGCGTGGCTCCTGAATAACGGGTGCGCGTTTCAGCATGAAAGGCGAGGGAAAATCGTCATTCATGCTAAACGCTATCCGCCGCGCAGGAAAGCCCGGAAAACAGCGGGGCGCCATGACGGCGCCCCGGCGATCACTTCCTGGGTTTAAAACGCAGCAGCCGGTTGGCGTTGCTGACTACGGTAATCGACGACAGCGCCATCGCCGCGCCCGCCACTACCGGGCTGAGCAGCGTGCCGGTCAGCGGATAGAGCACGCCGGCGGCGATCGGGATACCCAGCGTATTGTAGATAAAGGCGCCGAACAGGTTCTGCTTCATGTTGCGCAGCGTGGCCTTCGACAGCGCTACCGAATCCGCCACGCCGTGCAGGCTGTGGCGCATCAGGGTGATGGCGGCGGTTTCGATGGCGATGTCGCTGCCGCCGCCCATCGCGATGCCCACGTCGGCCTGCGCCAGCGCCGGGGCGTCGTTGATGCCGTCGCCGACCATCGCCACGCGCTGGCCCTGCGCCTGCAGCTGCTTGATCGCCGCCGCTTTACCGTCCGGCAGCACCCCGGCAATCACCCGATCGATGCCGGCCTCTTTGGCGATGGCGTTGGCGGTCACCGGGTTGTCGCCGGTCAGCATCACCAGCTGATAGCCCTGCTGGTGCAGGCGCTGCAGCGCCGCGACGCTGTCTTCGCGCAGCGGATCGCGAATGGCGAACAGCGCGGCCGGTTGACCGTTAACGGCCAGCAAAACCGGCGTCACGCCGCGTTCGGCCTGGGCGCGCATCGGCGCTTCCAGTTCGGCGGTCGCAACCTGATGCTGCTCCAGCAGCGCGGCGTTGCCCAGCAGCACCGGCACGCCGTCGATCTCCCCGCTGACGCCGGCGCCGCGCAGGGTGCGGAACTGCGCGACCTGCGGCAGCGTTTGCCCGGCGGCGCGTTCCATGATGGCGCGCGCCAGCGGGTGGTTGGAGCCTTGCTCCAGCGCGGCGGCCCAGCCGATCGCCTGCTGCTCGCTGACCTGATTGAAGGTCAGGATCTCTACCACCTGCGGTTTCCCTTCGGTCAGGGTGCCGGTTTTGTCGAACACCAGGGTGTCCAGCTGGCTGGCCTGCTGCAGAGCATCGGCGTCGCGTACCAGCACGCCGAACTCCGCCGCGCGGCCCACGCCGGAGATGATCGACATCGGCGTCGCTAATCCCAATGCGCACGGGCAGGCGATGATCAGCACCGTGGTGGCGATCACCAGCGTGTAGACCAGCTGCGGCTGCGGGCCGAAGAAGTACCACATCGCCGCGCTGAACAGGGCGATCGCCACTACCGCCGGCACGAACACCGCCGAGACGCGGTCGGCCAGTTGGCCGATCGCCGGTTTACTGCTCTGCGCCTGGCGCACCAGTTTGATGATGCGCGCCAGCGTGGTTTGGCTGCCGATGGCGGCGGCGCGGAACAGCACGCTGCCGTCGTCGACCACCGTCCCGGCATGCACCGTATCGCCGGGGCCTTTCTGCTGCGGCACCGCTTCGCCGGTCAGCATCGCTTCATCGAGCCAGACTTCACCCTGCACGATTTCACCGTCGACCGGCACGCGATCGCCGGTGGTCAGCCGCAGCGTCATGCCGAGCTGCACCTCCGCCAGCGGAATATCGCGCTCGCCGTCGTCGGTTACCAACCGCGCGGTAGGCGGCGTCAGATCCAGCAACCGCTCCAGCGCCTGCGAAGAACGCTGACGGGCGCGCTGCTCCAGCGCATGGCCGAGATTGATCAAACCGATGATCATCGCGCTGGCCTCGTAATAGAGGTGGCGCGCCTCCATCGGGAAGAAATCGGGCCAAATGTTGACGGCGATCGAGTAAAGCCAGGCGGCGCCGGTGCCGAGCGCCACCAGGGTGTCCATGGTGGCGCTGCCGTTCATCAGCGCGCGCCAGGCGTTGCGGTAGAAGTGCCCACCGGCGAACACCATCACCGCCAGGGTGATGACGCCGACCAGCAGCCAGGGGCGCTGGGTTTCCGGCGTCAGCGTCATGCTGCCGCCGAACAGCCCCCAGGCCATCAGCGGGATACCCAACGCCAGACCGAGCGCCGCCTGCCAGCTAAAGCGCTTCATGTTGGCGCGTGCGGTCTGCTGCTGGCGCTCGCGGCGTTCGGTTTCATCCTGAATCATTTCGGCACCGTAGCCGGCTTTTTCCACCGCCGCCACCAGCGCCTGCGCATCGGCGGCGCCGGTCACCAGCGCGCTGCGTTCCGCCAGGTTGACGCGCGCATGCTCTACGCCGGGAACGCTTTGCAGCGCCTGCTGCACTTTATTGACGCAGCTGGCGCAGGTCATGCCGCTGAGCAGCAGCTGTACGCTGTCGTCCGCGCCGTCGGTTGCCGGAAGGGGAGATTGCGCCGCTGGCTGAACGTCCGGCAACGAAGGTGTTGCGTCAGTCAACGGCTCAGTTTTTGGGGCGACGGCGTCCGCTACGCTGGCGTGATAGCCGGCATCTTCCACCGCGGCGATCAGCGCCTGCGGATCGGCATCGCCGTACACTTTCGCGCCGTCGATAGCGACGTCGGCGGCGAACACGCCCGGCACCGCTTCCAGCGCCTTGCGGGTGGTTCCGACGCAGTGCATGCAGCTCAGGCCGCTCAGCTGCAGTTCGGTATCGGCGTGCGGCGCGACTTCGGCCTGATAACCGGCGGCGATCACGCTGTCGATCAGCGCGCTGTCCGGCGCGTCGCCGGTCACTTTGGCGTAATGCACGTTAACGTCCGCCTGTTCGACATCGCTGCGGCTTTCCAGGGCTTTTTTCACCCGCTGCGCGCAGTTCATGCAGGACAGCCCCTGCAATGCCAGCATAGTGGTGTGTGACATGATTGAACTCCTTGCTTAAAGGGCGGTGTTTAAAGGTTGACCGCCTGACCTGTTTTCACTAAGAATGGAGCTTAAACCTTCCAGCAAGGGTAAGGTCAAGGAGGGAAAATGAATATTAGCGACGTCGCGAAAAAAACCGGGCTAACCAGCAAGACGATTCGTTTTTACGAAGAGAAAGCGCTGATTACCGCCCCGATCCGCAGCGACAACGGTTACCGCCACTATTCCGCCAGGCACGTTGAAGAGCTGACGCTGCTGCGCCAGGCGCGGCAGGTGGGCTTCAACCTGGACGAGTGCCGCGAGCTGGTGGCGTTGTTCAACGATCCGGCCCGCCACAGCGCGGACGTGAAGGCGCGCACGCTGCAGAAGGTGGCGGAGATCGAAAGGCACATCAGCGAACTGGGCGACATGCGCCAGCGCCTGCTGGCGCTGGCCGACCAATGCCCGGGCGACGAGGGGGCGGAGTGCCCCATCATCAACAACCTGGCGGGGTGTTGCCATCAGGTGACTGCAGCCAAATAATCCGGACGCCGGGTTGTCCATCTGCGTGTGGCACAACCCGCTGTTTTGGCGCTATGAAGGACCGAGTTTTAGAGTCTTGGTGTCGATTGCGACGCGCAGACTTCAAAGAGGAGGTTCTATGAATATCGGTTCTGATCGAGCTACCGCGTTTGCTGTTATCTCGAGTTTTGAGGCTTTAAGAGCCTATGTGCCCGCGCAAGCGGGAGTCAGGGTTACGCTTAATGCGTGGAAGGACGGTGGGATATACGGTGGCGGTGATTTCATCTCTGTTGCTGGTGTAAAAGCCGATGATGGCGGCCACGTTGCGCAAACGACCGGATTTTATTGGGAAAGGATTGCCGGCACGGTTAATCTTTATGATTACGGGATAGAAGCTACGGATAGAACGACATCAAATTATATTGATGTCACCGTCAGCTTGCAGGCGGCTATAAACAAAGCGATTGAAAAGAAATGCACTCTGGTGAGCGAGTTTCCCAAAGCGGGCTCGTATGCCCAAGTGGGCTTATTTATTTCGTCTTCTATCAATATTAGTGGGCTGACTTGTTTATCTGGAGCCCTGCATTTATTCATTAAATCTTCATCATTTACTCCAAAGACTGATATCGGGTTAAAATTGCCTTGGGTCGTGCTCAATCAGAATGGTCAGTATGACGGAAAAGGTTTAGTGTATGGAACGACTCAGGGTAATCAGGATCTGGATACCATCACGATTTACAATATGGATGGTTACACGAGTAAAGAGATTAATGGTCAACTGCACACGCTTTCAGGTTCCAGAGTTCAATTTCTCTCTTCAATGCACATGAATGGCGCAGGCGTCTATTTTGCTTCTACGTTTGATAACGTATTTAATGACGTCAGGGCACTGTTCTGTGGCAATGAGACGATGTTCGGTATCGACTTTACCAGTTACCCTGCTGCAACCGGATCGACGTTTGATGAGTCTAATGCCAATACTATAAACTCTTTAATGGCTCATGACTGTAGAGAGAAAGCTTGGCGAGTATCAGGCTCAAAAAATTGGCTGGCCAAAGTTCATGAAGAAGGCACGTTAGTCACCAAGGCAACTGTTGAAACTCCCAACTCTGCCGAAAAAAGAAACGGATATGGCTATATGAATAGCTACTTTTCCTCCGTCGGTGGCGGTGCCGGCGTGATTAATATCTATGCCTCTAAAAATAGCACGGTTGAGCATGTTCATACTTTCGGTGCAACGGCAACTGCTGTCGGGAATGTTTCGTCAACCGCGAATGTGTCAATTATACCTGGTGATCCCGCTCCGAATGGGGGGGCTATAGGGACAGTCTTTGCCAAAGACATTGTGGTTATGGCTAATGCCCGCGTCAATTTAGATTCTGTTAGAACGGTAGGGGGAGTAGATATTCGTGACGATAACTCATCAGTATCCAGAGGCAATATTGCGGGTAACCTACAGCTCTCTTCTGCCGCCAAGATTTTGAATAGTTACATCGGTGGCGATGTAATTTCTACGTCGATGCCAAGACTCACCAATTGCGACCTGCAAAAGAGCTTTACCGGCGGCGGAAACCTGCAAAATACGAGAGTCGTTGGTGATGTCACAACGGTCGATGCATTACGCTTGGTTTTGATTGATGTCTCTTTAGCGACGCTGATGGTCACCGGGAAGGGGGTTTTGTTGGATGTGCAAGGGGGCAACTTTAACCGGATTACCTTTGTTGACGGCGTTACGGGGCGATGGATAATTTTCCCGTCACCCAGGGTGAATGTGACGGTAGATAATTGGTTGCCTCCCACCTCTGCCGCTGGTTACGGATTATTCACTATCAACCCACTGTCGAACAAGATTTACACGACGCGTAGCGGAGTGTGGGTCGATTATAAAACGTAAAACACGGCTCTGCTGAAAGGATGAGTGAGCCGGGGTGAGTCAACCCGGCTTACTCGTTAGCGCAATGATGAAGGCAGGGCGCGGATCACCAGTGTGACGCCTTCCACCGCCACCACTTCCACTTCGGTGCCGGCGGGCAGATCTTCTGCCGCCTGCGCGCGCCAGCTGCTGTCGCCGATATTGATGCGCCCCATACCGTTGTGCATCGGCTCCGTCAGCGTAGCGCGGGTGCCGATCAGCTGGCGGTTGCGCTGGTTGAGCACCGGCGAACCGCCGGATGCGGCCGCCGGGCGCCGGCGCAGCCAGTACCACCACAGGTAGGCGACGACGACGGTCAGGACGGCGAAGATCATGCCCTGCCACGCCCAGGAGAGCGGCGGCAGCAGCCAGATCAGAGCGCCGACCAACAGCGCCGCCACGCCGCTCCACAGCAGGTAGCCGCCGGCGCCGAGCATTTCCGCCGCCAGCAACACGCCCCCGAGGGAGAGCCAAAACCACAGCGGATTCGCCGCGATCAGTTCGAGCATGATTATTTGCCTTTGCTTTCTTTCAGCAGTTCGGTAATGCCGCCGATCGAGCCGAGCAGGCTGCTGGCGTCCAGCGGCATCATCACCACTTTGCTGTTGTTGGAGGAACCGATCTTCTGCAGCGCGTCGGTGTATTTCTGCGCCACGAAGTAGTTCACCGCCTGAATGTTGCCGCTGGCGATGGCGTCGGACACCAGCTGGGTGGCGCGCGCCTCGGCCTCGGCGGCGCGTTCACGCGCTTCCGCCTGCAGGAACGCCGACTGACGTTCGCCCTCGGCCTTCAGGATCTGCGATTGCTTCTCCCCTTCGGCGCGCAGAATGGCCGCCTGGCGCACCCCTTCCGCCTCGAGGATGTCGGCGCGTTTGGTACGTTCGGCCTTCATCTGGGCGTTCATCGAGGCGATCAGTTCCGCCGGTGGCCGCACGTCGCGGATCTCGATACGGGTGATTTTCACCCCCCACGGATTGGTCGCTTCATCGACGATGTGCAGCAGGCGGCTATTGATGCTGTCGCGTTGCGACAGCATTTCGTCCAGCTCCATCGAGCCGAGCACGGTACGGAAGTTGGTCATGGTCAGGTTGACGATCGCCTGTTCGAGATTGCTGACCTCGTAGGCGGCGCGCGCCGGATCGACCACCTGGATAAAGCACACCGCGTCGATGGCGACGTTGGCGTTATCGCGGGAAATCACCTCCTGCGAGGGAATGTCCAGCACCTGCTCCATCATGTTGATTTTGCGGCCAATGCGGTCCATGAACGGCACCACCAGGTTCAGGCCCGGCATCAGCGTTTTGGTGTAGCGGCCGAAGCGTTCTACCGTCCATTGGAACCCCTGCGGCACAATTTTGACGCCGGCGAACACCACAATCAGTGCGACGACGATCACGATGGGAATAAAAGTAAGCATGCAAACCTCCTGTCAGACATATGTAAACAGATATTACGTCAGCGCCGGAAAAATGCCTACCGTTACCGCGACTTAATCCAGGGCGCTGACCAAACCCGCGATCAGCGGATCCCGCGTCTGGAACAGGCCGATCAGGGTACGCACCGCCTCACCGCCGCGAGCATCGGACCAGGCCAGCGACAGGGGAGAGGGCTGGCGCGGATATTTGAGCTGCTTAGCCACCAGCTCGCCGCTATCAAGGTAAGTTTGGCACAGCTGGCGCGGAAGGAAACCGATCCCGAGACCGCGCAGATGGCACTCCAGCTTGGTGCGCAGGTCCGGCACTTTGATCTCCTGCTGGCCCGACAGCAGCCAGGCGGTGCGCTTGGCCAAATGGCGCGCGGTATCTTCGACGTTGATCGCCGCGTAAGGGCGCAGCTGCGTTTCGTTCAGCGGATCGGCGGCGGCGGCCAGCGGGTGCGTCGGCGCGATGGCGAACACCCAATCGATCTTGCCCAGGGGCAGTACCTTGATGCTGTTTTCCAGCGATTCATTGCCCGCCGCCCCGATCGCCAGATGGCAATCCTCATTCAGCAGCGCGTCCCACACGCCCATGTACACCTGGCGGGAAATGTGAAATTGGGTGAACGGGTACTTGGCGTGCAGGTGGGCCAACAGCCCGGCCACGGCGGCGGCGTCGTACAGCAGGTTGTTGACAACGATATTCACCTGGTGCTCTACGCCGTCGTTGATTTGGCGCAGTTCGCCCGGCATGGCGTCCAGCCAGGTGTGCCACTGGCGGCAGCGCTCCAGCAAATACTCTCCGGCCGGCGTCAGGTTGACGGTGCGGGTGGTGCGGATAAACAGCTGCGTGCCGATGCTCTCCTCCAGCGTTTTGATGCGGTAGCTGATGGTGGCGGTGGTTTTGTGCAGCAGCTCCGCCGCGCGGGAGAAACTTTGGCACTCGGCAACTTTGATAAACGAACGAATGGTTTCGTGATCCAGCATGAGGGGTCCTTGGCTGACACCGCCTTTTCGGTTATCGGTGAGAAGAATCTACTGATGTTGCGGCGCGATAGGCAGCGGCAAAGCCCAACCCCACGATCCCGGTCACAGAATCACCCGATAGCGATGAACGCGCGCCGCCCCATTTTGCCCGATGATGAATTGGGCGGTTTTTTAATTCATTGATTTAAAGCAACTAATATTGCTCTTTGATCGTAAAGTGTGCGGGTGATCTTGTTGTGGAAAAATTTTCCAAAAAAATGCTGTCAAATTCACCACGCGCTGTCTAGAGTGAAGGCGTTGGGTGAAATATCGCCGTTCAATCGTCGTCTGGGTCATGCGCTTTGGAGAATCACATGGATTTAGTCATCGAAGAATTAACGCCGGCGGCCTTTGCGCCTTATGGCGATGTATTGCAGATAGAGGGCTCGCGTTTCTTTCATATCAATGACGGAAAAACCGAGCGTTATCACGATCTCGCCAAGATAGAGGTGTCCGATGGCAACCGGGTGCTGGCCAGCATCAACCGGGCGGAACCCTGCGATCTGCCGATGACCTTTTCCCTGTTGGAAAAGCATCCGCTCTCGTCGCAGGCCTTTGTGCCGATGAACGGCGAACGCTTCGTGGTGATCGTCGCCGAACCGGGCGAAAACATCTCCATCGGCACGCTGCGCGCCTTTATCACCAACGGCAAGCAGGGAATTAACTATCACCGCAATGTCTGGCACCATCCGCTGTTTGCCTATGCGAAGGTCACCGACTTTTTCACCATCGATCGCGCAGGTGCCGACAACTGCGTGGTCAGCCGCTTGCCGGAGCCGTATCGCATAGTTTTGGCATAGCGCTGGCCGCACGCCGCGCAGGGCGTTTATCATAGCGTCACCCATGCCGTTACTGACAAAGGAAGCTTGAATGACCGAATTACGCAGGAAAGGACGACCCGCCACCGAAGCCGGCGCCACCAAAGGTGCGCAGGCGTTGGATCGCGGGCTGGAGATCCTCCAGTACCTGGCCAACGCCGGGGGGAGTTCGTCGGTTTCCGTGCTGTCCGAAAAGCTGGAGCTGCCGCTGTCCACCACCTTCAGATTGTTGAAAGTGCTGGAGAAATCGGAATTCGTCTTTCAGGATCCACAGCTGGGCTGGTGGCATATCGGCATTCAGTCGTTCACCGTCGGTTCCGCTTACATGAACGATCGCGACGTGGTATCGGTGGCCGGGCCGTTCATGCGCCGGCTGATGCTGCTGTCCGGCGAGACCGCCAACCTGGCGATCCGCAACAATTTCGACGCGGTGCTGATTCGTCAATGCGAGTGCCAGGCGATGGTGCGCATGTGCGCGCCGCTGGGCAGCCGCTTGCCGCTGCACGCCTCGGGCGCCGGCAAAGCGCTGCTGTACCCGCTGGCGGAAGAGGAGATGCTGGATCTGATCGTGCGTTCGGGGTTGCAATCCTACACGCCCAAGACGCTGACCAGCGTGAACCTGCTGCGCAAGGATCTGCATCAGTCGCTGGCGCAGGGCTACACCATCGACGATGAAGAGCACGCGCTTGGCCTGAACTGCCTGGCTTCGGCGATTTTCGATCGCAACAACAACGTGATCGCCGCCATCTCCATCTCCGGGCCGAGTTCGCGGGTCGGCAAGGAGCGGTTCAAGGAGCTGGGCGAACTGGTGGGTGAAGTGGCCAGAGACATCAGCGCCGCGCTGGGCGAATCGCGCAGCAAGGCGTAAACGTCGCGCGCCGGGGTGAACCGGCGCGGAGCAAGACTCCCCGTTTGATGAGCAAACGGGTTTTTTTGACCGCAATTTTAAGTTGGAAAAATTTTCCAATAAATTAAGGAGAGCATCACATGGCAATTATGCGAGCGGTAGACGCGGCAATGCACGTGCTGGAAAAAGAAGGGATCACCACCGCGTTCGGCGTGCCCGGCGCGGCGATCAACCCGTTCTACGATGCGATGCGGCGGCACGGCGGCATCAAACACTACCTGGCGCGGCACGTGGAAGGGGCCTCGCACATGGCGGAAGGTTACACCCGCGCCGCCGCCGGCAACATCGGCGTGTGCATCGGCACCTCCGGCCCGGCGGGCACCGACATGATCACCGGCCTTTACTCCGCCTCCGCCGATTCGATCCCGATCCTGTGCATCACCGGCCAGGCGCCGCGTGCGCGTTTGCACAAAGAAGATTTTCAGGCGGTAGACATCGAATCGATCGCCAAGCCGGTGACCAAGATGGCGGTCACCGTGCAGGAACCGGCGCTGGTGCCACGCGTGCTGCAGCAGGCGTTCCACCTGATGCGCTCCGGCCGGCCGGGCCCGGTGCTGATCGACCTGCCTTTCGACGTGCAGATGGCGGAGATCGAGTTTGATCCGGACACCTACTCTTCACTGCCCGCCTATAAGCCGGCGGCCACCCAGGCGCAGATCGACAAAGCGCTGGATCTGCTGTGCGCGGCGAAAAAACCGCTGATCATCGCCGGAGGCGGCATTCACAACGCCGACGCGGCGGATCTGCTGCAGCAGCTGGCGGAGATCTGCAACGTGCCGGTGATCCCGACCTTGATGGGCTGGGGCGCCATTCCGGACGATCACCCGCTGATGGCGGGCATGGCGGGCCTGCAAACCTCGCACCGCTACGGCAACGCCAACCTGCTGGATTCGGATCTGGTGTTCGGCATCGGCAACCGCTGGGCCAACCGCCACACCGGCTCGGTAGACAAGTACACCGCCGGGCGCAAGGTGGTGCACATCGATATTGAGCCGACGCAGATTGGCCGGGTGATCTGCCCGGATCTGGGCATCGTCTCCGACGCGCGCATTGCGCTGCAAATGCTGGTGGATACGGCAAAGCGCCGCTTCGAGCGCGGCGAGTTGCCGAATCGCGACGCCTGGTGCGCTGCCTGTCTGCAGCGCAAGCAAACGCTGCTGCGCAAAACCCACTTCGACAACGTGCCGGTCAAGCCGCAGCGGGTGTATGAAGAGATGAACCGCGCCTTTGGTCGCGATGCCTGCTACGTCACCACCATCGGGCTGTCGCAGATCGCCGCCGCGCAAATGCTGCACGTTTTCGAGCCGCGTCACTGGATCAACGCCGGCCAGGCCGGCCCGCTGGGCTGGACGCTGCCTGCGGCGCTGGGCGTATGCGCCGCCGATCCGCAGCGCAAGGTGGTCGCGCTGTCGGGCGACTATGATTTCCAATTTATGATTGAAGAGCTGGCGGTCGGCGCACAGTTCAAGCTGCCCTATATCCACGTGCTGGTGAACAACGCCTATCTGGGGCTGATCCGCCAGGCGCAGCGCGGGTTCGATATGGATTACTGCGTGCAGCTGTCGTTTGAAAACATCAACAACGCGGAGATTGGCGAGTACGGCGTCGATCACGTCAAGGTGGCGGAAGGGCTGGGCTGCAAGGCGCTGCGGGTGTTCAAACCGGAAGAGATTGCGCCAGCGTTCCGTCAGGCCCAGGAGCTGATGCAGCAGCACCGGGTGCCGGTGGTGGTGGAAATCATCCTGGAGCGCGTCACCAATATTTCCATGGGCACCGAGCTGGATAACGTCAACGAGTTCGAACCGGTGGCGGCAACGCCGGAAGACGCGCCGACCTCGGTCAACTTCTTTGATTACCGTTGAGGAACCTTACCATGCCGAAATTTTCAGCCAACCTGTCCATGCTGTTCACCGAAGTCGATTTCATGCAGCGCTTCCGCCGGGCGAAGGAGCAGGGCTTCAGCGCGGTGGAATACATGTTCCCCTATGACTACCCGATCGCCGCGCTGCGCAGCGAACTGGAGGCGCATCGCCTGAGCCAGGTGCTGTTCAACCTGCCGGCCGGCGACTGGGCGGCGGGCGAACGGGGCATCGCCTGCTTGCCGGGGCGCGAAGCGGAGTTCCGCGACGGCGTCGGGCGCGCGATCGAGTATGCGCAGGCGCTGGGCTGCGATCGCATCAACTGCCTGATCGGCAATCCGGATCCCGCCGTCGGCCGCCACGCCACCGACGAACGGGTGAAGGAGAACCTGAGCTACGCCGCCGACGCTCTGGCGCGGCAGAATATCCGTCTGCTGATCGAACCGATCAACCGTTACGACATGCCGCAGTTCTACCTGCAAACCTCCCGGCAGGCGATCGAACTGATCGAGGCGATCGGCAGCCCCAACCTGTATCTGCAGTACGACCTTTACCACATGCAGCGCATGGAGGGAGAGCTGACGCAGACCCTTGAGCGCCTGCTGGCGAAGATCGACCACATTCAGGTCGCCGACAATCCGGGGCGGCACGAGCCGGGCACCGGTGAAATCAACTGCGAGTTTATCTTCGCGCAGCTGGATCGCATGGGTTATCGCGGCTGGATCGGCTGTGAATACAAACCGCTCACCACCACGGAAAGCGGCCTGTCATGGATTAAAAAATACCTGTCTTGAGGAGATGAAAATGAAAGTGGGATTTATCGGTCTGGGCATCATGGGCGCGCCGATGGCGGAAAAACTGCTGGCGGGTGGGCACACGCTTTACGCCCACACCCGGCATGAGGTGCCGGCGGCACTGTTGCAGCAAGGGGCCATCGCCTGCCGCGATCCGCAGCAGGTGGCGGATGAGGCGGACGTGATCTTTATCATGGTGCCGGATACGCCGCAGGTGGAAGAGGTGCTGTTCGGTGAACGCGGCTGCGCCGCCGGCAAGCTGAACGGCAAAGTGGTGGTGGACATGAGCTCCATTTCACCGCTGGAGACCAAGCGATTCGCGCAGCGTATCAACCAGCTGGGCGCCCAGTATCTGGACGCGCCGGTTTCCGGCGGCGAAGTGGGTGCCAAACAGGGCACGCTGACCATCATGGTGGGCGGCGAGGAAGCGACCTTCGAACGGGTGCAGCCACTGCTGGCGCTGATGGGCAAGAACATCACGCTGATCGGCGGCAACGGCGACGGGCAAACCTGCAAGGTCGCCAACCAGATCATCGTGGCGTTGACCATCGAAGCGGTCTCCGAGGCGCTGGTCTTCGCCTCGCGCGCCGGCGCCGATCCGGCCCGGGTGCGCGAAGCCCTGATGGGCGGTTTCGCCTCGTCGCGCATTCTGGAGGTGCACGGTGAGCGGATGATCAAGCGGGCGTTCGCGCCGGGGTTCCGCATCTCGCTGCACCAGAAGGATCTCAACCTGGCGCTGCAGGGCGCGAAGGCGCTGGCGCTCAGCCTGCCGAATACCGCCACCTGCCAGGAGCTGTTCAACGTCTGCGCCGCCAATGGCGACGGCGAGCTGGATCACTCCGCGCTGGTGCGTGCGCTGGAAATCATGGGCAACCACCGGGTGGCCGGCTAAGAGCACCCCCGGCATTTGATTTGCCGGCTTATCGTTAGAATCAGAGATGTTCGACATTAATAACGCCCTCTTTATGATAAATAAAGAGGGTCCCCGCCAATCCAATAAAAAATGATTCAGCACAATAAAAAGTAAAAAGCAGGATGCCAACCGAGGAGACACTGAATATGGCAACCGATAATGCTGTTATTGATAAAGATATTCTTACCGCCCCTGACAAAAACCGTTTATATCGAAAAATCGCCTGGCGCATTATGCCCATTTTATTAGTGAGCTATATCGTCGGTTATCTCGATCGGGTTGGGATCTCGTTTTCGAAATTTCAAATGATGCCCGATATTCTGAACGGCAATGTCTCGATGGCCGAAGCCGTTTACGGGCTGGGCGCCGGGGTGTTTTTCATCGGCTATATCATCGCCGGGGTACCCAGTAACATTCTGCTGAGCCGCTACGGCGCCAGAAAGATCATCGCGCTGCTGATGGTGGTGTGGGGGGCGATTTCGATGCTGAGCATCTTTATCACCAATCCCTGGCAATTCTACCTGGCGCGTTTCCTGCTGGGGCTGGCGGAGGCCGGCTTCTACCCCGGCGTGATCCTCTATCTGACGCTGTGGTTCCCGTCCAGCCAGCGCGCCAAGATGACCGCGCTGTTCGTGTGTGGCATCCCGGTCAGCAACATCATCGGCGGCCCGCTGTGCGGGTGGATCATCGAGCACATGAACGGCCTGATGAACCTCTCCGGCTGGCAGTGGCTGTTCTTTATCAGCGGCCCGCGCGCGCTGCTGATCGCCGTCGTCATCTTCTGTTTCCTGGATAATACCTATCAGAGCGCCAAGTGGCTCAGCCCGCAGGAGAAGGCGCTGATCAAAGAGGATATGGCGCAGAGCGCGCCGCGCCAGGGCGGTGCCGGCGGGCAGGAATGGACGATGAAAAGCATGCTGAGATCGTCCGCGTTCACCAAAATGTGGCTGATTTGCTTCTGCACCGTGATGGGCCAGGGCGGGCTGGCGTTTTGGGTTCCGACCATCATTCGCGACACCGGCGTGACCTCGGTGATGGATATCGGGTTGCTGACCATGCTGCCGTACATGCTGGCGGTGGTGGCGATGCTGGTGGCCGCGCGCAGTTCGGACAAGCATCGCGAGCGGCGCTGGCACATCATCGTGCCGTTCTGCATCGCCGCGGTGTCGCTGATCTTTATCGGCCTGTTCCCGGACAACAAGCACGTGGTGATGGCGGCGCTGTGCGTGGCGGTGGCGTCGAGCCTGGTGCCGTCGCCGCTGTTCTGGAGCCTGCCGAACGCCATTTTTACCGGCACCTGCGCCGCGGCGGGCATTGCGCTCATCAATTCCATCGCCAATATCGGCGGTTTTATTTCGCCTTATATCATCGGCTATTTCAAACAGCTGACCCACAGCAATTTGGCGGCGATGTGCGTCTTGTCGACAATGATGATACTGGGGGCGATATTAACCTACAGCGTGCCGGCGAAATGGGTCAATAAATAACACTTCCCATTATCTTCATTAAATAGTCGGCAACAGTTTTATTTTATTTCGCCATGCATTTCTCATCTGATTATTTCAGCGGGGGAAGGCATGGCCATTTTTTATTTCGTCTCGAATAAAGGAGGCATCATGAAAATTGTTATTGCACCGGATTCATTTAAAGAAAGCGTCAGCGCGGAGCGGGCGGCGCGGGCGATCGCGCGCGGCTTTCACGAGGTTTATCCCGATGCCGAGTGCGTCTGCCTGCCGATCGCCGACGGTGGCGAAGGCACGGTGGACGCGCTGGTGGCCGCCACCGGCGGGCGCAAAGTGAGCGTGGCCGCCACGGGGCCGCTGGGGGAACGGGTGGCGGCGTTTTACGGCGTCAGCGGCGACGGCAAGACGGCGGTGATCGAAATGGCGGCGGCCAGCGGGTTAATGCTGACGCCGGCCGAGCGCCGTAACCCGCTGCTGGCGACCAGCTACGGTACCGGCGAACTGATCCTGCATGCGCTGGATCAGGGCATTCGCCACCTGATCCTCGGCATCGGCGGCAGCGCCACGGTGGATGGCGGCGTCGGCATGGTGCAGGCGCTGGGCGGGCGCTTCTACCGCCCGGACGGCAAGGCGCTGCCGTGGGGCGGCGGCGAGCTGGCGACGCTGAGCGGAATCGATCTCAGTACGCTGGATGCGCGCCTGCGGCAGTGCCGGATTGAGGTCGCCTGCGACGTAGACAATCCGCTGGTGGGGCCGCGTGGCGCGGCGGTGGTGTTCGGGCCGCAGAAGGGCGCGACGGCAGCGATGGTGGCGCAGTTGGAACAGGGCCTGACGCAGTATGCCGAGGTGATCCGCCAGAGTACCGGCCGCGACGTGCGACAGGTCGCCGGCGGCGGGGCGGCGGGCGGCATGGGGATCGCCTGCCAGGTGTTTCTCGGCGCAACGCTGAAGCCGGGCATCGAGATCGTGATGGCGGCGCTGGGCCTGGAGCAGGCGCTGGCGGAGGCCGATCTGCTGGTCACCGGCGAAGGGCGCATCGACAGCCAAACGCTGGGCGGCAAGGCGCTGTCCGGCGTCGCTCGTCTGGCGCGCGCGCGCGGCCTGCCGGTCATCGCGCTGGCCGGCGTGGTGGAGGACGGGGCGGAGGCGCTGCACGCGCAGGGGATCGACGCGATGTTCAGTATTCTGCCGCGCCTGAGTACGCTGGCGGTCGCGCTGTCGCAAGGGGAACTCAACCTGCAGCGCAGCGCCGCCAACGTCGCCCGCGCGATGCGCATCGGCCGGCGATTGGGATAAATAAAAAAGAAGGCCACGCTGCGCGAGCAGGTGGCCTTGGTTTTGGCGGCGAAGCGCTTACGGCTCGACGTCGCGGTTGCAGTCCTTGGAGTAGATGTAGCTGAAGGTTTCCTGGCCCACCGCATAGCCCGCCTGTTGCACATAGGCGCCCATGAAGATGTAGTCGCCTTGCTTCACCGGCATCCATTCATTGTCCAGGTTGTACACGCCGGCACCGCTGAGAATGTAGGCGCCATGCTCCTGCACGTGGGTCTCGATGTAGCCGTGGCTGGCGCCGGGAGCGAAGGAGAGGATGTGCATATTCATGTCGAAGCCCAGATCTTTCGGCAGCAGATCCTGCAGGATCACCTCGCTCATGCCCTCGTAGTGGATCTGCTCCAGGTTGGCGACGTTGTTGCTGACCACGTGCGCCTCGTAACCCTTGATGCGCTGATAGCGGCGCTTGTAGAGGAACAGGCGGCTGGATTGGCCGCCGTTGGCGTTTTCCAACCGCATCGTGACGCCCGCCGGGCAGTAAAGGTAGCCGCCGGCGGTCAGCGGGTAGTCGGTGGCGTCGGCGGAAGCGGTGATGGCGCCGTCGATGACGTACACGAAGGTTTCGAGCTCTTCGCCGCCAAAGCCTTTGGTGTTGCGGCCGCAGTCGTGCAGCGTCACCAGATAATCGACGAAGGTGGCACCCAGTTTCGGCGTCGACAAGATGGTGACGTCGCAGTTTTCAAAGCCGGGAATGACGTTGCGCACCAGGCCGTTCGGCGGGATCAGCGCATAGTTGCCGCGTTTGATGATGGCGCGCGTTGACAGAATGTCGGTTGGATAACCGGTTTGATTGTTGAAGTAACCCACGTTGATTCTCCTGATCGTTGAAAGGGCGCCGCGGCGGCGCCCGGTAAAAAAGCGCCGTCAGGCCTCGGTGGCCGTTCGGGCTGCCGTAGTGCGTTTCATCAAGACGTTGACGGTGAAGAAAATGGCGGTGCCCACCAGCAGGATGGCGGCGGAGATGTAAAAGCCCATCACCTTGGAGCCGGTGCTGTCGGAGATTACGCCGGTGAGGAAGGGGGCGATCACCGACGAGGACATGCCGAAGAAGTTGAACACGCCGAAGCTGGTGCCATAGCCTTTCTTCGGCGCGTTGTCGGCGACGAAGGAGATCATGATCGGATCGACCGCCAGCTTACCCAGCAACCCGTACAGGATCAGGCTGATCAGCAGCATGGTGGAGTCCGGCGAAATGACTGTGCAAACCAGCATCACCGCCGCGCACAGCTCGAGGAAAATGATCAGCTGCACCTTCTTGTTGCGGAAACGGTCGGACATGCGGCTGAAGAACAGCGCGCCCGGCACCGAGGCGAACGCCACCAGGGCGGAGGAGAAGCCGATAGCCACCCCTTCAAAGCCGCGCTCTTGCTGCAGGAACGAGGGCAGCCAGGTGACTATCATGTAGTAGCCGTAGCAGGTGGCGAAGTACATTGCGTAGGCGGAGATCATGCGCAGGCTGAACAGGCCGCTGGCCTGGCCGTCCTCTTCGGGCTCGGCAGCCGTCGGCGCAGCGGTCTGGCTGACGGCCGCCGGGGCTTGAGGCTGCGAGCCTTTGATGACCACGGCGAACACCAGCGTCATCACCACCAGCAGGCCGGTGATGATGAACAGCATGATCTGCCAGTTCATGTTGAAGCTTTTCACCAGCAGGCTGGAGGCGATCAGGCCGATGGCCATGCCGAGCGCCGAGCCGCTGTTGATCACCGCGGTCGCCAGGCCACGGCGTTCCAGCGGGATATTCTCCGACGACAGGGAGTAGGCCGAGCCGTAATAAGAGCCGCAGCCCATGCCCGCCAGCAGGCTGCCGGCATAGACCATGGTCAGGCTGGTGGCGTTGCCGATCAGCAGCGTGGCGATGATGAACAGGCAGAAGCCCGGGATCAGCACCACCTTCTTGCCGAATTTGTCCACCAGGATGCCCGCCGGGATCTGCATCCCGGTGTAGGCGAAGAAGTAGAAGCTGGCGATCAGCCCCATTTCCGCATTGGAGTGCGCGCCGATGGTTTGTTGGATCTCGGGGAAGATCGGCGTCAGGACGGTGCGATAGATCCAGATCACCGCCCAGCCCAGACAGAGCACGACGACGATCTTTTTCCAGTAGCGCGGGTCGATGTCGTTGCTCATGCCTCGGCCCCCTGTTCGGTGTAGGCCAGCTGATACAGCGTCTGCGCCAGGATTTTCACCCCTTCGTTCAGATCGGCGACGGCGGTTTTTTCCGCCGGGTTATGGCTGATGCCGGCGATGCTCGGCACGAACATCATCACCGTCGGCACGCGCGGGGCGAAGATTTGCGAGTCGTGCCCGGCGCCGCTGTGCATCATGCGGTAATTCAGCCGCTGCGTTTCGCACAGGCGGCTGACGCAGGCCACCAGCTGTTCGTTCATCGGGATCGGCGCTTCGTCCATCCACAGATCGATCTCGGCCTCGATGCCCATCTCGGCGCAGATGCGCTGGATATCCTGCTCGATCTCCTGCGTGAAGCGCAGCAGCGCGGCCTGATCGGTGTGGCGGCAGTCGAGGGTGAAGTGAGTAAAGCCCGGCACCACGTTGACGGTGTTCGGTTTCGGCTCTACCTTGCCGAAGGTCAGCACCAGCGGATCGCCCTCGGCGCGCGCCTTGGCGATCGATTCGCAGCAGATGCGGCTGAAGGCATGCACGGTATCCCGGCGGTAACTCATCGGGGTGGTGCCGGCGTGGTTGGCTTCGCCCTGCAGACGCACGTCATAGCGCCGTTGGCCGACGATGCTGGTCACCACGCCGATGGTTTTGCCTTCGGTTTCCAGCACCTTGCCCTGCTCGATGTGGATCTCTACGAAGGCCGCGATGTCGCTGCGCAGCGGCTGATGCGGCGGAGGGAAATCGAAACCGGCGTCGCGCATGGCGTTGACGAAGCCGACGCCCTTGGCGTCCGTAATGTGTTGCACGTCTTCCCGCCGGGCCAGGCCGACGATGTTCTTGCTGCCCCAGAACACATAAGGGAAGCGGCTGCCTTCTTCTTCCGCCAGCGCGATGACTTCCAGGCTGCGCAGCGGCGGGCCGTAGGTGTCCTTGAGGTGTTTGATCGCCATGAAGGCGGCTTCGATACCGAACTGGCCGTCGAGGTTGCCGCCGTTGACCACCGTGTCGATGTGCGAACCGGAGAGAATCACCTGGTCGGGGTATTTGCTGCCCTCCAGTCGGCCGAACAGGTTGCCGACCGCATCAAAATGGGTGTTCAGCCCGGCGGCCTCGAAGACGTTTTTCAACGCGTGCTGCGCTTCGATCCATTCCGGGGTATAAAGCAGACGCGTCATGCCGCCGCTGGGGTCGGCGCCGATTTTCGATAACCAGCCGGAAATATCACGGATTTCTTGTTGGAAGTCTTTCATGTTTACCTGCCCGCATGTTGTGTCTCAGCGGCGATGCGGCCAGGGCTGATGCTATTCGCCGCCGGCCGGCCTATTGCGCTGAGCGCGCTGATGAAGGTTTTCTTTTTTCTCCCCGGCTCTGACATTTCAACCGCGAGCCGCGGCGTAAAAAGCCCACGATAATAAGAGTGCGTTAACTGGCGAAGGGATCTTTATGGTCGTAAGAACGCTGGTAAATAGCATTTGAAATTAAGTATTGATAAATATCGTCGACGATTTCGATGCCGTTTTTCTCGCTTTCCATTTCACGCGCATGGCTGTTCTGCCCTGGATAAAGCACTTTGCTGACGCCCGGCGCCGGCTTAACGGCATTCAATTCTTTCATGACCTGGCTGATATTTTTACGGAATGCGGATTCGTTGGTGAAATAACCCGGGTTCAGCACGATATGCAATTGGCCCAATTCCCGGCCGGCGCTGAGATCGTGATACATCGAGCTGACGTGTTTGCCGAACGGCAGGCCGAGCAAAATGCCCGACAGCACGTCGACCATCATCATCAGGCCGTAGCCTTTCGGCCCGGCGATCGGCAGCAGCCCGCTGACGGCGAACGGATCGGTGGTGTGCTTGCCCTCGGCGTCCACCGCCCAGGTATCCGGGATGGCGGCGTTGCGCGAGCGGGCGTCCAGCACTTTGCCCCAGGCCTGTACGGTGGTGGCCATATCGAAGGTGATCAGCTCATCGCCTTCGCCCGGCGCGGAGAAGGCGATGGGGTTGGTGCCGTAGTAGACCTCGGCGCCGCCGTACGGCACCACCATCGGATCGGACTGGCACAGCGAAATGCCGATCATGCCGGCGCGCGCCGCCTGTTGCACGAAGTACGACAGCGCCCCGCTGTGGCCGATGCGGCGTACGCCCACCACCGCCACGCCGTTCTCTTTCGCCATCTCGATGGCGCGATCCATGCTCAGCTTGGCCGCCACGTGCCCGGCGCCGTTGTCGCCGTCGAAAATGGCGCTGCAGGGGCCGGTTTTTTCAAAGGTGAAATGCGGGTGATTGTTGGTGCCGCCTTTGCTGATGCGTTCGGAATAGTATTCGACCCTGACCGCGCCGTGAGAATGAATGCCGCGCGCATCGGCATGAACCAGCACGTCGGCGACGATGCCGGCGTGTTCCTGGCTCAGGCCGGCGGCGTGAATTTTTTGCTGGATAAGCTGATGTAATTGTTGTTTAGAGACCTTCATATACAGTCCTTTTATCACTACGGTTTATTTAATTCGCCTCTGCGTTGTAATGTATAAATACCGGGTGGGAATAATGTGATCCAGATGCGTTTTATCCGATTGGATTAAAAATTCGTTGAATTAAATCGCCATTGTTAGAAGTTTTTTTATAAATGCTTTTTTTCGTCTGGATTAACTAATATTCAGGCGATTAAGTTATTTTTTCTAACAATAGATAAAGTGTGACCGTACTCACCTCTGGGCGTGGTTTTAATTTGTAGCTTGATCATTAACCTTTTCGCTGGATTCAATGCATCGCCGCGCCGCCGGTGCGGGAAATATTGCCGATATTATTAAATGCTGTCTTAAGGATATCACCATGATCCATGCTTTTATTAAAAAGGGGAGCTTTCAGGATTCCGTCAGCCTGATGTTGATCTCCCGCAAACTCAGTGAATCTCCCAAGGTCGAGGAAATATCCGTCATGATGGGGACACCGGCCAATAAATCCTTATTGGAGGTGACCGGTTTCTGGCACCCGCAGTTTAGCGAAGCGACGCCGAACGATATTTGCGTGGCGATCAAAGCTGAGTCCGCCGACGAGACGATCGCCGAGGAGATCGGCGCGGCGCTGGAGACGGCGCTCAAGGCGATTGCGCAGGGGAGCCAGGGCGGCAAAAAACTGCTGCGGGCGCGCAGCTGGCGCACCGCCAGGCAGAAGCTGCCCGCCGCCAATCTGGCGCTGATCTCGATCGCCGGCGAATACGCGGCGGAGCTGGCGGATAGCGCGCTGGAAGACGGCTGCAACGTGATGATGTTCTCCGACAACGTCAGCGTGGCGCAGGAAGTGGCGCTGAAAACCAAGGCGCGCGAGCGCGGGCTGATCGTGATGGGGCCGGACTGCGGCACCGCCTGCATAGCCGGCGCGCCGCTGGCGTTCGCCAACGTGGCGCCCGCCGGATCTATCGGCGTAGTGGGCGCCTCCGGCACCGGCATTCAGGAGCTTATTTCGCAAATTACCCTGGCAGGCCAGGGCATCTCGCACGCCATTGGCCTCGGCGGGCGGGATTTGACGGCGGAGATCGGCGGCATCAGCGCCATCAGCGCGCTGCGCATGCTGGCAGCGGATCCGCAGAGTCTTGTGCTGGCGTTCGTGTCCAAACCGCCGGCACCCGAGGTGCGCCAACGGGTGATCGACGAGATGAAAGCGCTCGGCAAGCCGGTGGTGGCGCTGTTCCTCGGCGCGCAGTCCGCCGTGCGCCAGGAGGGCAACATCACGTTCGCCGCCACGCTGGATGAAGCGGCGCGGCTGGCGGCGATGCTGGGCTGCGTGCAGCAACAGGCGGCGCAGCAGCCTGCGGTCCCCGGCGGCAAAATCGCCGGGCTGTACGCCGGCGGCACGCTGGCGGCCGAATGCGCGATGCTGCTGGCGGAAAAACTGTCCCTGCCGGTGGATAGCGAACACCCGCGCGGCGCCATGCTGGTGGCCGACGACCATCGCATCATCGACATGGGCGATGACTTTTATACCCAGGGGCGCCCGCACCCGATGATTGACCCGACCGCCCGCAATCAAGAAATCGCCCGCCTGGCGCAGCAGCCGCGGACCGGCGTGTTGCTGCTGGACGTGGTGATCGGCTTCGGCGCTCAGGACGATCCGGCGGCGTCGCTGGCGGCTGAGGTGGCCAACGTGCGCGCGGCGCGCGGCGCGGCCCACCCGCTGGCGGCAATCGCCACCGTCACCGGCACCGAACAGGATCCGCAGCAGCGCTCGCGGCAAATCGCCACCCTGCAGGAAGCCGGCATCGCGGTGATGCCGTCGCTGCCGGCGGCGGTCGCGCTGGCGCATCAGCTGATTACCCCCGTCTTACCCGCACCCGAACGCGAACGGCCGGCCTTGCTGGACGGCGTCGCGGTGATCAACGCCGGGCTGCGCAGCTTCGCCGATGACCTGCAAACCAGCGACATTCCGGTGGTGCATTACCAGTGGGCGCCGGTAGCCGGTGGCGATCAACGATTAGCCAACATCTTGAAAAAATTAAAGTAAGGAACCGCTATGTACGCAACGATTGAGCAAGCAAACGCCGCCGTTATCGCCCGTATCCGCGAGGCGCGCCCGCACTGGCAGGATGTGGATCTGGCGCACCGCTTGATCCCGCAGCTGGCCGAAGGGCGCAAGCTGCTGCATGCCGGCCCGCCGGTCACCTGGCAAGAGATGAGCGGCCCGGTGCGCGGCGCCTGCATCGGTGCCTGCCTGTTCGAAGGCTGGGCGCAGGATGAGCAGCAGGCGCTGGCGCTGCTGGCGCAGGGGGAAATCGAGTTTATCCCGTGCCACAGCGTGAGCGCGGTGGGGCCGATGGGCGGCATCACCTCGGCCCACATGCCGATGGTGGTGGTCAGGAACACCGTTCACGGCAATTACGCCTACTGCAACATGAACGAAGGTATCGGCAAAGTGATGCGCTTCGGCGCCTACGGCGAGGACGTGCAGCAGCGCCTGCGCTGGATGCGCGACTCGCTGGCCCCGGTGCTGAAAGCGGTGTTGGCGACGCTGGAGGAAGGGATCGATCTGACCGCGCTGATGGCGCAGGCGATCAGCATGGGGGACGAATTCCACCAGCGCAATATCGCGGCCTCGGCGCTGCTGATGCGCAGGCTGGCGCCGGAGATCAGCCAGCTGCCGCGCGATAAGGCGGAGCTGGCGCAGGTGATGCAGTTCCTCAGCATCACCGATCAGTTCTTCCTCAATCTGGCGATGGCCTACTGCAAGGCGGCGATGGACGCCGGGGCGGAGATTGAGCAGGGCACCATCGTCACGGTAATGACCCGCAACGGCAAGAATTTCGGCATCAAGATCAGCGGGATGGGCGATCGTTGGTTCACCGCGCCGGTGAACACGCCGGAAGGGCTGTTCTTCTCCGGATTCAGCCAGGCGGACGCCAACCCGGACATCGGCGACAGCGCGATCACCGAAACCTTCGGCATTGGCGGCGCGGCGATGGTGGCGGCACCGGGCGTGACGCGCTTCGTCGGGGCTTCCGGCGGCATGAGCGCCGCCACCGACATCTCCGAGGAAATGGCGGAAATCTACCTCGAGCGCAACATGATGCTGCAGATCCCGACCTGGGACTTCCAGGGCGCCTGCCTGGGGCTGGATGCCCGGCGGGTGGTGGAAACCGGCATCACGCCGCTGATCAACACCGGCATCGCCCACCGCGAAGCCGGGGTCGGGCAAATTGGCGCCGGCACGGTGCGTGCACCGCTCGGCTGCTTCGAGAAAGCGATCGAAGCGCTGGCCGACAAGCTCGGCATTACGGCGTAAGCGAACGGAGGCGCATATGGACATTATCGCGTTGGCCGGCAGCCGCCATGCGACGCAGGATTACGGCGCGCTGCGCTGCGTCGGCAGCTTCAACAACGCGATCAATTTCCTGACGGAAAACGCACGGCTGCTGACGCTGCACCGCGCCGGCAGCGGCCTGAGCCCGATGGGGTGGCAGCTTGGCGCGCGGGATTTCGATCGCGTGCGGCGTGCGGTGCCGTCCGTACGACGCTGCGCTTTCTCCGCCGCAGGCATCACGTTGGGTGCGCTCCTGGTGCGGCCCGCCGCGGCGGCGCGGGATCTGGCGCTGTCGCCGCGTGCGGCCATTGCCGATCGGCCGCTGACGGCGGTATTGCAGCGCTGCACGGCGCAGTGCGGGTTGCACGGCGAGCTGGGCCGATTGGTGAGGCAGCCGTTAACGCCGGAGCCGGCCGCGCTGGTGCGGGATTTTTCCCGTTGGCTGCGGGGCGACACGGTCGACTGGCACCAGGCGCTGGGCAAGGGGCCGGGGCTGACGCCGAGCAACGACGACACCTTGCTCGGCCTGCTGCTGAGCGCCCACCTCGACAGCCGCATCCCGGTTACCGGGCTGGCGCCGTTTTTCGCCCAGACGCCACCGCTGGACGCGCTGACCACGCTGGTGAGCGCGCACTACCTGCGTTACGCCGAGCAGGGCCTGTTCGCCACGCCGCTGCATGCGTTGGCGCAGGGGCTGCGGGCGCCTGAAGGCGTATCGGCGGCGGTGGCGGCGGTGCTGAGCCTGGGGCACTTCTCGGGAGCGGACACGCTGCTGGGCGTGTGGCTGGGGGTGACGACGATTAACGCACTGTGCGGCGCGCGGTGTGAACACGAGGGCCGGATCGCGGATCCGGCCGGGACGGTATGATTTCAACTACGGGTGCAAACCATGAAAACCTTGGTCATTGCGTTGGGCGGCAACGCCCTGTTGCAGCGCGGAGCCGTGCTCTCTGCGGAAAATCAGTATAAGAGCATCGCCCTTATCGCCGACGCCATCGGCAAGCTGGCGCAGAAATACCGCATTGCCATCGTACACGGCAACGGGCCGCAGGTGGGGCTGCTGGCGTTGCAGAACCTGGCGTACCGCGATGTGCCGCCTTATCCGCTGGATATTCTGGTGGCCGAAAGCCAGGGCATGATCGGCTATATGCTGGCGCAGCAGTTGAGCGCCAGCCATCCGCAGCAGCCGGTGTCCACGCTGCTGACGCGGGTGCTGGTGGATGCGCAGGATGCGGATTATCAGGCGCCGAGCAAGTTCATCGGGCCGGTGTATGCGCCGGAACAGCGGCAGGCGCTGGAGGCCAAATACGGCTGGACGCTGAAGGCGGACGGCAACTACATCCGCCGGGTGGTGCCTTCGCCGGCGCCGCAAAAGATCCTCGACATCGAGGCGATCACGCTGCTGCTGTCGCAGCGGCACATCGTGATCTGCAACGGCGGCGGCGGTATCCCGATGATCGCCGGCGAGCATGGGCTGACGGGCAGCGAAGCGGTGATCGACAAAGATCTGGCGGCGGCGCTGTTGGCGGAGCAGGTGGGGGCCGATCATCTGGTGATCCTCACCGATGCCGACGCGGTGTACCAGGAGTGGGGCACGCCGCGCCAGCGCGCTATCCGGCGCGCCACCACGCAGGAACTGGCGCCGATGGCGGTGGCGGACGGCGCCATGGGGCCGAAGATCATGGCGGTCAGCCGCTTCGTCGATCGCACCGGGCGGACGGCCCATATCGGTGGCCTGCAGGATATCGACGCGGTGCTGGCGGGCCAGGCCGGCACCTCTATTTTACCTTAGCCGCCGTCGGTTTATCCGCGCCCGCGCTGGCGCGGATAAGTATGCCTAAATGGCATGATTTCAATAATTTTTATTCATTTCATGATGTTGCTCGCCTTGGCTAGAGTAAAAACACCCCGGTATTTACCGTCAAAAATTTGTCATTTTTATTTGCGACTATGCTTTTTGAAATGACATTTCGGCCAAGGATTGTTATGGATTCGCTCAGTGTTGATGAACTCGCCCAGAAGAAGGATCGCTGGTATCGCATTGTGGAGGAGATGTTGGCGGAAGCCGGCGTCGCCATCAACGGCCCGCGCACCTGGGATATCCGGGTGCACAACCCGGCGCTGTTCAAACGCATTTTGCAGGAAGGATCGCTCGGTTTCGGCGAAGGCTATATGGACGGCTGGTGGGAGTGCGAACGGCTGGACATGCTGTTCACCCGCATTCTGCAGGCCGGCGTCGATGAGCGGCTGCCGAAAAGCCTGAGCGACATCGCGCGTGTCGCCTATGCCCGGCTGTTCAACCGCCAATCGCGCAAGCGCGCCTGGCAGGTGGGCAAAGAGCATTACGACATCGGCAACGACCTGTTCCGGGCGATGCTCGATCCTTACATGCAATACTCCTGCGGCTACTGGAAAGAGGCGCAGACGCTCGAGCAGGCGCAGCAGGCCAAGCTGCGGATGATCTGCGAAAAACTGCAGCTGAAACCGGGCATGACGCTGCTGGATATCGGCTGCGGCTGGGGCGGGTTGGCGCAGTTTGCGGCGCAAAACTACGGCGTCTCGGTGCACGGCGTGACCATTTCCGCCGAGCAGCAGAAGCTGGCGCAGGCACGCTGCGCGGGGCTGGACGTCGAGATCTTGCTGCAGGACTACCGCGATCTGGATCGCCAGTTCGATCGCATCGTGTCGGTCGGCATGTTCGAGCACGTCGGGCCGAAAAACTACGAGACCTATTTCAGCGTCGCGGCGCGCAACCTGAAGCCGGATGGCCTGTTCCTGCTGCACACCATCGGTTCCAATCAGACCGATCTCAACGTCGACGCCTGGATAGACAAATACATCTTCCCCAACGGCTGCCTGCCTTCGGTGCGGCATATCGCCGAGGCCAGCGAAGGGCGTTTCGTGATGGAGGATTGGCACAACTTTGGCGCCGATTACGATCGCACGCTGATGGCCTGGCTGGAGAACTTCAAACGGGCGTGGCCGGAATTGGCCGGCGGCTATTCCGAGCGCTTCGAACGCATGTTCACTTATTACCTGAATGCCTGCGCCGGCGCGTTCCGTTCGCGCAATATTCAGCTGTGGCAGGTGTTGTTCAGCCCGGCGGGCGTGGAAGGTGGGGTGCGGGTCTATCGCTGATATCCCCGTCATATTTCAAGCTGCATCTGTGTTGGCTGCGTTTGCGCGCCCCGCTCGCTTACTTGAGTAAGCTCCCGGGGACTTACAAACTTGCCGCCTTGATGCAACTCGAACTATTTAGGGGATACCCTTCAATATTTACTTTGGGACAACAGATATACCCAATGGATTTCCAGTTGCGTCCAGGCGGCAAACGTGACAAACCCCAGGAGCTTAGATAACTAAGTGACTGGGGTTCGAACATGCAGCCGATAACGATGCGGCTGGAAAGAAGAAGGGTATATCAGTACAGCAGGGAGTACAGCTGGCGGCGATACTTAGCGGCCAGCGCGTCGCCGGTGCCGAGCGCGGCCAGAATGTCCATCAGAGTCTTGCGCGCGTTGCCGTTGGCGGCGGCCAGATCTTTCTTCAGATGCCCCATCAGCAGCTCTAGCGCTTCTTCGTTACGCCCGACCTGATGCAGCTGCAGCGCCAGCTGCACTGCCAGCTCGACGTTGTCCGGCTGCTGCTGCACCTGCTGTTGCAGCTGTTGGATTTCCGGGGTGTCCGCCGCCTGCTTCAACAGTTCAATCTGCGCCACCAGGCCCTGATAGCGGGTATCGCGATCCTGCAGCGGGATAGTTGCCAGCACCGCTTCGGCGTCTTCGCTACGGCTGAGCGCGATCTGGGTTTCGGCCAGGGTCAGGCCGATGTCGCTGCGCTGTTGGCTACTCTGCCAGGCGTCTTTCAGCAGCGGCAGCGCTTCGGCGGCGTTGCCGGCGGCCAGCAGTTCCTGCGCCTGCGCCAGTTTCAGGTCTTCTTCCTTCGGCAGGAAACGCTGCAGCAAGTCGCGGATCGCTTCTTCGGGCTGCGGGCCCTGGAAGCCGTCGACCGGCTGGCCGTCTTTGAACAGGTAGACCGTCGGAATGGAGCGCAGCCCGAATTGGGAGGCGATCATCTGTTCGGCGTCGCAGTCCACCTTGGCCAGAATAAACTGACCGGCGTATTCCGCCGCCAGCTTGTCCAGCACTGGCGTGAGCTGCAGGCAGTGTTGGCTGCGCTCGGACCAGAAGTAGAACAGCACCGGAATGGACATCGATTGTTCCAGCGTCTGGTGCAGGTTAGTTTCGTTAATATCAACAACAGCTTGAGCTAGCATCTTTTTTCTCTCTGATCGTGCGGAGCCATGGGGTGTAGATGGGGGCGCGCCGCCATTCTTCAACCCCGGCGGGCGAATTAAGCGTTGCTGCGCAGCAGCCAATCCAGACAGCGGCCCGGCAGAATGCGGCGCAGCACGCTCATGGCGTGCGCCAGCAGGGTCACCGGGTAGCGCAGTTTGGCGCGCGGGCTTTCCAGCGCGTGGCGCAGCTTGGGCAGAATGGCCTCCGGCGGCAGCGTCAGGCGCTTGGCGATGCCGGGGTTGTGCACCGGCTTGTCGCTCTGTGCCTGGTTGACGTTCTGGCTAAAGTGGGTAGAAATCGGCCCCGGTTCGATCAGGCTGACCTGAATGCCGCTGCCGTGCAGCTCCATGCGCAGCGCGTCCGACCAGGCCTCCAGCGCGAACTTGCTGGCGGCGTAGGCGCCGCGCCCGGCGCTGGAGACCAGCCCCATCACCGAGCTGGTCTGGATAATGCGCCCTTCGCCGTGCGGCAACATCGCGGGCAACAGCAGCTGGGTCAGCTGGTGGGTGCCGAACAGGTTGGTGGCGAACTGCCGCTCCAGCTGGCTGCGCGAAATGCGGCTGAGCGGGCCGTAAACGCCGAAGCCGCCGTTGTTGAACAAGCCGTACAGGCGGCCACCGGTCAGCGCGATCACCTCGGCGGCGGCGCGCTCGACGCTGGCGCTGTCGTCCAGATCCAGCTCGATGCCTTCCAGCCCGAGCTGGCGCATGTTTTCCACGTCCTGCGGCTTGCGACAGGCGGCCAGCACCCGGTAGCCGCGGTTGCGCAGATCCTGCGCCGCAATCAGCCCAATCCCGCTGGAGCAGCCGGTTATCAATACTGCTTTTTGCATAACTTTACCTAGTGTACGACCCTAATTTAGTTAGACTCATGTTTTACTAGCGGTTCCAGGCGCTCCGCCATCCAGGTGGCGATAAACGGCTGGGCGTCCCCATTGGGGTGCAATCCGTCATCCTGCATCCATTCCGGCTTCACCACCACCTGTTCCATATAGAACGGCAGCAGCGGAATGTTGAACTGCTTGGCCAGCGCCGGGTAAACGGCGCTGAACGCCTCGGTATAGCGGCGGCCGTAGTTCGGCGGGATGCGGATCTGCATCAGCAGCGGCTGTGCGCCGGCCTGCTGCACCTGTGTGATGATCTGGCCGAGATCGCGCTGTACGTCCTGCGCCGGGAAACCGCGCAGGCCGTCGTTGGCGCCCAGCTCGATCAGCACCCAGCGCGGCTGATGCTGTTTCAGCAGCGCGGGCAGACGCGCCAGCCCCTGTGCGGCGGTGTCGCCGCTGATGCTGGCGTTGACCAACTGCGGTGCACCCGGTTTTTTCTGCCACTGTTCGGCCAACAGCGTCGGCCAGGCCCGCTCGATCGGCAGGCGGTAGCCGGCGCTTAAACTGTCGCCCAAAATCAACAAGGTATCGGCGGCGACAGCGCGTAAACTGAATAATCCCAACAGCAAAAGGAAGGGAAGATGCCAGCGGAAAACGTTCTTGAAGTTCATCATCTTAGTAAACACGTTGGTCAGGGTGAGCATCAGCTCACCATCCTTACCGGAGTCGAGCTGCTTGTCAAACCCGCGCAGACGATCGCCCTGATCGGCGAATCCGGATCGGGGAAATCGACCCTGCTGGGCATTTTGGCCGGGCTGGATGACGGCAGCGAGGGCGAGGTGCGCCTGCTCGGCGAGTCGCTGACCGCGCTGGACGAAGAGGGGCGCGCTGCGCTGCGCGCCAGAAACGTCGGCTTCGTGTTTCAGTCGTTCATGCTGGTGCCGACGCTGAACGCGCTGGAAAACGTGCAGCTGCCGGCGCTGCTGCGCGGCGAGAGCGACAGGCAAAGCCGCGAGCAGGCGGTGCAGCTGCTGGAACAGCTGGGATTGGGCAAACGGCTCGATCACCTGCCGGCGCAGCTGTCCGGCGGCGAGCAGCAGCGCGTGGCGCTGGCGCGCGCCTTCAGCGGCCGGCCGCGGGTGCTGTTCGCCGATGAACCGACCGGCAACCTCGATCGCCAAACCGGCGATCGCATCGCCGACCTGCTGTTTTCCCTCAACCGCGATTTTGACACCACCCTGATCCTGGTGACCCATGACGAAACCCTGGCGGCGCGCTGCCAGCGGCGGCTGCGGCTGCGCGAAGGCAAGCTGTGGGAGGAAGCATGATCTGGCGCTGGTTCTGGCGCGAATGGCGCTCGCCGTCGCTGCTGATCGTTTGGCTGGCGCTGACGCTCTCCGTGGCTTGCGTGCTGGCGCTGGGCAGCATCAGCGATCGTATGGACAAAGGGCTCAGTCAACAGAGCCGCGACTTTATCGCCGGCGATCGGGTGCTGCGCAGCGCGCATCCGGTGCCGGAAGGCTGGCTGCTGGACGCGCAGCAGCAGGGGCTGAAACTGAGCCGTCAGCTGTCGTTCACCACCATGACCTATGCCGGCGATCGGCCGCAGCTGGCGGACGTGAAAGCCACCGATCTGGCCTATCCGCTGTACGGCAAGCTGGAAACGCGCCCGGCCAACATCAAGCCCGAACCGGGCAGCGTGCTGGTGGCACCGCGTCTGCTGGCGCTGCTGAACGTGAAAGTCGGGGATTCGCTCGAGGTGGGCGACACCACGCTGCGCATCGCCGGTGAAATCATTCAGGAGCCGGACGCCGGCTTCAACCCGTTCCAGACCGCGCCGCGCATCATGATCAACCTGGCGGACGTCGATAAGACCGGCGCGGTGCAGCCGGGCAGCCGCCTGACCTACCGCTATATGTTCGCCGGCGCCGAGCCGGATATTCAACGTTACGAAGAACGGCTGACGCCGCAGTTGACGCCGGATCAGCGCTGGTTCGGGCTGCAGGAGTCCGGCAGCGCGCTCGGCAAGTCTCTGCAGCGATCCCAACAGTTCCTGCTGTTGTCGGCCCTGCTGACGCTGCTGTTGTCGATCGCCGCCGTGGCGGTGGCGATGAGCCACTATTGCCGCAGCCGCTACGATCTGATCGCGGTGCTGAAAACCCTCGGCGCCGGGCGCGGCGCGCTGCGTAAGCTGATCGTCGGCCAGTGGCTGGCGGTGATGGCGCTGGCGGCGGTGTGCGGCGGGGCGATCGGGCTGGCGTTCGAAGCGCTGTTGATTCGCCTGCTGAAACCGGTGTTACCGGCCGCATTGCCTGCCGCCGGCGCCTGGCCGTGGCTGTGGGCGCTCGGCGCGCTGGTGCTGATTTCACTGCTGGTCGGGCTGCGGCCGTACCGTCAGCTGCTGGCTACCCAACCGCTGCGGGTGCTGCGCCGCGACGTGGTGGCCAACGTCTGGCCGCTGCGCTACTTCCTGCCGGTGACGGCGGCGGTCGTGGTGGCGCTGCTGGTGACGCTGATGGGGGCCAGCACGCTGCTGTGGGCGATCCTGGCCGGTATGGCGGTGCTGGCGCTGCTGCTGGGCGGCATCGGCTGGGGCAGCCTGTTGTTGCTGCGCCGCATCACGCTCAAGAGCCTGGCGCTGCGGCTGGCGGTTAACCGCCTGCTGCATCAGCCGTGGGTGACCATCAGCCAGCTGGCGGCATTTTCGCTGTCGTTCATGCTGTTGGCGCTGCTGTTGGTACTGCGCGGCGATCTGCTCGAACGCTGGCAGCAACAGCTGCCGCCGGACAGCCCGAACTATTTCCTGCTCAACATGACTGAGGCGCAGGTGCCGCAGGTGAAAACCTTCCTGCAGCAGCACCAGATCAAGCCGGAAACCTATTATCCGATCGTCCGGGTGCGCCTGACCGAGATAAACCAGCAGCTGGCGACCGAGCGGGTGCATGAAGACGATCCGGGCGGCGAGGCGGTGAACCGCGAGCTGAACCTGACCTGGCTGGCCGATCTGCCGGATCATAATCCGCTGGTGGCGGGCAGTTGGCCGCCGAAAAGCGGCGAAGTCTCGATGGATGAAGGCATTGCCGGGCGGCTGAAGATCACGCTGGGCGACACGCTGACCTTCAGCGGCGATACCCAGGCGTTCAGCGCCAAGGTCACCAGTCTGCGCCAGGTGGATTGGGAAAACCTGAAGCCGAACTTTTACTTTATCTTCCCGCCGGGCGCGCTGGACGGCCAGCCGCAGACCTGGCTTACCAGCTTCCGCTACGACGGCGACGGCCAGATGCTGACCCAGCTCAACCGCCAGTTTCCGACGCTCAGCCTGCTGGACATCGGCGCGATCCTGAAACAGGTCGGCGGTGTGCTGCAGCAGGTCAGCCGCGCGCTGGAGGTGATGGTGGTGCTGGTGGTGCTGTGCGGTGGCCTGCTGCTGCTGGCGCAGGTGCAGGTCGGCATGCGTCAGCGCCGCCAGGAGTTGGTGGTGTACCGCACGCTGGGGGCCGGCAAACGGCTGCTGCGCCGCACGCTGTGGTGCGAGTTCGCCCTGCTGGGGCTGGTGGCGGGCATCGCGGCGGCGGTGGGCGCCGAGGCGGCGCTGTGGCTGCTGCAGAGCCGGGTATTCGACTTCCCGTGGACGCCGACGCCGGTGCTGTGGTGGGCGTTGCCGCTGGCCAGCGCGCTGCTGCTGTCGCTGTGCGGCGGCTGGCTGGGCGTGCGCCTGCTGCGCGGCCGGGCGCTGTTCCGCAGCTATGAGGGGTGATGTTGACTTAGCGGGATGAAAAAAGGGGTTAGCCTAAGGCTAGCCCCTTTTACTTTCGGCGGCGGCGCTTTAGGCCAGCTTCTGCTGTGCCCAGGCCAGCCCGCTTTGGTATTCGCCCGGCAGCAGCGGCGCCAGCGCCTGCAGCGCCTGGCGCAGATCGGCGGCGCTCGGGTCGTTCAGATTGAGATGGCCGACCTTGCGGCCCGGGCGCACCTCTTTCTCATACCAGTGCAGATGCACCAGCGGCAGCGACAGCCACTGTTCGTTGACGGCGGTGCCGATCAGATTGACCATCACCGACGGTGTGCTCACCACCGGCTGCGGCAACGGCAGGCCAAGGATGGCGCGCAGATGCAACTCGAACTGACTGATGGACGCGCCGTTTTGCGTCCAGTGGCCGCTGTTGTGCACGCGCGGCGCCAGTTCGTTGATCAGCAGCCGATCGCCGACGATAAAGCACTCCATCGCCATCACGCCGACGTAGTTCAGCTCGTTCAGGATCGCCGCCAGCATCTGCTCGGCCTGTTGCTGCAGCGCCGGGTTGGGCTGCGGCAGCGCCACGCTGGTGCGCAGGATGCCGTCTTCATGCAGGTTGTGGGTCAGCGGGTAGAATACCGAACGGCCGTCGTGGCCGCGCGCGCCCACCAGCGACACTTCGCCGGAGAAATTGATGCCTTGCTCGACGATGCACTCGCCATAGGCGTCGGCCGGCAGTTCGGCTTCCTGGCCCGGGCGCAAGCGCCATTGGCCGCGGCCGTCATAGCCGCCGACCCGGCGTTTGACGATCGCCAGCTCGCCCAGCGAAGCGAATACCTGCGGCCATTCGGCGGCGCTCGCCAGCAGCTGCCACGGCGCGGTCGCCAGGCCGAGCTGGTCGAGCAGCTGTTTTTGCGTCAGGCGATCGGCCAGGCGCGGGAAGATGTCGCGGTTGACGAAGGCGCTGTGGGTCGCCAGCTCGCGCGTTAGCGCGGTTTCCGGCCAGCGTTCGATCTCGGCGGTAATGACGCTGTTCTGATACGGCACCGCCTCGGGCTCGGCATCGATGCCGACGGGGTAAACGGCGATGCCCAGCGGTTCGCCGGCCTGGCGCAGCATGCGCCCCAGCTGGCCGTTGCCCAGTACGCAAACTGGCTTCATGCGTCCTCCCGCGGATCGGGGTGGTTCAATACCTCTTCGGTCTGCGCCCGACGCCAGTCCGCCAAACGCTGCGCCAGCGCGGAGTCGTGCAGCGCCAGGATCTGCATCGCCAGCAGCCCGGCGTTGGCGGCGCCGGCTTTGCCGATCGCCAGCGTGCCCACCGGAATGCCACGCGGCATCTGTACGATGGAGTAGAGGCTGTCTACGCCGCTCAGCGCGGCGCTTTGCACCGGCACACCCAGCACCGGCACCAGGGTTTTCGCCGCCAGCATGCCCGGCAGGTGCGCCGCACCGCCGGCGCCGGCGATGATCACGTCAAAGCCGTTGGCGGTAGCCTGCTCGGCGAAGCTGAACAGCTTGTCCGGCGTACGGTGGGCGGAAACGACTTCGACATGGAAGGGGACTTCGAGCTGGGTCAGGACTTCGGCGGCGAACTGCATGGTGGCCCAGTCACTTTTCGATCCCATTACAATTGCGATTTTCGCCCCGGTAGTGGCGGCTGAAGCGGCGTTGGCTCCCATGGGTGTAAGGCTCCTGTGATTTGTCTGGCGTCGGCTGAGGGCCGAATGAGGGCGTAGAGCATACCATGAGCGCACGGCGAGGAAAACGGTTGCGTCGCCGGTTTTCACCGCCGAAAGCGCGAATTTTCACTCGCGCGCCAGTCCGGGGCTCAGAATGGGAATTGGATCAGCTCGACGGCGTCGGCGCTGACTTTGACCATCGATCCTTCGACGTGCCAGGCGCCCAGCACCGCGCGATGGGCTTCGCCGTTGCTCAACGCCAGCCGGTGCACCGCCGGGCGATGGGTATGGCCGTGGATCATCCAGTGCACGTCGTGGCGCAGCATCGTCTGTTCGACTGCCTGCGGGTTGACGTCCATGATGGCTTCCGACTTGTACTGGTTGGATTGCTGGCTGCGGGCGCGCATGTTGGCGGCGATCTTCAGTCGCCAGCGCAGCGGCAGCGCCAGGAACAATTTTTGAATCAGCGGGTTGTGCACTTTACGGCGGAATTGCTGATAGGCCTGATCGTCGGTGCACAGGGTGTCGCCGTGCAGGATCAGGATCCTGCGGCCGTACAGCTCCAGCACTTTCTCTTCCGGCAGCAGCTGCATGCCGCTGGCGCGGGCGAAGCGCTTGCCGAGCAGAAAATCGCGGTTGCCGTGGATGAAGTAGCAGGGCACGCCGGCCTGTTGCAGCGCTTTCAGCGCCGCGGCGATCTCCGCGTGCAGCGGCTCGGGATCGTCGTCGCCGATCCAGGCTTCAAACAGATCGCCGAGGATGTACAGCGCGTCGGCGTGAACTGCTTCGCGCCGTAAAAAACGCAGAAAACCGGCAGTGATTGCCGGTTCCTGTGCGCACAAGTGCAGATCTGCGATGAACAGCGTACTCATGCAGCCGCGATTACTCGCTGACGGTCACGCTGTTGATCACGACGTCTTCTACCGGTACGTCCTGGTGCATGCCGCTGCGGCCGGTTTTCACGCCTTTGATTTTGTTGACCACGTCCATGCCTTCAACCACTTCAGCAAACACGCAGTAGCCCCAGCCCTGCACGTTTTCGCCGCGGAAGTTCAGGAAGTCGTTGTCAGCCACGTTGATGAAGAACTGTGCGGTGGCGGAGTGCGGATCGTTGGTGCGCGCCATTGCCAGGGTGCCGATGGTGTTTTTCAGACCGTTGTTGGCTTCGTTCTTGATGGTCGCGTTGGTCGCTTTCTGGTTCATGCCCGGCTCGAAACCGCCGCCCTGGATCATGAAGCCGTTGATCACACGGTGGAAGATGGTGTTGTCGTAGAAACCGGCGCGGCAGTAGTTCAGGAAGTTTTCAACGGTAACCGGCGCTTTGTCAGCAAAGGTCTTGATAACGATATCGCCGTGATTGGTGTGGAAAGTAACCATAGTTTTAATCCTAACAAGGTGAAGTGAGACGTCACGTAAAGCGAGTGAACATTCAGACCGCCCTTATAACATATCCGCCCCAGCGAGTCAGCAGCGGCTCAACCGTGCACTGTCTGTGGTAATTGCATTTATGTTATATTATAACAATTGCGCCAGCCGCCGAATTTCGCGCATTTTATTCGCGTGAAATCAGCAAAGCATGGCCTTAACCTTGCAATAGATCAGGCTTCAGGTTTCAATACGCTACCGGGCGGAAAACCTGAAGCCCGGTTATCTTTTTTGTTATCACGCACACCACGGAATCTCCCGATGCTAAAGATTTTTAATACCCTGAGTCGTCAAAAAGAGGAATTCAAACCCATTCATGCCGGGAAAGTGGGCATGTACGTGTGCGGGGTAACCATCTATGACCTGTGTCACATCGGCCACGGTCGTACCTTTGTCGCTTTCGACGTGGTGGCGCGTTACCTGCGCTATCTCGGCTATTCGCTGAACTACGTGCGCAACGTCACCGACGTGGACGACAAAATCATCCGCCGCGCGGCGGAAAATCATGAAACCTGCGACCAGCTGACCGAACGCATGCTGGCGGAAATGCACGCCGACTTCGACGCGCTGCTGATCGACCGCCCGGATCAAGAGCCGCGCGCGACCCAGCACATCGCCGAGATCATCGAGATCACCCAGCGCCTGATCGATCGCGATCACGCCTATGTGGCCAGCAACGGTGACGTGATGTTCTCCATCGACAGCGATCCGCAATACGGGCTGCTGTCGCGTCAGGATCTGGATCAGCTTCAGGCCGGCGCGCGCGTAGAGATCGACGATGTGAAGCGCAACCCGATGGACTTCGTGCTGTGGAAGATGTCCAAGCCGGGCGAGCCAAGCTGGCAGTCGCCGTGGGGGCCGGGCCGTCCGGGCTGGCACATCGAATGCTCCGCCATGAACTGCAAGCAGCTGGGCACCCACTTCGATATCCACGGCGGCGGTTCCGATCTGATGTTCCCGCATCACGAGAACGAGATCGCACAGTCGAGCTGCGCCCACGACGGCCCGTACGTCAATTACTGGATGCACTCCGGCATGGTGATGATCGACAAAGAGAAAATGTCCAAATCGCTGGATAACTTCTTCACCATTCGCGACGTGCTCGGTCATTACGATGCGGAGACGGTGCGTTACTTCCTGATGTCCGGCCACTATCGCAGCCAGCTGAACTACAGCGAAGAGAACCTCAAACAGGCGCGCACCGCGCTGGAGCGCCTCTATACCGCGCTGCGCGGCACCGATGCCGACGCCGCGCCGGCCGGCGGCGAAGCGTTCGAAGCCCGCTTCCGCGAAGCGATGGACGACGACTTCAACACCCCGGAAGCCTACTCGGCGCTGTTCGATCTGGCGCGCGAGGTTAACCGCCTCAAGGGTGAAGACATGGCGGCGGCCAACGGTATGGCGGCGGAACTGCGTAAGCTGGCGAACGTGCTCGGCCTGCTGCAGCAGGAGCCGGAGCAGTTCCTGCAAGGGGGCGCTCAGGTTGACGACGGCGAAGTGGCGGAGATCGAAGCGCTGATCAAACAGCGTAACGAAGCGCGCGCCGCCAAGGACTGGGCGCTGGCGGATGCTGCCCGCGATCGGTTGAACGAGATGAACATCGTGCTGGAAGACGGCCCGCAGGGCACCACCTGGCGCCGCAAGTAATCCGGCCGCAGTGAAAAACAAAAAAGGCGCTGAATTCAGCGCCTTTTTCTATGGCTGCGGGTTAGGGTTTAACCGTGACCTTGCCGCCGTTGAATTCCACCACCTGATCGGCGACGATCTTGCAGCGTTTGCGGGTTTCGACCTTGCCGTCGACTTTCACCTGCCCTTCGGCGATGACTTCTTTGGCGGCGCCGCCGCTTTCACACCAGCCCTGGAACTTCAGCAGATCGCACAGTTCGACGTGGGGATGATTGTCCAGATTGAAAATTTCCATACTGCCTTACTTATTTAGGTTGAACGTCGTGATATTCCTCGCAGGCCTGCAAGGTATTTTGGATCAGTGTAGCAACGGTCATCGGGCCGACGCCACCCGGCACTGGGGTGATGTAGGCGGCGCGCTCGCTGGCGGCGTCGAAATCGACATCGCCCACCACTTTACCGCTTTCCAGACGGTTGATGCCGACGTCCACCACGATGGCGCCCGGTTTGATCCAGTCGCCCGGAATGAAGCCCGGCTTACCGACCGCCACCACCAGCAGATCGGCGTTCTCGACGTGATGACGCAGATTCTTGGTGAAGCGGTGGGTGACGGTGGTGGTGCAGCCGGCCAGCAGCAGCTCCATGCTCATCGGACGGCCGACGATGTTGGAAGCGCCGACCACCACGGCGTTCAGGCCGTAGGTATCGATGTTATAACGCTCCAGCAGGGTGACGATGCCGCGCGGCGTGCACGGGCGCAGTTTAGGCGCGCGTTGGCACAGGCGGCCGACGTTGTACGGGTGGAAGCCGTCGACGTCTTTGTCCGGGTGGATGCGTTCCAGCACCTTGACGTTATCGATGCCGGCCGGCAGCGGCAGCTGCACCAGAATACCGTCGATTTCCTCATCGGCGTTCAGCTGGTCGATCAACGCCAGCAGCTCGGCTTCACTGGTGGCAGCGGGCAGATCGTAGGAGCGGGAAAGGAAGCCGACTTCATCGCAGGCGCGGCGCTTGCTGGCGACGTAAATTTGCGAAGCCGGGTTCTCGCCGACCAGCACAACCGCCAGCCCTGGGGCGCGTTTGCCGGCCGCCAGACGTTGTTTCACTTGCTCAGCCACTTCGTTTCTAACCTGCTGCGCAATCGTTTTACCATCAATAATCTTTGCTGACATCAGTGTGGAAATCCATCAATTAAGAAAAGCGGGGATGCCGCTATTCTGGCAGAAGCTGAGCGCGCTGTCAGGCGCAGAATCACCCTCGTGGCCGTTGCCGACGCCGATTTACGCTTTTTTTATGCCGGCCTCAGGATCCTCTACGTCATTTTTACCTGTATTTGGATACGCTGGGGCTGTTCACAGGGCGAAAGAGGGCAGGATCATGAGAGCGATAACCCGGCTTTACCCGTTGCATCATCAGCCTGACGAGCAACCGACGGAGCCTAAACATGTGGGGGAAACGGTGTTCGATTCTTCACTGCATCCGGCGGACAGCGCGCAACTCACCGCGTTGCATCAGCTCGGCAAGCATGAGGCGGCGCCATCGTGGCGGGCACGCCTGAATGCGCTGTGGCGGAAGTTATGCGCATGAAGGGCTGCGCCTGGGCAGGCTGCACGCTGTTGCTGGTTTGGGCATCGGGGAGCCAGGCTTCTTTAAACAGCGCCCGCCCCGACGCCACACTGGAGGAAAGGGTGGCGGTGACCTGCAACGCGCGGGTGGTTGAGCATGCCGATTGGGGCGACATCGCCGCAGTCGTGCAGTCCGCTCGCCTTTGCCGGTGGAGGGAGGATGGGCGGCGGTGGTCTGAACGCGCGCCGATTTACGTAGGTGTCGGCCTGGTTGAGCATGGCGGCGCCCGGTTGACGGGAACCCTCGCCGCGCGGGCGCTGGCGGAAAAAACGCCATAAAGCACGGCCGCCGCCGTAACGTCATGAAAAGGCATTGACTCGCTAACCTCTGACCGTATAATCCCAACCCGCAGCCGCAGGTTGCCGCATCTCAATGCGCCCTTAGCTCAGTTGGATAGAGCAACGGCCTTCTAAGCCGTAGGTCATAGGTTCGAATCCTATAGGGCGTGCCATTACTCCCTTGATTTTCTTCCCCCTACTCGTTCCCTTGAAAACTCGACTGCGTAACCCGTACTCCCGTTGGCTCGCCGCTGAGCGTCGTGCTATGTTCATGCGCTAACTTTCAGTCAGTGGCAGAGTGAAAAATGCAAAGCTTATTCGTATACGGCACCCTGGGGCCGGGCAGACCCAACGCGCACATCATGGAAGCCATCGGCGGCAGCTGGGAAGAAGGCAGCGTTGGCGGATCGCTGCTTAACGAAGGCTGGGGCGCCGAGATGGGCTACCCAGGCATCGTGTTGGATAACAGCGGCAATCGGGTGAAAGGTTTTCTGTTCCGTTCAGCGAATCTCGTCAACCACTGGCCGACTCTCGATGCGTTCGAAGGCGAGGGGTATGAACGGGTAGCGGTGAGCGTCACCACCGCCGGCGGCGAAACCGTCGATTCGTTTATCTACATGTTGAAGAAATGATACGAGCCGCCTCGCCGAATGAGTGCGAGGCGCTCGACCCGCCGGCAATTGAACTTTCGTTTATTTTGCCGCGCTACAATAGGCGAAAATTTCCCCATGGAGCCTATCGTGCGCAAATCCAGATTCCTGCTTGTGACCTTGCTGTGCCTGTGCGCCGCCGCCGTGCTGTACGTGATGGCTTACCGGGCGCTGGGGCATTATCTCAGCGACGGCGAGAAGGCCTACCCGGATATCAGCGTTGAAATCCGCTGAGAGCCGTGCGGCGCTGCGGTGACTGCGCCGACTTTTTCGCACTGATTTACCCGCCATTTACCCGCCGTCGGCAATGATGACGCTGCGTCTCCACACTGTGTGGTTCTCTTGGGCGGAATGCGGTTATGTCACTGCAACAGGTTTCGAATGTCTCTTTGAGCAACAACGGCTTAAAGGGCATCGGTTACAAACATTACGCGTTGGCGATCGTGGCGTTTTCGGCGATCGTGCGGTTTATTTCCTTAACGGATCGGTACTTTTGGTGCGATGAAGCCTCCAGCGTGCTGACCAGCCGCTATGATGTGGGCGCTTTGCTGTACCACGCTTCCTTCGACGTTCACCCGCCGCTTTATTATCTGTTGCTGCATGCCTGGATGGTACTGTTTGGTGACGGCATCATGGCCGCCCGTTCGCTGAGCCTGGTGTTCGGCGTGGCGACGGTAGCGTTGGCGATGCGCTTTACCCGTTGGTTGGCCAGCGAGCGGGCGGCGCTGATAGCGGGATGGCTGATGGCAATCATGCCGATGGCGGTGCGTTACAGCCAGGAGGCGCGCATGTACGCGCTGATGGGGATGCTGGCGATCGCCGCCGCCATGGTGCTGGCGAAGTGGCTGAAAACGCCGGATAACCGCCGCTATCTGGCGCTGTATGCGCTGTTGATGACGCTGAGCTTTTATACCCATTACTTCACCATTTTCACGCTGATCGCCCACTGGCTGGTGGTGTTGGCGCTGTCATGCCGCCGAGAAGGCGTACGTTACATCAAGCAGCCGGCGTGGTGGCTGGCCAATGTGGCGATTGGGGTGGCCTACATTCCCTGGCTGCTGGTGCTGTTCAATCTGCTGGCGCATATCGCTGAACTGCGGGTCGGCGGCGACGTCGGTTGGATCCCTCAGGTTTCCTGGGGCGATCTGCCGGCAATGTATTGGCGTTTTCTCACCGGCCATGACGGCAGCAACTATCCCACGGTGATTCTCTGGCTGCTGCCGGCGATGTTTATCGCGTTGTGCGCGCTGCTGCTGAAACGGCGAGTGATGCCAAGGATATTCTCGCTGCTGCTGCTTGGTGGCACTCTGATCCCGGTGACGCTGGTATTCGCCATTTCCTGGCGCACGCCGCTGTTTGTCGATCGCTACCTCTATTCCGCCGCGCTCGGCATTCCGCTGGTGTTGGGCGTGCTGATCGCCGGAACGAAAAGCCGGGTGCGCGGGATCTCTTTGCTGTTGTTTTTCAGCCTGCTGTTCGGCTGCGGCGTGCGTAACGACTACCCGGTCGAGAAAGATGAGTTCAAGGTGATGGTGCACTATATCAACAGCCACTATCAGCCTAACGATGCGGTAGTGGTCAGCAACATGTTCAACTACCTGAGCTATGTGTATTACAACAAGAAGGGCTATCGCGCCCTGCTGTATACCCCGGCCAGGCCCAACGGCATTTCGGGCAAGCCCAATGCCTATGGCTTCGGCACCTTTTTCCACGATCGGGCGGCGCAGACCTATGTCGATAAGCTCAGCGTTTTATCGAAAGGCCATCGCCGGGTCTGGCTGGTCAGCGGCGGGGATTTCAATCAGGACTTCGGTCATTCGCCGCCGGGGTGGGTCAATACCGGCACCTTCAAGAGCGGCGGTTTCGAATCGCGCCTGTTCGTGGTGCGCGACCTCAGATAGCCGGATAAATGCCTAATGTCTCGGAAGCCCACACACCGATAGTTTTTCGCCGCTACCGGAGTGTGGGAGGCGCTTAGAGGCCGACAATCCGGGCGGGAATGCCCACTGCCGTGGCCGATGGCGGAATGTCCTTGAGCACAACGGCGCCGGCGGCAACACAGCAACTGTCGCCGATCCGCACATTACCCAATATTTTGGCTCCGGCGCCGATAACGGCGCCATTACCCACCTTGGGATGGCGATCGCCGCCGGCTTTTCCTGTTCCTCCCAGCGTCACCGAATGCAGCAGGGAGACGTTGTCGCCCACCGTCGCCGTTTCACCGATGACAATCGCGTGAGCATGGTCGAGCATGATGCCTTTGCCCAGCTTGGCGGCCGGATGGATATCGATACAGAAGAGTTCTGATACCCGGCTTTGGATGTGATAGGCCATTTCACGGTGCTGGTGCTGATACAGCGCATGTGAGACACGATAGGCTTGCAATGCGATGAATCCCTTGAAGAAAAAAAATATCTGTATCGTACTGTGGCAGGCGGGATCGCGTTCGTAAACCGCGCGCATATCCGCCAATGCGGCGTCGACAATGTCGGGCGCGCGTTGCAGCGTTTGTTCAACAACGTTTCTCAGGCTCGTTGCATCGATATCGTCATTGGCCAGTTTCAAGGCCAGGCGGTTTGCGAGCGCCTCGTTGAAGGTGGCATGCTGCAATACTCCTTGCTGCAGGAGTTTGCTCATCACACCTTCTCTTTCGGCCAAGGCTTTTGCCTCTTGCCGGAGCTGTACCCAGAAGGGGTCAGAGAACGTCAGGTTCGGAAAAATGGCATAGTTCATCAATCGCATCTTTTTTTCCTCGTCGCGTTATAGCGATAAAACGCCGGGCCGTTTTTCATCAGTTTACCGTGGGCAGCCCCATGCACTCCGCCAGGTCATCAAGGGCCTGATACAGGGCATCGATATCAGCCGTCGTGTTGTATAAATAGGCGGATGCGCGCAGGATCTCTCCACCGGCCAGAGTGCCGACGAAAGGTTGCGCGCACAGGTAACCGCTGCGGCACATGATGCCGTAGGCGTCGCTGAGCAAGCGGGCGATTTCTCCGACCGAAACGCAGCTCGAGAACTTGAAAGCGCCTATGGCATGGCGGTTTTCACCGTCAGCGGGGCCGACAAGTTTGAGATAAGGGCGAGAGGCCGCCCCGGAAAGCAGCGCGTTGACCAAACCTTTGTCGTGTTCACGCCGTGTCGTCTCATCGAAGCCGGCTAACAGACGAAAAGTCGCGCCGGCGCCGATGACGGAGGCAATCGCCGGCGTGCCGGCCTCGAGATGATAGGGCGCCCGACGATTGACCTGGCTATCGGCATCCACCCAGTCAACCGTACCGCCACCGAATTGCAGCGGTTTAAGTGCATCGAGGCGATGCTGGTTCGCGTACAAAAAGCCCAACCCGGTTGGGCCCAGCATTTTGTGTGCGGAGAAGGCGACAAAGTCGGCGCCCAGCGTATGGAGGTTGAGACGGCCGTGCGGGAGAGACTGTGCGGCGTCCAGCACAATAACGGCATCGCTTTGTGTGCGGATCATCGCGATCATCTGCTCAATGGGATGCACAACGCCGGTGACATTGGAGCAGTGCGTCAGGGCGACCACTTTCGGTCGTTGCGCGAGCAGCGTCTGGAAATGATCCAAATCGATCCTGCCCTGATCATCGGTTTGGATGAACCTCAGGGTGGCTACTTGCCGCCAGGGCAATAGTTGGGAATGATGTGAATCGATGCCAGCGATAACCAGATCCGATTTTCTCAGCGCCAATCCTTGCGCCACGATGTTCAGCGCATGGGTCGTATTGTGGGTAAACACGACTTCGTTGGCCTGTGCGCTGATGTAGTCCGCTACTGAGAGGCGCGCGGCTTCATAGGCATTGGAGGCTTCGTCGGAGAGACGGTGTTTGCCGCGATGGATATTGGCGCCGTTCTGGCTGTAATACTCCGTTACGGCATCAATCATGACGCGCGGCTTTAGGGTCGTCGCGGCGCTGTCGAGATAGTTGAGAGGCCGTCCGTCTATTTCCTGCATCAGCGCAGGGAACTGACTGCGGTCAATAAAATGATTCGTCATGGATGAGATGCCCCGTTATATCTGGAAATGCAGGATTGGAATTTTCCGCTGCGTTCGCAGGCGATGTAATCCACGGCTTCGAAAATGATGTCGCGGGTTTGGCAAAGTGCGCTGATGCGTTGTTGCAATGCGAATAGCTCAGACGATGATGCTTGATTGAGGATATAGCGAAAACGAAGATTCCCGAGCTCGTCTTGTTCCAACTTATATAAATCTATTCTTGGGCAATCGGTCACCGCCAGATCGACCTCGGCAGGCGTCACTATCGCCCCGTTTTTACCGATGACGTTGTGGGTGGCGCGCCCTTCGATGTTGACTACCGGCAAAGTGGCGCCACAGGTGCAGGGTTCTGACGACAGGCGGTACAGGTCGCCGGTGGCGTAACGAATGCGCGGTAGCAAGCTGTCATCAATGGTGGAAATGACCAACTCACCGACTTCATCCAAGGCCGATTCCAGCTCCCCGCTTAAAAACTCCAGGAAAAAGTCTTGGTTGTTGATGTGCAAACAGCCGTGGTGGCATTCGAAACCGAGGTAACCCAGTTCCGACATGCCCAGCATGTTGCCGATTGGTGTTCCGTCACCGAAGAAGTGCCGAATTTGACGTCGTGCAACCTGCGTCAAATGGGTATAGCCACAAACGATATGCAGCTTGTTAGTGGTGACGATAGTGCGTCCCAATTTGGCGGCCTCTCGAGTTAAAAAGGCTAAATGCGTCGGGTCCACCACCAAAATTTCCGGATCGTAGGCGGCGATTTCGTCCAGCGCTTGCTTGATCATCCTGGCTGGGGTCGCCAATAAGTCGTGAGCGACAGGCAAGACCAGCGTGCCGTCGGCCAGCGTGCGTTCCTCCATGGTCGTCAGACCGATGCCGCACTCTACGTCGGAGCAGTTAGGCGGGGCATAGCGGCAAATGCGCGGCCGGGCACCAGGGCGCCACAGCGCGTTGAAGTTTGCATTAACGCCCATGCTGGTTGCCTGTCGCCGCGCCAGGTCATAGGAAAGGATCGCGCTGTTCAAGCGCTCTCCTGAGGTCCCCGAACTTTGAAAGCGCATCACATGCGGCCCGGTCAGCGTAAATCCGGCAGCTAACACCCCTGACGGATAGTTGCGCCGATAGTGCAGTTTGCGTGTGACGGGGATGCGTTTAAAGTCCGCCAGGGTTTTAATGTCGTCGGGCCGTAGGCCCGACATTTCCATGTGAGTTTTAAAAAACTTCACCTTTTCATAAGCGTACGCCACTTCACGACGTACATCTTTAAATGAACCTGATTCGCTCATGTCATTGCCACCATGATGTTACGCGGCGGCGTAAATGGTCGCCGGCCGTGGGAAATGGTTTCGTTATCCAAAATTAGAATGTCGCCCTGTTCCCAGTCGAACAGGATTTCTTCTTGTTGATAGGCTTGTCGAATCAGCGTCAGGTCGGTTGACGGGATGGGACTGCCGTCGCCAAACAGAGCATTGCGCGGCAGCTCATGCTCGGCGAATTCGCGTCTTAACTCACGTTCTGCTTCCGCCGGCAGATTGCTGATATGGAACAGATGCGCCTGATTAAACCAGATCCCCGCCCCCGTTCGCGGGTGGGCAAGGGTCGCCTGACAAATTTGGCGTGTGCGCAGGCGTCCTTCCCCCAACCATTGGCATTGGATGTCGTTCGCTTGGCAATAAGCCTCAACCTCCGCCTGATTTTCCGTTTGGAATACCTGCTGCCAGCTGAGATCCAAACCCTGTCCAAAATTGCGCACGTACATCACGCCATGGGCTTCAAAACGCGCGCGCAGGTCTTCCGGCAGGCGCGCATAGACACCCTGACTGTCGGCAAGCGGAGTCTGCCCCTGAGCGCCTGGTTTGACGGCGCAGTGGAAGAACAGCCGCTTGGGCCAACTGCGGGTGTAGGACATCTCATTGTGTTGGGGAATATGTTGGTCGGCCGGATACTCGGTCGAAGTGTATATCCCTTCGCTGATATTGCTCCGCGGCGTGGAGCGGTGGGTGTATCCCAACAATGCGCCTGCCGACGTTTGCACAAAAGCGCGAAAAGCCGCGACATCCGCGACCTTGAAGCCACGAAGCAAAACGGCGCCAGATTCGGCTAACAGACTGGCGATATAATCCCAGCTGTTTTGTCCCCACTCGGGGGCGGATAGGTTGGCTAGCACCGGGCGCAACATGACACCTTTAGCGCCGGCATGGGTCAGTGGTGACGCGGTGACCAGACTGGTGATGGATACGCCTTGGCTCTGGCGCCGTCGGGCGAATAAACCGCTTGTTGTTTCGTTCATATTGCCAGTTCCTGAGAGTGACGTTGCTTATCAATGTTGCGGCTGAGGCCGGCTACGGTCGCATCCATAAACACGCTGCGCAGATTGAACGGAATATCGAAGGTGGAACGGATTTGAGCGACCAACTTTGTGGCGATAAGCGAATGCCCACCGATGTCGAAGAAGTCGTCGTGTATGCCTACACGGTTGGCCAGCAGCAACTCCTGGAAAATGGCCGCGACACTTTTTTCCGTTTCGCTTTGCGGCGCGACATAGTCATCGGCGTTGGCGGCGATAAGTGTATCCGGTGCCGGTAGCATGCGGTGATCGACTTTGCCGTTGTGGTTTAACGGGAAGCGGGAGAGCGACACGATTTGTGAGGGGATCATGAAATCCGGCAGGTAAGCGGCGAGATGCTCACGCAACCAATCGGCATTGCCGTTGTCGCCGCTTTGTAGGACCACGTAAGCCAACAGATGCGCGCTGCCGGATTCGCCTTGTTCAACGACGCAGCTGTCCAAGACTTCCGCATGTTTGCGCAGCGTTCTTTCTATTTCGGCCGGTTCTACCCGGAATCCGCGGATTTTCAACTGACGGTCGATACGGCCAAGGAACTCCAGGCTGCCATCGGGAAGCCGGCGAACTTTATCCCCTGAACGGTAAAGCCGGGCATTGGAGCGCGGGCTCCAGGGATCGGCGATAAAACGGGGACGCTGATCTTCAGCGCTCTGCACGTAGCCACAAGCGACCGTTTCGCCGCCAATATATAACTCACCCGCGACGCCGATGGGAAGCAATGCGCCATGCGGGTCGACGACATAGCAGCGGGCATGCGGCAAGGGGGTACCGAGGGGAACGGTGGAAGCCAGCCTGGCGTATTTATCCGACGCTACCTGCTGCGCAATGGCGCCCACGCAGGTTTCGGTTGGCCCATAATGGTTGTAGATGCGACAACCGTTCGCAAAATCGTTGAACAGGCGCCACATCCCCCAGCTCAACACTTCGCCCCCCAGCAATAAGGCCTTGCCAGGCATCAGGCGCGCTGGCGCGTCCGCCAGCGCGAATAGAGATGCCATATGAGAAGGGGTCAATTTGAGGACGTCATACTCGCTTTGCTCCATATAGCGAATTTGCTCCTGAATATCCTCGGCGTGTGTGAACGGTGAGATGTCGATGCAGCCACCGGTGACCAGTGCGGGGAACAGGGTGGTATTGCCCAAGTCGGTGGTGATGGGGCCAATGGAGAGATAGGTGAGCGCTGCACCCAGTTCCGCACGCTCAATAATGCCGGACACATAGTTCTGCAATTGATGATGAGCGATGGCTCTCCGGTAGAGCCGGAGGTGTAGAGCACATAAGCGAGGCTGTCGGCAGACGCGGTGAATGGCAGCGCGGAGTCATCCAGCACGCCAATGTCATTCCACTGTGCATCCAGCGCCATCACGGGGAGGGTGAGCTTTGCCTGGCGATGTTGCGTTTGAGCGACAAGCATCAGTGCCGGCCTGGTTTGCTTCAGAATGGTCTCCACCCGCTGCTGGGGCAGTTGAGGGTCGAAAGGGACATAGCAGGCTCCGGCTTTGTGGATGGCGATGATAGCTGCCAGCGCCAGATCGCTGCGTTCAAGCATCAGGCCGACCGCTGCGCCCTGTTCCACCCCATTGTTCAGCAAATGGCGAGCCAACTGATTGGTGAAGGCATCCAGCTCGGCGTAGCGCCAAATTCGCGAGTTGTACTTTAACGCCGGCGCATCGGGAGTCTGCGCCGCCTGGCGGCTGAAAGTATGGTACCAACAACCGAGGGCTGGCGATGACGACAGCGCGTTATGAGTGCTTTCAATCAGAATGCGTGTTTCATCGTCAGTCATAAGCGGAAAGCGATCGAGCATGGCCTGCGGTGTCTTGAGCAGCGCCTGCAGCGTGGCGCGGAACGCTTGTTCAATCGTTGCGATCCCTGCCGCATCGAAGACGCCTTGCTGTATCTGCAACTCAAGGTGGAGGCGTTCACCGGCATTCACCTGCAGAGATAATTTGCAGTGTTCCGGTACAGGGATGGCGGTACGGTTTTCCCAATGTAGCAGGGGCGTTTCGATTGCCGACGCCGCATTGAAGAATTGATAGCCGATCTCGCCGGCTGAATGCGCATCACCCGGCTGGCGGCCGTCTTGTTGCTCGCTCAGTCGCAGCGCTTGCTGACAATGTTCAGCGAACTGCAGCAACGTCATGTCAGCGTTGGGCTGCACGATCGTATGCACTGCATATTCGAAGCGACCCAAAGCCTGCTGAAGTTCCGCAAAAGGGCGGCCGGCAAGGTTTGTGCTGAGCGCAACACGGTCGGGATATTCCGCTATGCGCCATAACGCAGCGCTCCAACAAGCGTAAAGCAGAGCGCGAAGGGACAATGCGTTACCTGTTGCCAGCGCTTGTAGCTGAGATTGTGTTTCCCTCGCCAGCGTTATGAGGCGGCATTGCCTATCCTGGCTGTCGGACTTGAACTCGAGCGGCAGGCGCAAAGAAGAGTTGGGCTCGACATGAGCAACGGCGGTTTGCGGGATGAAATCCTCACGCTGCCATTGGGCAAAATCGACGTATTGTACGATGGGGGACGACGCGCCAGCCTCACCGGCATAGAGGCGGCTCAGCACCGCCATCATCGCGTCGGCGGAAACATAGTCCAGGCTGGCGGCGGGCAGTGAAATCACCAGCGTATGTCGGTCGGCTGTCATGCGGTAAAGCGCGGCTTTGAGTGGCCGTGCTGTAGCTACGGGGCTTACGCATGCCGATGCCGCTTCTCCCTCGTTGAACGGGTTAACGTCAGAAGGCTCACCGTCCGCCATAATCAGCTCGGGCTGATAGGGTTCATTGATGACCATCAGCACATCGCTGTGTTCTCCCAACACGTTTCTGAAGGACGTTCGCAAAATCTCATGTTCAGTAATCAGCGTGGACAAGGCCGTGATTAAACGGTTAGGGTCCAAAGATCCTGACAGAGAATACGTTGCGGTGAAATATTTCGGGCTATTTCGAGTATTTTGCTTAATCAGCTGTTGCTGTTGAAAAGACAGGGGAAACCCTTCCCAGTTATTCTCTGGTAATACCATGTTTTCTGCAGTTTTCATTTTTTATTACCCGTTAATGGTTTTGTTCCAAATGGACAAGGGTTTTTCACCTAGATATTCCGCGACTAACTCCCAAAACATGCCGTATTCCGCCGGCAGATTTAGGCAGGTGTGATATTTCTGCGTAGGGGTGTGTGCCAGCACGTCCGCCAGTTTTAAGGCTAACAATGCTTGGAAATGACCTAATGAAACGTTGAGTGTTCGGCCGTTCCTACGATCCTTCAGACAAGGTTGTCCTTCCGGTTTGAGGATATTACGGAAGCTTTTACTCAATGATTCGTAACTCATGACAGAGAAGTGATAAACCAGCTGTTCGGCGCTTTCGCCGATACTGGCTCTGACAATTTCCCTTTGAGATGACGGAATGTCACCAATCTCATCAGTATGTAATCCCTGTGTGCCGTATGCGCCGTGAAATAATCCGGATAAGCATATCGTCTCGTCACATTCCATTTCCCTGAGAAGATGGTGTGTTCGTATTAAATGATTCATTAGTGGCTCATCTAAATGAGCCACTTTATGTGCGCCCAACTTCACCAGCTGCGGCTGGTATTGCGCGATAAGCTTGGCATCTGCATCCATCATTTTTTCCTGTGAATAAGATCAGTCGTTGGCGGTGATTCGTTGTTTTCTTTGTTGCATTAGACGTTGTCGGCCGGAGAGCCGCTGTGCGGTTGCCTGAGACGCGCCCGCTGCATCGTTCTCTATGTGACCGGCCAGCCACTCGGCGAGGCTGCGCAAAGTGGTGTACTGAAAGAGCGTGACGATGGGGATCGTGCGATTCAGCGCGTTCTCCAGCGTTTTGTGTGTCCTTATCAAGCTGGCGGAGTTGCCGCCGAGATCAAAAAAGTTATCCGTAGCGTTCAGTGCCTCGCAGTTAAGTTCGTCCTTCCAGATATCGGCAATCGTCATCTCATAGCGTCCTGACGGGGGGGCGTGCCGATCGCCGGCACCGTTCATCGTTGTTGGCTCCGGGAGCCGCTGTTTATCCAATTTGCCATTGGCAGTTAAAGGAAATGCTGACAGACAGGTGAATACGGCGGGGATCATGTATTCGGGTAATTTGGTGCGCAGATTGGCGCGTAGCCGTGCAATCGCCTCCTGATTGTGTTCCTCGCTGACGATATAGGCGCACAGCCAGAGGCGATGACGCTCACCTTTAATCACGACGCAAGCGCCGTTTACGCCGGGTTGTGTGAGTAGCGCAGCTTCGATTTCGCCCGTTTCAATGCGGTATCCATTGATTTTTATCTGCGTATCTTGCCGTCCCAGGAATTCGATGGTGCCATCCGGAGAGAATCGGGCTCTATCGCCGGTTCGATACATTCTGGCGGTTGGCGTCAGGCCATATGGATCGGGCAGATAACTGCGCACCGTTTTCTCTTGATCGCCGAAGTAACCTTCGGCCAATACCTCGCCGCCGATAAACAGGTCGCCCTCGACCGCGATAGGAACGGGCTGCAGTTGCTTATCCAGTATGTAGTAGCGAGCATTTTGAATCGGTTTGCCGTAAGGGATGCTGCTCTGCTCCGGCGCTACCCGCTCGATGATAAAGAAGTTGGACCAAATGACGGCTTCAGTGGCGCCGCCCAAGCCGACCAGCTGCAGGTTGGGGAACGTTTTACGCAGCTTGTCCGGCAGCGATACGGGGATCCAGTCACCGGACAAGAAGGCCAGGCGTAATGTGGGAATCGGGTACGACGGGAAATAGGACTCGCATTGATCGAGCGCGATGGGCGCTGAGTTCCAGAAGGTGATGCCCTCTGCACAGACGATGTTGGCCAGTGTACTCGGATCTCTGGTTTCATCTCGGTCGGCGAGGCGAATCGTTCCGCCTGCGGCAAGCATGCCCAGCAGATCGTAGACGGACAGGTCGAAGGCCAGTGACGTGACGAACAGCGACTTGTCGCTGGCGTTCACGGTGAAGGTCTTGTTTACCCACTCGATCAGATTGATTACCGGTTTATGCCTGACGGCGACCGCCTTGGGATCGCCGGTCGTTCCTGATGTAAAGATGATGTAAGCCAGCGCATCCGATGTGATGCGGCTCTCCACGGGAATCGAAGGCCAGGAGAGGTCCTCGCTTATTGCGACGTGCACGTGCGCCAACGAGGTAGGCGCTTGTGCAATCAAGGCGGCGGCGGTATCGGCAAACAGCGCGTCAGTTGCGATACCGGTGATGCCGGCGATACGGATCATCGCTTGAAAACGAGCGGGAGGGCTGGCGGGATCGAAAGGCACATAAACACAGCCCGCTTTCAGAATAGCCAACATGGTGATGACCATCGCCGGGCTGCGATCGCACAGGATAGCGATGCGTGCGCCGGCGTCGAATCCCTGGGCCAGCAAATAATGGGCCAAACGATTGGCACGCGCATCCAACTCAGCGTAACTCATCTGGTTCCGCGCATTGCATAGCGCGATGTGGTGAGGTACCTGACTGACTTGCGCTTCGAACAGCTGATGAACCAGCCGATCGCCGGCATAATCGCATTGCGTGGCATTCCAGCCGTCGAGCATGTTGCGGCGCTCATCGTCAGAGAGCAAAGGCAGGGTATTGACGACGGCCTCATCGTTTGCGAGCGCTGCACTCATCAGCGTGAACCAATGGCCGATCAGGCGCTGAACCGCGGCATCGGTAAAGCGTTCCGTGTCGTATTCGAGATTCAGCTCAAGGCCGCCGTTGCTGAGACGGAAAAAGAAGCCCAGGCTGAAACGGCTGGTCAACAAGTCGATGGGCAGGTGGCTGGAGCCGGTATCCCTCATCGTCCACAGTGGCTGTTCTTGCTGCAGTGATAGCATGACGTTGAGCGCCGGCGCGCCATTGGCGGTGCGTAGTCCTTTGACGTTATCGATCACCGTTTCATAAGGAACCTGGCCGAACTGCATGGCTTCCTGGGTACATTGCCTGGCCTGACGCAATAATTCACCGACGCGCGGCTGGTGCCGCATATCGCCGCGCAAAATAACCGTATTGACGAAATTGCCGATAGTTGCGGCAAAATCGTGGTTGTTTCGCGTATGTAGCGGTGCGGTCAACAGGACATCGTCGGTATCCGCCAGGCGCCCCAAATAAGCCCAGGTCAGCGCCAGTAACCCGTGGAACAGAGAGACTTCGTGTCGGCGGCAAAGCTGAGAGATCGCGATGAATTTATCTTCTGGAATGGAGACGCTTAACTGGCGACCTTGCCCCCGCTCCTGGCGCGGCAGCGGTCGATCGCAGGGAAGTTGCGGGGCGGCCGGTGGTTCGGCCAGCTGTCGTTGCCAATAAGCCAGAGCCTCGGTTTGCCGGCTTTCACAGTGTGTCAGCCAGTGGCAATAGTCTTGGTAACTGAGGGGCGCTGGAGAGGTATCCGAGGTCGTATTCTCATAGGCCGCGGAGAGTTCGGCCAGCAAGATGTCCATGGAGCCGTCAACGGCGATGTGGTGCGTCAGCACCACCACCAGATGCAGGTCTTGCTTGATCTTGAGGGCCAGCACCTTGAACGGGATTTCTCCGGTCAGATCGAACGCCGTGCGAGCGAAGGCATTCGCGCGGTTCCAGGCCTGTTCCCAGGCTGCTTTTTCATCCCACTCACACAGGTTTTCATGATGGAC
>NZ_JBBBDV010000008.1:0-242167 GCF_037137105.1 Serratia sp. TMDUHS_CL
GGATGCTGGATATCGTCTTGTGGAGTGCCCACACAGATTGTCTGATAAATTGTTAAAGAGCAGTGCCGAGAAACTCATCGGCGCGGGCTGCGTATATTACGCTTTTCGCCCGGAGAGTCAAGCATTTATTTCGCTTCCCTCTCGCTGACCCGGCGGCTTGTCAGTCGTTGTTCCCGGTCAGTGGAGGCGCATTATAGGGAGTTCTCGGCGGGCCGCAACCCCTAATTGCAAAAAACTTTTCAATCGCTCAAATAATCACCCAAAATGCCTTTTTAGGATGTTTATTAGTCAAAAAATACCGCTTTTAGCGCAGTAATAGCGGCAAACCCTGTAAATAGGGACAAACAAAGATGAAGAAAAGGGAGCGGTCACCCGCTCCCTTTCATCTTTATGACACTCGATTGCCGTTATTGGCGTGCAACGATATGGTCGTTTTCCACATCCAGCGTGACCAGCTTGCCGGGGATCAACTTGCCGGACAGGATTTGCTGCGCCAGCGGGTTCTCGATCTCCTGCTGAATAGCGCGTTTCAACGGACGCGCACCATATACAGGGTCGTAACCCGTTTTGCTCAACAGCGCCAGGGCCGGTTCGGTCATGGTCACTTCGTAACCGCGCTCTTCCAAACGCTTGTACAGACGCGACAGCTGAATCTTGGCAATTGCAGCAATGTGTTTCTCGCCCAGCGGATGGAACACCACCACTTCGTCGATACGGTTGATGAACTCCGGACGGAAGTGGTGACTCACCATCTCCATCACCGACTCTTTCATCTGTGCATAGTTCATCTGACCGAAATGCTCCTGGATCAGATCGGAGCCCAGGTTGGACGTCATGATCACCACGGTATTGCGGAAATCGACGGTACGACCTTGACCATCGGTCAGTCGGCCGTCATCCAACACCTGCAACAGAATATTGAATACGTCCGGGTGCGCTTTCTCGACTTCATCCAGCAGAATCACCGAATAAGGCCGGCGGCGCACGGCCTCAGTGAGGTAACCGCCCTCTTCATAGCCGACATAACCCGGAGGCGCGCCGACCAGACGAGAAACGGAGTGTTTCTCCATAAACTCGGACATATCGATACGCACCATGGCGTCGTCGCTGTCGAACAGGAACGAAGCCAGCGCTTTGCAGAGCTCGGTTTTCCCCACCCCGGTCGGGCCCAGGAACAGGAACGAACCGATCGGCCGGTTAGGATCGGACAATCCGGCGCGGCTGCGGCGGATAGCATTCGAGACCGCGCTGACCGCTTCGTCCTGGCCGATAACCCGCGAATGCAGCTCTTGCTCCAGGCGCAGCAGTTTGTCACGCTCCCCTTCCAGCATTCTGGCAACCGGGATACCGGTCGCACGCGCCAGCACTTCAGCAATCTCCGCATCGGTCACCCGGTTGCGCAGCAGCTTCATGCTCTTGCCTTCGGCCTGCGTGGCGGCGGCGAGCTGTTTCTCCAGCTCAGGAATTTTGCCGTACTGCAGTTCCGACATCCGCCCCAGATCGCCGACGCGGCGCGCCTGCTCCAGGGTGATTTTGGCCTGTTCGAGTTCGGCCTTGATGTTCTGGGTGCCGGAGAGCGAGGCTTTTTCCGCTTTCCACTCTTCTTCCAGCTCCGAATATTCGCGCTCTTTCTGTCCCAGCTCGTCGCTGAGCATGTCCAGGCGTTTCTTGCTGGCGTCGTCAGACTCTTTATTTAACGCCTGTTGTTCCAGCTTCAACTGAATGATGCGGCGTTCAAGCCTGTCGAGCGATTCCGGCTTGGAGTCCATCTGCATACGAATGCTGGACGCCGCTTCGTCGATCAGGTCGATAGCCTTGTCCGGCAATTGACGATCGGCGATATAACGGTGTGAAAGCGTTGCCGCCGCCACGATGGCCGGGTCGGTGATCTGCACGTGGTGGTGCAGCTCGTAACGTTCTTTCAAGCCGCGCAGGATAGCGATGGTGTCTTCCACGCTCGGCTCCGCCACATACACTTTCTGGAAACGACGTTCGAGCGCCGCATCCTTCTCTATATACTGACGATACTCGTCGAGCGTAGTCGCGCCGACGCAGTGCAGCTCGCCGCGTGCCAGAGCCGGTTTGAGCATGTTGCCCGCATCCATCGCGCCATCCGCCTTACCGGCGCCAACCATGGTGTGCAGTTCGTCGATAAACAGGATAACGCTGCCTTCCTGCTTGGCCAGATCGTTGAGCACGCCTTTCAGGCGCTCTTCAAACTCGCCGCGGTACTTGGCGCCGGCGATCAAGGCGCCCATATCGAGGGACAATACGCGCTTGTGCTTCAGCCCTTCAGGCACTTCGCCGTTGATGATGCGCTGCGCCAGGCCTTCGACGATGGCGGTTTTACCCACGCCAGGTTCGCCGATCAGCACCGGGTTATTTTTGGTACGGCGCTGCAGTACCTGGATGGTGCGGCGGATCTCTTCGTCACGGCCGATTACCGGGTCAAGTTTGCCCTGCTCGGCGCGTTCGGTCAGATCGATCGTGTATTTCTTCAATGCTTGCCGTTGGTCTTCGGCGCCTTGGTCTTCCACGCTGTCACCGCCTCTCATTTGTTCAATGGCTTTGCTGATTTTGTCGGCCGTTGCGCCTGCCGCTTTCAACAAGTCGGTCAACGAGCCGCGGTCTTCCAGCACCGCAAGCACAAACAGCTCGGAAGAAATGAATTTGTCCGCGCGCTTCTGCGCCAGCTTGTCGCACAGGTTCAAGACGCGCACCAGCTCGTGGGACGGTTGAACATCACCACCGGTGCCTTCTACCTGCGGTAAACGGGACAGCGCCTGTTCGATTTCGGTGCGCACGCGCCCGGCATCGATACCTGCGGAAGTTAATAGTGGACGAACCGTGCCCCCTTCCTGATTGAGCAGGGCGCTCATCAGATGTAGCGGTTCAATAAACTGGTTGTCGTGCCCAAGGGCTAGTGACTGGGCATCGGCGAGGGCAAGCTGGAATTTGTTGGTAAGACGATCCAGACGCATAACACCTCCAAGATGGGTCGAAATTGCTACTGGAGATTAAATGAGGTCATCCCTCAAATTTTCAAGGTTATCTCGACGCTAAATTTTCGGTACAACGCCATGCGTCGTTGGATCGTCCTAATTCAATAGGTTATATCAGCCAGATTAAACTTGCCAGACGTCCGGTTATTCCATCGCGTCGATAGGAGAAAAAATGACTCTTTTCGTTAACCGTGCAGCGGTCACCACCATAGATGGCCTGCACGCCTGCCCGCAACAAACGTTGGCGCGCCAGTAAGTAGATATTAGCCAAAAACTTATCGCCGTGCGGCATAAACGCCGCCGCGGCTTCGGCGTCTTCCGCGATAAAGGCGGCACGCACCTCCGGCCCGACTTCAAACTGCTGCGGGCCAATCGCCGGCCCCAGCCAGGCGCGGATCTGGCCCGGTGCGGCGCTGAACGCCGCCACGGTTTGTTCCAGCACGCCATGGCACAACCCACGCCAGCCGGCGTGGGCGGCGGCCACTTCATCGCCGTTCTGCGAGCAGAACAGCACCGGCAGACAATCCGCCGTCATCACGGCACACACCTGCCCCGGCACGTTGCTGTACACCGCATCCGCCCGCAGATCGGCGGGCGCTTGCCCCGTCAACGTCACCACGCGGGTGCCATGTACTTGCTCGAGCCATACAGGCATCTGCGGCAAGCCGGCGGCGGTAACCAACCGTTCCCGATTGCGCTTCACCGCTTGCTCCTCGTCACCGACGTGGGTGCCGAGGTTCAGCGAGTCATAAGGCGGCAGGCTGGTGCCGCCGCCGCGCGTGGTGCTGCAGGCCTTAACGCCGGAAGGCAACGGCCAGTCGGGCAGAATGAGTGAATTCATTACCAGTCCATCTGATCTTTGAATTCTTCGGTGTCCGCCTTCAGCGCGTTGATCAGATCGACCATGTCCTGCGGCAGCGGCGCATGCCACTCCATCTGGATACCGCTGATCGGATGATACAAACGCAGCATGGTGGCGTGCAGCGCCTGGCGGTCAAAGCCGCGCAGCGTGTTGATGAAGGCTTCCGAAGCGCCTTTCGGCGGACGTGGACGGCCGCCGTACAGCGGATCGCCCACCAGCGGATGGCTGATGTAAGCCATGTGTACGCGGATCTGGTGAGTACGGCCGGTTTCCAGGCGCAGACGCAGACGGGTGTGCGCACGGAAGTGTTCCATAATGCGGTAGTGCGTCACCGCCGGTTTACCCATCGGGTGTACCGCCATGTGGGTGCGCTTGGTGGAGTGACGCGCGATTGGCTCTTCTACCGTGCCGCCGGCGGTCATGGTGCCGATCGCCACCGCTTCGTATTCACGGGTGATTTCACGCGCCTGCAGCGCTTCTACCAGCCGGGTTTGCGCCGGCACGGTTTTCGCCACCACCATCAGGCCGGTGGTGTCTTTATCCAGACGGTGTACGATGCCGGCACGCGGCACGTCGGCGATTTCCGGGTAATGATGCAGCAACGCATTGAGCACCGTGCCGTCCGGGTTACCGGCGCCAGGGTGTACCACCAAATCGCGCGGTTTGTTGATCACCAGGATGTCGCTGTCTTCATAGACGATATCCAGCGCGATATCCTGGGGCTCCCAACGCGCCTCTTCTTCAATCTGTGCATCGATGGCGACGGTCTCTCCGCCCAGCACCTTCTCTTTCGGTTTGTTTGACGTTTTGCCATTGACCTTCACCCGATCGCCCAGGATCCACTCTTTTATGCGAGATCGTGAATAATCAGGGAACAATTCGGCCAAAGCCTGATCTAAACGTTGTCCGAGTTGAGATTCGGCCACCGTTGCGGTGAGTTGTACTTGTTGTGCCATATGCAGCTTCTTCGTTAACGTTGGGTTTTCACGGCGATGCCGTTTAATATAATGTGCTATTGTACCTGGTCTTTGTCGGGAGCTTAACGGACAGTCTCCCGGAATAACACCCTGAGGATAATCAAAACGTCATGACGCGTATGAAATATCTGGTGGCGGCAGCCACGTTGAGCCTGGCGCTGGCAGGTTGCTCCACATCCAAGGATGCGGTTCCCGACAACCCACCTTCGGAAATCTATGCTACCGCGCAGCAAAAACTGCAGGACGGTAACTTCAAGGGCGCGATTACGCAACTCGAAGCGTTAGATAACCGCTATCCTTTCGGGCCGTATTCCCAGCAGGTCCAGCTGGATTTGATTTACGCCTACTATAAGGCTGCCGACTTGCCGATGGCTCAGGCATCCATCGATCGCTTCATGCGTCTGAACCCGACGCACCCGAACATCGATTACGTGATGTACATGCGCGGCCTGACCGACATGGCGCTCGATGACAGCGCACTGCAGGGCTTCTTCGGGGTTGACCGTTCTGACCGCGATCCTCAGCACGCTCGCGCTGCGTTCCGCGACTTCAGCCAGTTGATTCAGCAATACCCGAACAGCCAATACGCGACCGACGCCAACAAGCGTTTGGTGTATCTGAAAGACCGCTTGGCCAAGTATGAGCTTTCGGTGGCGGAATACTACACTAAACGCGGTGCTTACGTCGCGGTCGTTAATCGCGCCGAGCAGATGTTGCGTGAATTCCCGGATACCAAAGCGACGCACGACGTGTTGCCGCTGATGGAAAATGCCTACAAGCAGCTGCAGCTGAACGGCCAGGCTGACAAAGTGGCCAAAGTGATCGCCGCCAACCCGCAATAACCGCGCGTCGGCAACGACAGAAAAACAAAACGGCAGCCTCGGCTGCCGTTTTCATTGGCGTGGACCGGTTTTTTACTGGAGAAATACACAAGTAAAAACACGGTGTTAGCTAGCGCCCCTCACCGGTCAACTCATCGATAATGCGCCATCCGGCGGCAACTCTCAAGCATTAGATAACCAATTCAGATGCTGAATCACAGATTGAACTAACTTTGCAAAAAGTGACAAAAAATCGTGATTTACATCACGCATTTAAACAAAAAGCGGGGTATGCTGGATTCACCAAGACGGAAAGACAGAGAGGTAAGTTATATGACATTGAACATTACCAGCAAACAAATGGATATCACTCCCGCAATCCGCAATCACGTCGAAGACCGTCTCACCAAACTGGAAAAATGGCAGACCCAGCTGATAAACCCACATATCGTCTTATCTAAAGAACCGCAGGGGTTTGTCGCCGACGCTACCATTACCACGCCTAACGGCCCGCTGGTCGCCAGCGCCAAACATGATGACATGTACACCGCCGTTAATGAGCTGATCGCCAAGCTGGAGCGCCAGCTGAACAAGGTGCAGCACAAAGGCGAAGCGCGCCGCTGCAATGCCAGCGTGAAAGACATCGTGCCGGAAGTCACGCAAGAGCAAGAATAACCGTCCGACAGCAATTGCCGCATCAAACGCGCCCGAGGGCGCGTTTTTTGTCGGGTATTTTTGTTGACGGGGTAAAGGCCAGCGGTTACTTTAAAACCTGATCGCATTAACCTTAGGTAGACCATGCCACGCACACCGTTTTTCTTCGCATTCTTTTTTACCTTCCCCTGACTGGGAGGCGTTTCGTCGTGTGAGAAAGAATGCGAAGACGAACAACAAGGCCTCCTGGAAACAGGGGGCTTTTTTTATGGCTATTTTACAACGAATAAGAACTGAAGGCGGAAGCTGATTATGACTGACAACCCGTTATTGGTGCTGCGCGAGCGCATCAGCGCACTGGACTTGAAACTGTTGGCCCTGCTGGCGGAACGCCGTGAGCTGGCGATCGAAGTCGGCAAGACCAAGCTGCACTCTCACCGCCCGATCCGCGATAAAGAACGCGAGCGCGACCTGCTGGACGCGCTGATCGCCGCCGCCAAACCTTACGATCTGGACGGCTTCTACGTCACCCGCCTGTTCCAACTGATCATTGAAGACTCCGTTCTGACCCAACAGGCGCTGCTGCAGCACCAGCTCAACCCCGTCAGCCAGCACTCCGCCCGCATCGCCTTCCTCGGCCCGAAAGGCTCTTATTCACATCTGGCGGCGCGTCAATACGCCGCCCGCCATTTCGATCAGCTGATCGAATGCGGCTGCCAGAAGTTTCAGGATATCTTCACCCAGGTGGAAACCGGCCAGGCGGACTACGCGATACTGCCGATCGAGAACACCAGCTCCGGCTCGATTAACGAGGTGTACGATCTGCTGCAACACACCAGTCTGTCGATCGTCGGCGAGCTGACTAACCCGATCAACCACTGCGTTCTGATTGCCGGCGACAGTGATTTGAGCCAGATTGAAACCGTCTACAGTCACCCGCAGCCGTTCCAGCAGTGCAGCCAGTTCCTGAACCGCTTCCCTCACTGGAAAATCGAATACACCGAAAGCACCGCCGCCGCGATGGAGAAAGTCGCCAAGCTGAATTCACCGAAGGTAGCGGCGCTGGGCAGCGAAGCCGGCGGCGCACTGTACGGGCTGCAGGTGCTGGAACACAACCTTGCCAACCAGCAGCAGAACATCACCCGCTTTATCGTCCTGGCGCGTAAAGCGATTGACGTCTCCGAACAGGTGCCGGCCAAAACCACGCTGATCATGGCGACCGGCCAGCAATCCGGCGCACTGGTCGAAGCGCTGCTGGTTCTGCGCGACAACGGCATCATCATGACCAAGCTGGAGTCACGCCCGATCAACGGCAATCCGTGGGAAGAGATGTTTTATATCGATGTGCAGGCCAATCTGCGTGCCGACGCGATGCAAAAAGCGCTGCGCGATCTGGCACCAATCACCCGCTCGCTGAAGGTACTGGGCTGTTACCCGAGCGACACCGTGGTGCCGGTCAACCCATCCTGAAACCATAAAAAAAGGGTTCGGCCAAGCCGAACCCCTTACCTTTACGTTTACCACCCGCGTTTTACTGCCGGCTGTCGTTAGCCTGCCGCAACAGCGTGCGGCTCTCCACCAGGAAGCGCTGGGCGTAATCGCCGAACCAGTGCTCCACCTTGCGGAAACTGTCGATAAACGCCTGTTTGTCGCCATGCTCCAACAACTTTATCGCCTCGCCGAAGCGCTGGTAGTAACGCTTAATCAGCGCCACATTTTCCTCCGACGACATGATGATGTCGGCGTACAGCTGCGGATCCTGCGCAAACAGGCGGCCAACCATCGCCAGCTCCAGCCGGTAGATCGGCGAGGAGAGCGCCAGCAGTTGCTCCAGTTGCACGTTCTCTTCCGCCAGGTGCAACCCGTAGGCGAAGGTGGCGAAGTGCCGCAGCGCCTGAATAAACGCCATGTTTTGATCGTGTTCGACCGCGCTGATGCGATGCAGCCGCGCCCCCCACACCTGCAGTTGTTCAAGCAACCACTGGTAAGCCTCCGGCCGGCGGCCATCGCAGTAGACCACTACCTGCTTCGCCACGCTGCCCACGTCCGGGCCGAACATCGGGTGCAGCCCCACCACCGGGCCGTTGTGCACCGCCAGCATCGCATGCAGCGGACGGTTCTTCACCGACGCCAAATCCACCAGAATACAGTCGTCGGGCAACGTTGGCAGGCGGCTTATCACCTGCTCTGTCACATGGATCGGCACGCTGACGATCACCATGCCGGCGTCGGCCAACAGCTGTTCCGCCTGTGGCCAATCTTCCTGATCCAATACCCTGACCTGATAACCCGACAGCGTCAGCAGACGGTTGAACAGCCGGCCCATCTGGCCGTTGCCGCCGATGATGACGATCGGCCGCAGCTGCGGGCACAGGGTTTTAAAGCCTTTATCGTTCTCGCTGACGTATGATTCGCGCATCACGCGGCGCAAGACGTCCTCAATCAAATCCGGCGGCACCCCGAGGTTTTCCGCCTCCTGACGGCGCGAGGCCAGCATCGCCGCCTCGCGCTCCGGCACATAAACCGGTAAACCGTGGCGGCTTTTCACCTCCCCCACTTCCGCTACCAGATGCAGGCGTTTTGCCAGCAGATCCAGCAACGCTTTGTCCACCTCGTCGATTTGATCGCGCAGCGCGGTCAGTTCTGCCACCATAACTTACTTTTCTCCCGTGCGTGCCGTCAGCGCAGCGCCGAGTTCCTGATGCATATGACGCAGCAGCGTTTCCGTGCTCTCCCAGTCGATGCAGGCGTCGGTGACGGACACACCGTAACGCATGTCTGCACGCGGCTGTTCGGAAGACTGATTGCCCTCATGCAGATGGCTCTCCAGCATAATGCCGGTGATCGAACGGTTGCCCGCTTTGATCTGCTCCACCACGGACTCGGCCACCGCCGGCTGACGGCGATAGTCTTTATTCGAGTTGCCATGGCTGCAATCTATCATCAAGGACGGATGGAGTCCCGCCTCGAGCATCTGTTTTTCACAGGCCGCAACGTGCTCGGCGCTGTAGTTCGGGGTTTTGCCGCCGCGCAGGATCACGTGCCCGTCCGGGTTGCCCTGCGTCTGCAGCAGGCAAACCTGGCCCGCCTGGTTGATGCCGACGAAGCGGTGCGGCATAGCGGCGGCGCGCATGGCGTTGATGGCGGTGCCTAGACTGCCGTCGGTGCCGTTTTTGAACCCGACCGGCATCGACAGGCCGGAAGCCATTTCGCGGTGGGTCTGCGATTCGGTGGTGCGCGCGCCGATCGCCGACCAGCTGAACAAGTCCCCCAGGTACTGCGGGCTGTTCGGATCCAACGCTTCGGTAGCCAACGGCAAGCCCATGCCCACCAGATCCAGCAACAGGCGACGCGCGATATGCAAGCCTGCTTCAACGTCAAACGAACCGTCCATGTACGGATCGTTGATCAAACCTTTCCAGCCGACAGTGGTTCTGGGTTTTTCAAAATAGACGCGCATAACGATATACAGCTGATCGCTCAAGTCAGCCGCCAGGGTTTTCAAACGACGGGCGTAGTCCAGCGCCGCATCCGGATCGTGGATCGAACAAGGCCCGCACACCACCAACAGGCGATGATCGCGCCCCTGCAAAATGTTGGCGATGGTGTTGCGCGCGGTGGCGATTTCATTTTCGTCGTCGGCGCTAAGCGGGAACTGGTTCTTCAGCTCCTCCGGCGTGATGAGAACCTGTTCTGCACTGATATGTACGTTATTGAGCGCGTCTTTTTGCATGATGCTATTCCTGTCGTTTGGCGTTATGCGTTGAAATGGAACATTGAGCGTTTCAGGGCTCTACCTTATCACGCAATGTAAAGATTTCAATCCAATTTCCGTAAATAAAAAATTACCGTGCTTTTGCTTATAAAAAAACATGTATAAAAATATCAATAAAATACAATTAAATTCATTTAAATCAATAATATAATGAAATTACAGGATCATCAAAACGCGCCTAGGCTCCCTGCGAACCAAAACACCCAATCGTAAACATATTTGTACAATTAGTTTTACAGGGAAGATACACCGCCCGTCTCGGCGCCCACGAACGGACAGTAGCGGATACCGTCAGGCTCAGCACGAAATGCCGCCGAAAGCGATGAATTTAAGTAGAAGAAAAGCGAATAAATGAGGAATAAAAATTAAAAACTTAAGCTAATGGCGGCTATTTTTGTCGCCGAAGTGAACCGATATAATGTGACCGTCATCAACAATAACCACCCTTAACAACTGGATCCAAGATGCTCTCTTCTCGCGCTCGTCGCGCTTTTCCGCTGTATATTTGCTGCTTAACGACTTTCACCAGTGTTTCAGCCCTTGCCGACAATACGCTTTTCACCGCGATGGACGATCCGGCCACCGCCAAGAAACCGTTCGAAGGCAACGTGCAGGCGGGCTACAACGCCCAGTCCGGCAACTCGCAAAGCTCCACCCTGTTGGCCAACACCAATATGACCTGGTTCAATACCGACGCGGCATATAGCCTGTGGGGGGCGGCCAACAACACCACCTCCTCCAACGTGCGCTCGTCCGAAAAGTACCAGGCCGGTGGCCGTACGCGCTATAACCTGACCGATCGCAACTACCTGTTCGGCCAGGCCAGCTGGCTGAGCGACCGTTTCAACGGTTATGACTCGCGCTCCACGCTGACCGGCGGTTACGGCCGCCAACTCCTCAACGGGCCGCTCAGCGATCTGCGGGTGGAATTTGGTCCCGGCGTACGCCATGACGAATACCACGGCGGCGGCCGCTCGACCAAAGGGCTGGCCTACGGTGCGGCCAACTATTCCTATCAGCTGACCGACAACACCAAGTTCATTCAGGGCGTTTCCGCGCTGGCGAACGAGGAAACCACGCTGAACTCGGAAAGCGCGTTGAACGTGGCGATCAACGATCGCTTCTCACTGCGCGTGGCCTACACCGTGACCTACAACAGCAAACCGCCGGCCTCCGCACCGAAAAACACCGATACCACCACCTCGGTCACGCTGGTCTACGGCCTGTAACCTCCCCCCGCCCAGAATCTCTCGAAGCCCATCATCGATGGGCTTTTTTTATACCCGCCGCTCTCTCTTGCACAATCTGCTAAAAATATTCATCTCGCCCATTGACGACTTTAGCAAATAGCTTAATACTGTATGCATATACAGTAATTATTATACAGCCTCGTGGCATGATGGATTTCGATAGCGAGTGGCCAACAACGCATCGATAACCCCCAGCTCCGAGAGACTGTAAACAAAGTGAGCATAAGCTATGGAGAAAATCACCTCATTCATCACCTACGCCATGGCGCTGTTTCTCGCCTGGCTCGGCAGGCTCTCTCCGCAGGACATTGCCTTTTTAGTCGGTGCGGCGGTAGGAATCGGCACGTTTCTGGTGAACTGGTACTACCGACGTAAAAACCTGCAGATCTTGAAGGCTATTGAGCGCAATGCGGCATCACGGAGGAAAATTTACGATGAGTGCAATCGTTAAGCGCTGCAGCGTCGCCGCCGTTTTGGCCATCGCCGTGCTGTTACCGTCATTTGGCGAGCTGCAAACCTCAGAAGCCGGCCTCAGGCTGATCGCCGATCTCGAAGGTTGCCGCCTGTCGCCTTACCAGTGCAGCGCCGGAGTGTGGACACAGGGCATTGGACACACCGCCGGCGTCATCCCGGGCCAGGCTATCGATGAGCGGCAAGCCGCTGTGGATTTGGTAGACGATGTTCGCCGCACCGAGCGTGGCATGGCCGGCTGCCTGCCGCAAACGCTCCCACAAGAAACCTATGACGCGGTGATCGCCTTTGCCTTCAACGTGGGCATCAGCGCCGCCTGCCACTCCACGCTGGTCACGCTGCTGCAGCAGCGCCAGTGGCAACAGGCTTGCGATCAGTTGCCACGTTGGGTTTACGTAAACGGAAAGAAAAACAAGGGGCTGGAACAGCGACGCGCCACGGAACGCGCACTGTGCTTGCAAGGCATTGCCTCATCATGACGGGCTCGCTCGCCTAAGTGGTGATGCCACAACAATTTCACTTAATTTGTTCAAGGGGGGTTCTTATGATGCACTGTCCACTATGCGGTCACGTGGCCCACACTCGCTCCAGTCGCTATCTGAGCGAGTCGACCAAAGAGCGTTACCATCAATGCCGCAACATCAACTGCAGCTGCACGTTCGCCACGCACGAATCCGTTGCACGGGTGATCGTCAAGCCCGGCGATGACATTGTCCCGGCGCAGCCGCACCCGCCGGAGAATCAGCATAAACAAAGCGCCGCCGCGCTGTAATGCAAAAAGCCTGCTGATGCAGGCTTTTTAATGTCGCTACAACGTGGCCAAATCTCGCAAATGCAACGCAGCCGGATTTTCAGATAAAAAAAGGGGTTGGCATAGGCCAACCCCTGATAACTATTAACTTTTGGATGCAGCGTTAGTTAACGCGGTTCAGACGCTCTTTGATACGAGCAGCCTTACCAGTACGTTCACGCAGGTAGTACAGTTTAGCTTTACGAACGGCACCACGACGTTTAACAGTAATGCTGTCGATTACTGGGGAGTGAGTCTGGAATACGCGCTCAACACCTTCGCCGTTGGAAATCTTACGAACAGTGAATGCAGAGTGCAGACCGCGGTTACGGATAGCGATAACCACGCCCTCGAATGCCTGCAGACGTTTTTTGCTACCTTCAACGACCCATACCTTCACTTCCACGGAATCACCCGGACGGAATGCAGGTACGTCTTGTTTCATCTGCTCTTGTTCAAGTTGCTTAATAATGTTGCTCATAATATGTCTCTTACCCTAGGTAAACTGATATATCGGTCCCGTCTGATGTCAGACGTTTCCTTCATAGTCCTGTTGCCTGGCCTGATGTTCCCGTTGGAACTCAGCCAGCAACACCGCTTGCTCGTCAGTCAGAGCTAGGCTTTCTAGAAGTTCAGGTCTTCTAAGCCAGGTTCGGCCCAGCGACTGCTTTAAGCGCCAGCGACGTATCTCGGCATGGTTGCCCGACAGTAGAACCGGCGGTACTTCCATCCCTTCCAACACCTCTGGGCGGGTATAGTGCGGGCAGTCCAGCAATCCGTCGGCGAAGGAGTCTTCCTCCGCTGAGGCCTGATGGCCCAGCACACCCGGTATGAAACGGGCGACTGAATCAATCAGGGTCATCGCCGGCAGTTCCCCGCCGCTGAGAACGTAATCGCCGATTGACCACTCTTCGTCAATTTCGGTTTGGATTACGCGCTCATCTATCCCTTCGTAACGGCCGCACACCAGAATCATCTTCTGATTGGCCGCCAGTTCGCATACGCCGGTTTGATCCAGCTTGCGCCCCTGAGGTGACAGATAAATCACCTTTGCTCCCTCGCCTGCCGCTGCTTTCGCCGCATGAATGGCTTCCCGTAAAGGTTGCACCATCATCAGCATTCCCGGGCCGCCGCCATAAGGGCGATCGTCCACGGTGCGATGCCGGTCGTAGGTGAAGTCGCGAGGACTCCAACACTGCACGCTCAGCAGGCCATTTTTTACTGCCCGGCCAGTCACCCCGTAATCGGTGATAGCGCGGAACATCTCAGGAAACAGGCTTACAATACCGATGAACACAAGCCAATCCCCTTACCGTTATTCCACTTGCTTCGACCGTTTGATCCGGGGGTCAAAAACCAGGATCCCAATCTGCCTCAATCACGCGGGCAGTGAGATCGACTTTCTTGATAACCTGCCCATGAAGAAACGGAATCAACCGCTCCTTCATGCCGAACGCATCTTTCAGGTTCGCTTTCACAACCATCACATCGTTCGAGCCGGTTTCCATCATATCGATGACTTTACCCAGCTCGTAGCCGGCGGTGGTGACTACCTGGCAGCCCATCAGGTCTTTCCAGTAGTAATCGTCACCCTCCAGCGGAGGAAGTTGCTCAGAATCCACCATAATCTCGCGATTAGTCAGCAGATTCGCCGCGTCCCGATCGTCAATGCCTTTGACCTTGATGATCAGATCCTGACTGTGGCGCTTCCAGTCTTCCAACTCGATATGCTGCCACTGACCCGCCTGCTGGATAAACCACGGCTGATAGTCAAAAATGCTTTCGGCGTTCTCGGTGGATGAAAACACTCTGAGCCAACCACGAATGCCGTAAGCGGACCCCATTTTACCGAGTACAATCGGCTGCTTAGGCGCTACCGGTTTGAGTTGCTTGCTCATTGCCACCACCGCGACAGATTAAGCTGCTTTCTTAGCGTCTTTGATCAGCGCGTGAACGCGATCAGAAACGGTTGCACCCAGACCAACCCAGTGCTCGATGCGGTCCAGGTCCAGACGCAGTGCTTCAGCCTGACCGGAAGCGATCGGGTTGAAGAAGCCTACGCGCTCGATGAAACGACCATCACGAGCGTTGCGGCTGTCGGTCACTACTACTTGATAGAACGGACGCTTTTTAGCGCCGCCACGTGCCAAACGAATTGTTACCATAACATCCTCTTTAGTTAATAAAACAGCCGGGCCCCATTGAGGGACGGGGCCCGGTTGCAATATAAAAAGCCCGAAAATTTTACTCATTTTGGCGCAAAAAGCAATCTAAAGCGTCGATCGCAGGGGACAACTTTTGCAGCCTGTCAAATTTCGGGCGGTTTTCACCGCGAACGGCGAATGCTGAAAGCGCCCGCACTCGGCGTGCGGAGGCCCATCAGCGGCCTGGGAAGCCCGGCGGCATCATACCTTTCATGCCGCGCATCATCTTCGCCATACCGCCTTTCTTCATCTTCTTCATCATACGTTGCATTTCGTCGAACTGCTTCAGCAAGCGGTTGACGTCCTGCACCTGCATGCCGGCCCCCATCGCGATGCGGCGCTTGCGCGAGCCCTTGATGATTTCCGGTTTGGCGCGCTCTTTCAGCGTCATCGAGTTGATGATCGCCTCCATGCGCACCAGCACTTTATCGTCCATCTGCGACTTGACGTTGTCCGGCAGCTGGCCGGCGCCCGGCAGCTTGCTCAGCATGTTGGCCATGCCGCCCATGTTGCGCATCTGCTTGAGCTGCTCCAGGAAGTCGGTCAGATCGAAACCGTCACCCTTCTTCAGCTTGTTGGCCAACTTCTCCGCCTGCTCGCGGTCGACCTTGCTTTCGATATCTTCGATCAGCGACAGCACGTCGCCCATGCCCAGGATGCGCGATGCCACGCGATCCGGGTAGAACGGCTCCAGCGCTTCGGTCTTCTCGCCCACGCCGAGGAATTTGATCGGCTTGCCGGTGATATGACGGATGGACAGCGCGGCACCGCCGCGCGCGTCGCCGTCGACCTTGGTCAGCACCACGCCGGTCAGCGGCAGCGCTTCGTTAAACGCCTTGGCGGTATTGGCGGCGTCCTGGCCGGTCATGGCGTCGACCACGAACAGGGTTTCCACCGGCTTGATCGCCGCGTGCACCTGTTTGATCTCGTCCATCATCGCTTCGTCAACGTGCAAACGGCCGGCGGTATCGACGATCAGTACGTCGTAGAACTTCAGCTTGGCCTGTTGCAGCGCGCGATTGACGATGTCGATCGGTTTTTCTTTGACGTCAGACGGGAAGAAATCGATGCCGACGCCTTCCGCCAGCGTTTCCAGCTGTTTGATCGCCGCCGGGCGATAAACGTCCGCGGAAACCACCAACACTTTCTTCTTCTGTTTTTCTTTCAGGAATTTGCCGAGTTTACCGACGCTGGTGGTTTTACCGGCACCCTGCAGGCCCGCCATCAGCACCACCGCCGGCGGCTGGGCCGCCAGATTCAGCTCGGTGTTGACTTCGCCCATCGCGGCGATCAGCTCGCCTTTGACGATCTTGACGAACTCCTGCCCCGGCGTCAGGCTCTTGTTGACTTCATGGCCGACCGCGCTCTCTTTGACGCGGTTGATGAAGTCGCGCACCACCGGCAGCGCAACGTCCGCTTCCAGCAATGCCATGCGCACTTCACGCAGGGTTTCCTTGATATTCTCTTCGGTCAGCCGCCCGCGGCCGCTGATATTGCGCAACGTGCGCGACAGTCGATCGGTTAAATTTTCAAACATCGTCTCATGCTCAACGTGTAATGACAGGCCGCTCCGGCGACACAATTGCGCCGATGATAACACGAAGCGCGGCGGATCTCTGCCTCAGCGTTGGAGATAGGTTGGAGTGAAACGCGCGCAACGTTATACTGACACTCCAATTAACCACGCCGAAGCAAAATTAAACGCTATGCCAGTTTTCTCCATTGTGGCTTTGATGGCCTACCTGCTCAGCCTTGGACTGATCATTCCCAGCTTGTTGCGGAAGAACAGCGCATACCGTCGGCTTGCCCTCGTCTCGGCGGTGGTGGCGCTGATTTGCCATGCCATCGCGCTGCAGCAGCGCATCTTTGACGTCAGCGCCGGGCAGAATCTCAGCCTGCTGAACATTGGCTCCATCGTCAGCCTGATCATCTGCTCGGTGATGACCTTCGTCGCCTCGCGCGACCGCGGCTGGTTCCTGCTGCCGATCGTCTACAGCTTCGCGATGATCAACCTGGCCTTCGCCAGCTTCATGCCCGGCGAGTTCATCACTCACCTGGAAGCCAGCCCGGAACTGATGGTGCATATCGGCCTGGCGCTGTTCTCTTACGCTACCCTGATCATCGCCGCGCTCTACGCCTTGCAGCTCGCCTGGCTCGATTACCTTCTGAAAAACAAGAAGTTGACCTTTAGCGCCGACATGCCGCCGCTGATGAGCATCGAGCGCAAGATGTTCCATATCACCCAGATCGGCGTGGTGCTGCTGACGCTCACCCTGTGCACCGGCTTGCTGTACATGGATAATCTGTTCAGCAAAGAGAACGTGCATAAAGCCGTGCTGTCGATCATGGCCTGGTTCGTGTATATCGTGCTGTTGTGGGGCCATTACCATGAAGGCTGGCGCGGCCGCCGCGTCGTCTGGTTCAGCTTCGCCGGCGCTTTCCTGCTGACGCTCGCCTACTTCGGCAGCCGTCTGATTCAGCAGGTGATGGTGCGCTAAGCCAGCCCGGCTCAATTCTCCCTCTCTATAAGGAATACTGCATTGGAGCATGTGTCGACGGGGACCCTCATCATTATCCTGGTGATCATGATCGTGGTCTCCGCTTACTTCTCCGCTTCCGAAACCGGCATGATGACGCTCAACCGTTATCGCCTGCGTCACCTGTCCAAACAGGGCAACCGCTCGGCGCGTCGGGTGGAGAAGCTGCTGCAAAAACCGGATCGGCTGATCGGCCTGGTGCTGATCGGCAACAACCTGGTCAACATCCTCGCCTCGGCGCTGGCGACCATCGTCGGCATGCGGCTGTATGGCGATCTCGGCGTGGCGATCGCGACCGGCATACTGACCTTCGCCGTGCTGCTGTTCGCCGAAGTGCTGCCAAAGACCTTCGCCGCCCTCTATCCGGAACGTATTGCCTTCCCCAGCAGCGTCCTGCTGGCCCCATTGCAAAAGGTGATGTTCCCGCTGGTCTGGCTGCTCAACGGCATCACCAGCCTGACCTTGCGCCTGTTCGGCATCCGCACCAACGTGCGCATCAGCGACGCCGTCAGCAAGGATGAACTGCGCACTATCGTGCGCGAATCCCAGTCGCAAATCTCCCGACGCAACCAGGACATGCTGATTTCGGTGCTGGATCTGGAAAAGGTGACGGTTAACGACATCATGGTGCCGCGCACCGAGATCGTCGGCATCGACGTCAACGACGACTGGAAGTCGATCATGCGCCAGCTGACCCACTCGCCGCACGGCCGCATCGTGCTGTATCGCAGCTCGCTGGACGACGCGATCGGCATGCTGCGCGTGCGCGAAGCCTACCGCCTGATGACCGAGAAAAAAGAGTTCAACAAAGAGAACCTGCTGCGCGCCGCCGATGAGATCTACTTCGTGCCTGAAGGCACGCCGCTCAACGTGCAGCTGGTGAAGTTCCAGCGCAACAAAGAGAAGGTCGGCATCGTGGTCGACGAGTACGGCGACATTCAGGGCCTGGTCACGGTAGAAGACATTCTCGAAGAGATCGTCGGCGACTTCACCACCTCGATGTCACCAACGTTGGCGGAAGAGGTCACGCCGCAGAGCGATGGCTCGGTCTTGATCGACGGTACCGCCAACGTGCGCGAACTGAACAAGGCCTTCAACTGGACCCTGCCGGCCAGCGAGGCCCGCACCGTCAACGGCATGCTGCTCGAAGAGCTGGAAGAGATCCCTGAAACCGGCACCCGGGTGCGTATCGGCCATTACGATATCGACATTCTCGACGTGCAGGGCAACATGATCAAACAGGTGCGAGTCACGCCGATCACCTCGCTGCAGTCCAGCGTCGGCCATCACTGACCGCCAGTCTGAAAGTAAAAAAGACGCGAAATCGCGTCTTTTTTTATCTCTGCGGGAAACTCGCGGCTAGATATGCAGTTCCTGCAGCTTCTCTTTCGGCAGCGCCAGCTCGTCGTTGTGGTTAACCACCACGTCGTTATCCAGGATGTGCTTGGCGATCTCCTGCGCTTCTTCCAGCGAGTGCATATGGTAAGTGCCGCACTGGTATTCGTTCAGCTCAGGGATTTTGCGCTGGTCGGTTACTTTCAGCACGTCGGCCATCGCCGCTTTCCACGCATCGGCTACGCGCTGCTCTTCCGGCACGCCGATCAGGCTCATGTAGAAACCGGTACGACAGCCCATCGGGGAGATGTCGATAATCTCCACGCCCTGGCCGTTCAGGTGGTCACGCATAAAGCCGGCGAACAGGTGCTCCAGCGTGTGAATGCCGCGCTCGGGCATCACTTCCAGGTTCGGGCGGCAAAAGCGCAGATCAAACACCGTGATGGTATCGCCATGAGGCGTTTTCATGGTTTTCGCAACGCGGACAGCCGGAGCTGCCATACGGGTATGATCGACGGTAAAGCTATCCAGCAATGGCATTTCGCTACCTCCTCGTAAAAGAGCATTTATTTCGAAACTTTTTTTCCTAACCGGGAAACCTTTTCCAACCCTGCGAGTCTGAGTATGTGAAAGACGCGCATTTGTTATCATCATCCCTGTCATCAGAGATGCATATTTGGCCACATTGATGTGGCCTTTTTCTTTTTCAGCTTCCGCCGTTTTGCTTCAGGAACGCTTCAAAGCTTAGCGTATCATTGGCTTCTATGTCGCGTTGGCGCTGCCACGAGGCTTCCCGCTCTTTATCCAGCTCGGCTTCGTTCAGGATTTCCAACGGCTCTTCCAGCAACGTCTTACGATACTGCTCCGCCAGCTGCAACCCGACGCGCCCAGTGCCTTCCGCCTTCATCGCCTTCAGAATGCGCGCAGAGAAGGTCAACTCAGGATCGTCGAACGCGGCAACCAGCTCATCACACACCTGCTGGTATTGACGGTTGCCGGCTTCGCCGTCCAACACTTCCGCCACCCGACGCAGATCGGCGAACAGCGCCTTACCCACTTTTTCGAGCGGTTCATGGCTGGCGCCACAGCCGATGCCGATGGTCTGGCCCGGCTTGCGCCCTTCCAGAATCACCCGGTTCCAGTTCTTGCGCGTGCACAGCAGTTCATCGCTGCTCATCTCCGGCGCATCGGCCAGCGCGCACCACACCAGGAACAGATCCAGGAAACGCGCCTGCACCGCGTCCACGCCGATTGGCGAGAACGGGTTGATATCCAGCGAACGCACTTCGATATATTCGATGCCGCCGCGCAGCAGCGCGTCCGACGGCGTCTCGCCGCTTTGGGTCACGCGCTTCGGCCGGATCGGCGCATACAGCTCGTTCTCGATTTGCAGCACGTTGCTGTTCAGCTGCAGGTAGCGATCGCCCTCTTTCACGCCCAGCTTGGCGAACTCTTCGGACGGCGTCGCGATCGCCCGCTTCAGACCGGCCACATAGCTGTGCAGATCGTTGAAGGTGATGCCCAAATTGCTCTGCGACTTGTTGGTGTAACCCAGGTCGCTCAGACGCAGCGAGGTGGCGTACGGCAGGTAGCACATCCCCTGCTCGGTGCGCTCGAACGGCAGATTGGTCTCACGCCCCTTGAGGAACGAAGAACAAATGGCCGGCGATGCGCCGAACAGATACGGGATCACCCAACCGAAACGGTAATAGTTGCGGATCAGGCGGAAATACCCCGCCGAGATCTGCTCTTTACCGCTTTCTGCGTCCTGCACGCCGGCCCAGGCCTGCCAAAACTCCAGCGGCAGCGAGAAGTTGTAGTGCACGCCGGAAATGGTCTGCATCAGCGCGCCGTAGCGATTCTTCAGCCCTTCGCGGTACAGCGTCTTCATGCGGCCAATGTTCGACGAACCGAACTGCGCCAGCTCGATATCCTGCTCGGCTTCAATAAAGCACGGCATGCTGAGCGGCCACATGCGCTCATCGCCGATATTGCGCGCCACGTAACGATGAATATCGCGCAGGAACGTCAGCAGGTGATCGATGTTGTCATCAACCGGCGTAATGAACTCTAACAGCGCTTCGGCGAAATCCGTGGTGATCCAGTGGTGCGTCAATGCCGCGCCCAGCTTTTCCGGGTGCCCGGTGGTCGCCAAGGTGCCGTTCGGCGTGACCCGCAGCGTTTCACGCTCGATGCCACGACGAATACCTTTTAATGCCTGGGGATGGGCTTCCAACCAAGAAAGCGCCTGTGATACGTCCGGGATCAAATTGACCTCCCGCTTCTAAAAACAATAACTCGTAAGCATACTGAATCCGCACCCGAGAGAATATTGAGTTATATTCACTTGGTTACTGCCACCAGGCGATGCCCTGTACCGTTATCATAGCCAAAACGATGTAACGCAGCGCCTTTCCGATACACAGAAACAGCGCGACAGAGCCCCAGGGCATGCGCAGCCAACCTGCCAACACGCACAACAAATCGCCCACCACCGGCACCCAGCTGAGCAGCAGCGCAGCCGGGCCGAAGCGTTGCAGCCACCCGAGCGCCGTTGCCAGCCCCCGCTGTGGTTTCAACGCCGGTAACAGGCGCCCGATAATGACATTGGTCAAGCCACCCAGCGTATTGCCCAGGGTCGCGGCCAGCACCAGCAACTCCGGCGAGACGCGACTCTGGGTCAGCAAGGCGACCAGAACGATTTCTGAATTTCCCGGCAGCAGCGTCGCACTGAGGAAGCTACTGCCAAATAACGATATTACGGCTAGCGTACTACTCACAGCGTGCGGACGTCTACCACAGCCATACCGGCACTTTTCGCCGCTTGAATGCCAAAATCGGCGTCTTCAAACACCACGCATTTTTCCGGCGGCACGCCGATCAGTTCGGCACAGCGCAAGAAGGTGTCCGGCTCCGGTTTGTGGCGCTGCACGTCGTCCGCACCGACGATCGCGTCGAAGCAGTTGAACAGGCCAAGATGACGCAGCAGCATTTCCGCCATGCGGTGCTCACTGCCGGTACCGACCGCCATCGGACGGCGGCCATGATAGGACTTCACCACCTCGATCAGCGGCAATGGGCGCACGCTGTCCAACAGCATCGCCTCCACCGCGCGGGTTTTCTCCGCGGCCAGGTGATGGGGATCGAGATCGGCCTGATGGCTGGCGATAATCGCCTGGGCGATGCGCCAGGTCGGTGAACCGCTCAGCGCCACCATGGCCGCTTCATCAAACGTCATGCCATAACGGGACAGCACTTCACGCCACGCTTTGCGGTGCGTTGGCTCGGTGTCCAGAATCGTGCCGTCCATGTCGAAAATAAGACCCTGATAGCGGTCGTACATCGTTACTCCATGATCGTTGAGGAAAGAAAACTACTTTAGCGTAAAGCCGTTGGGTTGTCGCTGACTGCGTCATAACGGAATGTGCTGTGCCCGATCGGGCGCAAAGGAGGACGGGGGAGAGAGAATGGCTAAATGCTGAAAAGCGAAAAACCCGCCGAAGCGGGTTTCTCTTAGATGGTGCATCCGGGAGGATTCGAACCTCCGACCGCTCGGTTCGTAGCCGAGTACTCTATCCAGCTGAGCTACGGATGCATTACTATTTTTACTGCTTGCCTGCTTCGCTAATGAAGCCAGACTTAAAGAATGGTGCATCCGGGAGGATTCGAACCTCCGACCGCTCGGTTCGTAGCCGAGTACTCTATCCAGCTGAGCTACGGATGCACAGTAATTCTTTGATACCCTATGGTACTTTGTTCCCAACTCTACCATACGGCTAATATGGTGCATCCGGGAGGATTCGAACCTCCGACCGCTCGGTTCGTAGCCGAGTACTCTATCCAGCTGAGCTACGGATGCAAATGGCGGTGAGGCGGGGATTCGAACCCCGGATGCAGCTTTTGACCGCATACTCCCTTAGCAGGGGAGCGCCTTCAGCCTCTCGGCCACCTCACCATACGCTTCTTTCGAATTGTGCCTAACTTGCTTTAGAGAAGCTCATCGGCACTGCGTGGCGCACATATTACTTTCTCCGACTTTTAAGTCAAACAATTTTTCCCAACTCATGCGCGTTTGCACAATTCGCACCCAACATGGGCGATTTCACGGCAAAAAGGGCGTTTTATCAACAGGCAACCGCAGCGTCTGTAGCAACAAAGCAGAAAACTAACCGGGAAAATAATCGCGAAAAAGAGAGGGGAAGAACGAAAGAAGTGGGTAAAACGATGCAGTAGCGTCTCGTCTGGCAACGAGACGCTGCTTCGGAATCAGTAAGTCGTCTGCTGAGACTTCTCTGCCTGAATGCGCTGATAGATTTCTTCACGGTGAACCGAAACCTCTTTGGGGGCGTTCACACCAATACGCACCTGGTTGCCTTTTACCCCTAGCACAGTGACCGTAACCTCATCGCCAATCATGAGGGTTTCACCAACTCGACGAGTCAGAATTAACATTCTTTGCTCCTTGAAAGATTAAAAGAGTCGGGTCTCTCAGTTTCCCCGTCATTATCCATCATATGTGGTGAAAACGTAAGCCGCGCAACCCACAATAAGTGTAAGCAGACTTGGTCCCACCTCAGATAATGGTAAGTTTAGCCGACCTGAAAAACTTTGTTCCCGCAATTGTAACTAAATTGTGTTAGCACAGTATGAAAACGCCATAATCAACAAAGTATTATGGCGTTTGTGCGTGCTATTTATTTATGTTCACAGCTTCGAGGCCACCCAGGCTTCTACGCTGTTTAACGCCGCTGGCAGGGCGTTGATATCCGTCCCCCCCGCCATCGCCATATCAGGGCGACCACCGCCCTTGCCGCCTACCTGCTGCGCCACGTTGCCAATCAACTCGCCGGCTTTCACGCGGTCAGTCAGATCCTTGGTCACGCCTGCAACCAGGCTGACTTTGTCATCAGCCGTCGTTGCCAACACGATGATGGCTGAACCCAATTGATTTTTCAGGTCATCCACCATGGTGCGCAGCATTTTGGCTTCGACATTGTCCAACTGGCTGACCAACAGCTTCACGCCGTTAACCACTTTTGCCTGGCTGGACAGCGACGCGCTTTCCTGCGCCGCCTGCTGATCTTTCAACTGCTGCAGTTCTTTTTCCAGCGCGCGGGTGCGATCGAGCACCGAGCGCACTTTATCGGTCAGGGTGTTGCTGTCGCCCTTAACCAGCTGCGCAACGTCTTGCAACAAATCGCTTTGCTGGTGCAGCGTGGCGATAGCGCCTGCGCCGGTCACCGCTTCAATACGACGGATGCCCGCCGCGGTGCCCGACTCGCTCAGAATACGGAACAGGCCAATATCGCCGGTGCGGCTGGCATGAGTACCGCCACACAGCTCGGTGGAGAAGTCGCCCATGGTCAGTACGCGCACGTTGTCATCGTACTTCTCGCCAAACAGCGCCATCGCGCCCTTCTCTTTGGCATCTTCCAACGCCATCAGCTCGGTCTGTACCGGCAGGTTACGACGCACCTGCTGGTTCACCAGATCTTCCACCGCGCGGATTTGCTCCGGCTTCATCGCTTCGAAGTGCGAGAAGTCGAAACGCAGATATTTGTCGTTAACCAGCGAGCCTTTCTGCGCGACGTGGTCACCCAACGTTTGGCGCAGCGCGGCGTGCAGCAAGTGAGTCGCGGAGTGGTTAAGACGGATGCTGTTGCGGCGCTCAGCGTCGATCTGCGCATCCAGGCGATCGTTCAGCTTCAGCGAGCCCTGCGCCAGTTTGCCCTGGTGGCCGATAGCCTGGCCGTATTTCTGGGTGTCGTTGACCACAAACTCTACGCCGGCGGCTTTCAGCACGCCTTTATCGCCGACCTGGCCGCCGGATTCACCGTAGAACGGCGTCTCATCCAGCACTACCACCGCCTCTTCGCCGGCGTTGATCCGATCGACCGGCTGGCCGTCGCGGAACAGCGCGATGACAGTTGCCTGCTGCTCGTCGTGATCGTAACCGCTGAACTGGCTGCTGCCGTCCACGCGGATCAGGCTGTTGTAGTCGGCGCCGAAACCGCTGGATTCGCGCGCACGGCAGCGCTGCGCTTCCATCGCTTCTTCAAAGCCCGCTTCATCGACTTTCAGACCGCGCTCGCGGCAGACGTCAGCGGTCAGATCGACCGGGAAGCCGTAGGTATCGTACAAACGGAAAGCGGTTTCGCCGTCCAGGGTATCGCCCTGCAGCTTGGCCAGCTCTTCGTCCAACAGCGCCAGGCCACGCTCCAGCGTGCGGGCAAACTGCTCCTCTTCGGTTTTCAGCACCTGCTCCACCAACGATTGCTGGCGTTTCAGTTCGTCGGCCGCCGGGCCCATCACTTCGATCAGTGGCGCCACCAGCTTGTAGAAGAAGGTGTCTTTCGCGCCCAGCATGTTGCCATGGCGGATCGCGCGACGAATGATGCGGCGCAGCACGTAGCCGCGGTTTTCGTTAGACGGGATCACGCCATCCGACACCAGGAAGGCGCAGGAACGGATGTGGTCGGCGATAACGCGCAGGGATTTGTTGTCCAGATCGGTTGCACCGGTCACTTTTGCCACGGCGGCGATCAGGGTACGGAACAGATCGATTTCGTAGTTGGAGTTCACATGCTGCAACACCGCCGCGATGCGCTCCAGGCCCATACCGGTATCCACCGAAGGTTTCGGCAGCGGCAGCATGGTGCCGTCGGACTGGCGGTTGAACTGCATGAAAACGATGTTCCAGATCTCGATGTAGCGGTCGCCGTCTTCTTCCGGGCTGCCAGGAGGGCCGCCCCAGATGTGATCGCCGTGATCGTAGAAAATCTCGGTGCACGGGCCGCATGGGCCGGTGTCGCCCATCTGCCAGAAGTTGTCGGAAGCGAAAGGCGCGCCCTTGTTGTCGCCGATGCGAATAATGCGCTCGGCCGGTACGCCGATTTGCTTCTGCCAGATGTCGAACGCTTCGTCATCGGTTTCATACACGGTGACCCACAGTCGCTCTTTCGGCAGGTTGAACCAGTTTTCACCGGTCAGCAGTTCCCACGCGTAGCTGATCGCGTCATGCTTGAAGTAATCGCCGAAGCTGAAGTTGCCCAGCATTTCAAAGAAGGTGTGGTGACGGGCGGTATAGCCGACGTTTTCCAGGTCATTGTGCTTGCCGCCTGCGCGCACGCAGCGCTGCGAGGTGGTGGCACGGGAATAGGCGCGTTTGTCCAGCCCCAGGAAAACATCCTTAAATTGGTTCATGCCGGCATTGGTAAACAGCAATGTCGGATCATTGTTAGGCACCAGGGAGCTGCTCGCTACAACCTGGTGACCCTTACTATGAAAGAAATCGAGAAACGCTTGACGGATCTCAGCGGTGCTCTTGCTCATAATTTTCCTGGAAAGGCTAGAATAACGACACGTGAGCCGGTGACGCGTCATCCCGACGATGACAACCAGCTCACGAACAAAAAGTGGGGATAAGATAAATTTTCTTCAGAGGGAAGTAAAACCCCGTGTGCGCTCATTGCGCAAAATCACGGTAAATTGACTGAATTTCTTCCTGGAAGAAGCCGCGATAGAGCAGATAGCGCTGCACTTTGGCTTTCTCTTTCCAATCGGTTGGCAACGCATCGCCAAATTTTCGCTGCGCCACCTGTTTCGCCTGTTCACACCAGTCGATGTCGCATTCTGCCAGCGCGTCCTGCACCAGCGCTTTGTCGACGCCCTTTTGCATCAGTTCACTGCGGATACGCTGCGCACCGTAACCTTTGCGGCTGCGGCTGCCGATGTAGCTGTGAGCGAAACGCTTATCGTCTAGCCAATTATGCTGGTAACAGTAGGCAATAACCTGCTCGATCAGCGCAGGATCCACCGGCTCTTCAGCCCCCGGCGATGATGCCGGCGCATGTGGCCCCCTGCCGCCAAAACGGGCTTTCGCCACAAACGGCTGCGCCGCAAGTTTGCGGCGCAGTTCAGCTTCACTATGATCGCGTTGCGACAGCAGGCGCATGGCGCGGCTTAGCAAGTCATTCATCATTCAAACCTGAATTTATGGGATATGCGCCACACAAACGGCGGCGAATATCTTCAGCGATTAGAACTGCTCGCTGGTTTCCGCTTCGTCGTCTTCGAAATCGTCACCGGAAGCGGCCACCAGTTCACCGCCGCTGTGCAGCAGCAGGTCACGCAGCTTCTTATCCAGCTCAGCGGCGATAGCCGGGTTTTCTTTCAGGAAGTTACAGGCATTCGCCTTGCCCTGACCGATCTTCTCGCCGTTATAGCTGTACCAGGCGCCGGCTTTTTCGATCATCTTGTGCTTCACGCCCAGATCGACCAGCTCGCCACGGCTGTTGATGCCTTCGCCGTACATGATTTGGAACTCAGCCTGCTTGAACGGCGCAGCGATTTTGTTCTTCACCACTTTCACGCGGGTTTCGCTGCCCACCACTTCGTCGCCCTCTTTAATGGCGCCGATGCGGCGGATATCCAGACGCACCGAAGCGTAGAACTTCAGGGCGTTACCGCCGGTCGTGGTTTCCGGGTTGCCGAACATCACACCAATTTTCATACGGATCTGGTTGATGAAGATCAGCAGGGTATTGGCGTTTTTCAGGTTGCCGGCCAGCTTACGCATCGCCTGGCTCATCATGCGTGCCGCCAGGCCCATGTGCGAATCGCCGATTTCACCTTCGATTTCCGCCTTCGGCGTCAGCGCCGCCACGGAGTCGACGATGATAACGTCAACCGCGCCGGAGCGAGTCAGCGCATCACAGATTTCCAGCGCCTGCTCGCCGGTGTCCGGCTGGGAGCACAGCAGGTTGTCGATATCGACGCCCAGCTTTTTCGCATAGATAGGATCCAGCGCGTGCTCGGCATCGATGAACGCACAGGTTTTGCCTTCGCGCTGCGCAGCGGCGATCACCTGCAGCGTCAGGGTAGTTTTACCAGAGGATTCCGGGCCGTAGATTTCGACGATACGGCCCATCGGCAGGCCGCCGGCGCCCAGAGCGATATCGAGTGACAGTGAGCCGGTGGAGATCGTTTCCACGTCCATGGAGCGGTCTTCACCCAGGCGCATGATGGAGCCTTTGCCGAACTGTTTCTCAATCTGGCCCAGTGCCGCAGCTAACGCCTTTTGCTTGTTCTCATCAATAGCCATTTTTGCTCCTTCGTTTCGCAATGCCGGTGTTACCCCACACTGCCACTGAATGTATGTTGTGCAGGAAATGTCACTAATTATACTGTATGGTCATACAGTATCAAGCCTAATTTACAAAAATTCATCGATGGCGGTTTGCAGCGCGAAAATCGTCGCCTGCAGCCGCACCGCGTCGCGGTCGCCCTCGAATTGCATCTTACGCGACAGCCCCCGGCCATCGCTGCCGGCGAAGCCGAACCACACGGTACCGACCGGCTTTTCCGCGCTGCCGCCGTCCGGGCCGGCGATGCCGCTCACCGATAGCGCCAGATCGGCCTGCGCCGCCCGCAGCGCCCCTATCGCCATCTCACGCACCACCTCTTCGCTGACCGCGCCGTGCGCCGCCAACGTGGCTTCGCGCACCCCTAGCAGGTCATGCTTCGCCGCATTGCTGTAGGTGACGAAACCGCGATCGAAATAGGCGGAGCTGCCGGCGATATCGGTAATGGCCTTGGCAATACCGCCGCCGGTGCAGGATTCCGCACAGGTGATCCAGCGGCCCTGTGCCTTCAGTTTTTCCCCCACCAGCACGCTGAGCCGGCGCAGTTGGTTTTCACTCATAACCTCTCCCTCGCGAATTCAGGTATATGCGCCCGATAGTAGCATTTATCAAGGCGATGCGGCGGCCGACGCGTGGAAATGCGCAGCGCCTCGCAGGAGGTGCGGTTTTAAGCGCCCAGCCAAGCTGCTAGTATCAAAAGAAGCGCCCCAGCGAGCGGCGGCGCACCAGCACAAGGAACATCACGGAGGCGGCACGCTGCGGCGGCGGCCTCAGGGCGCACCAGAAGAGATTAGGATGATAGCGTGAAAAAAACGTTGGGCGTATTCTTGCCGTTGTACACCACCACCCTGCTGCTGCTGTTGGGCTCGGGCCTGCTCACCACCTACGTCTCGCTGCGGCTGGCCTCCATCCACGTCAGCAGCGCGCTGATCGGCGCCATCATCGCCGCCAACTACATCGGGTTGGTGATCGGTGGCAAGGTCGGCCACTTTCTCATCGCCCGCGTCGGGCATATCCGCGCCTACGTGGCCTGCGCCGGCATCATTACCGCTGCAGTGCTGGGGCACGGCCTAACGGAGTTCATTCCCGCCTGGGTCGCCCTGCGCCTGGTGATCGGGCTGTGCATGATGTGTCAGTACATGGTGCTGGAAAGCTGGCTGAACGACCAGGCGGAATCCAACCAGCGCGGCATGGTGTTCGGCTTCTATATGGCGGCGACCTATCTCGGCATGTCGCTGGGCCAGATCGTGCTGATGCTGCAAAGCAACCTGGGCATCACCACGCTGCTGGTGATCGCGCTGTGCTTCGCGCTCTGTCTGGTGCCCATCGCCCTCACCACCCGCACCAATGCGCGCCACATGTCGCCGGCGCCGATGGAGCTGCGCTACTTTGTCGGCGCCATTCCCAAGGTGCTGGCCACCACATTGGTGATCGGCATGGTGGTGGGCTCGTTTTACGGGCTGGCACCGGTCTATGCCAGCCTGCAGTCCTTAACCACTCAACAAACCGGCCTGTTCATGGCACTGGCCATCTTCGCCGGGCTGGTGGCGCAGTTCCCACTCAGCTGGCTGTCGGATCGCTATAGCCGCCCGTTGCTGATGCGACTCAACGCTATTTTCCTGATCGTGGCGGCGCTGCCGCTGGCGCTGCTGCCGCACATCGACTTCCCGCTGCTGCTGGCGGTGGGATTCGTCGTCAGCATGCTGCAGTTTACGCTTTACCCGTTGGTCGTGGCGCTGGCCAACGATCTGATTGAGCCGGAGCGCCGCGTCTCACTGGCCGCCTGTCTGCTGATGGCGTTCGGCGTCGGCGCCAGCATCGGGCCCTTGGCGGTCGGCGCGCTGATCGAGCCGCTTGGCGGTAATATCCTGTACGCCTTCTTCGCCCTGTGCGGCGTGCTGCTGGCAGCCCTCAGCCGCACGGCGAAAGCGGAGGAACCTCAGCTGGCGCAGGACGCACCGGTGCCGCATATTCCGCTGCCGGACAGCCTCGCCAGCTCGCCGCTGTCGCCGGCGCTCAATCCGACCTTCGATGAGCAGATCATTCACGACACCATGCCGCCGCCGGAAGCGGCGCCCGATGTCGACGAGCCGCAGCCCGAGGAACAGGAGGCGGAGCCCCTGCCTCAGGGGGCCGATCCGCAAGAGGATACCGGCCTGAAAAAGGCGCACGCTATGCTGTAAACGGCGGCGCTACAGATCCTGGAAGGAGCCCAGCATAAAACCGCGTTCGGCGATCGCCGCTTTCAGCGTCGGCGCGGTCAACACCTCCAGCTCGACGAGGCGCGGATGACAGTATTTGCTCTGCAGGATCGTCGCGTCGAGGAACGCCGGGTGGCACATCATTTCCAATGACTCTACGCCCTGCTCGTCGGCGCACGCCAGCCTCTGTAAAAACAAGGCTTCGGAAATCGTCTCGCCGTAGAATCCCGCGTCAAACGCGTCGGTGCTACAGGGTGTCTGCAACGTAATATCGCGCCGTTTCGCCTCTTCGCGATCGAGGCGCAGCGGCAGACCCTGTGCCTGCGCAAACGCCTCCACCAGCGGGTAAATCTGCGGCTGCATATGCACATGGTGGTGGCTGTCGATGTGCGTCGGCGGCCTGCCGAACAGCGTCACAAACCGCGCGAACTGGCGCTGCAGTTCCTCCTGAATCTCGTCCAGCTGCAGCTCGCCGGCCTCGGCGCGGCGCCACAGCCATTTCCCCAGTTCGCCATGCTCGTTGACCAGCGAAGGCATGGCGCCCAGCGGCCTGCCATGGGTCAAAACGAAATGCAGCCCGATCGGCAATCCCGGATATTGCCGGCTGAGCGCCGCCGCGTGCTGGGCGCCGCCGCCGTTCACCATCGCCGTGGTAGAGGAAACCACGCCATGCTGATACGCCTCGATGACGCCGTAGTTTTGCCCCTTGCTCAGGCCGAAGTCGTCGGCATTCACGATCAGTAGTTTTTCCATAATGGCTCCCGCGAGATGGATTTTTGGCAAGGGAAGCCCGACCGACCGACGCGGCATTCCCCTTCGCTAAGGTAAAAATAGAATGATTAACCGGCCGGCGGCCTGAAGCTCATCGGCATATCGGCGTTGATACTGATCGGGAGCGGCCCTAAAGAGGGCCGTAGCACTTTTTTCGGTAGTTGCCTGGGGTCACGTCGGTGAGCCGCTTGAAGTTCTTAATGAACAGGCTGACATCGCCATAGCCGGAATCAAAGGCGATATCGGAAACCGAAGAGTTGGTGACCTCCAGCTGCGTCTTGGCGAAATTGATGCGGATCTCATTGATTACCTGCATCGGCGTCTTATGGTAGTAACGCCGCATCGCCCGGGTCAGATACTCCTGGGTCTTCCCCGACAGCGCCACCATGTTCGCCAACGCCCTTTCGCCGAACATCGCCTTGTCATGCATGCCGGCCAGGGTGTTCTTCAGCCACTGCGGGATATCATCGCCGCCGTCGTTTTCTTCCTTATAGTGACGAATGCGGCTGATCACATAGAAAGTCAGCGTTTCGAGAAATTCGGCGAAATCATCCTCGCGAAACTGCGGCGAACTCACCACCGATTCGATATAGGCCAAAAACTCGCTCCTCAGGCTGTAGGCCTGCGAGGCGACGAAACAGCGCGGCAGCTGCTGCAAATAGTGCTCTTCAAAGAACGCTTTGCTGACCGCCACGTTGAAGATTTTCGTCGCGCCGAACTCGTAAAAGCTCTGGTGGTAGGAGCCGATAGGGATAAAGACGAAATCCCCGCGTTCCAGCAGCACCCGCTTGCCGTTGATCTCCTGGTAGCACTTGCCGCTCAGTACGATGGTGAACTCGTAATAGTCGTGCTGATGCAGCCCGGTGGCGCTTTCCACCTTGTTGTAGATAAACAGGTGAAAATCTTTGCAGTTAAAAAAATCCTGCTCGCGAATCAGCTTCACGTCGTTCGCACTCAGCGAAATTCGGTTGTCGGACACGGCGCCGGCCTCCCGTTAGTCAAATCCGTTGCGTCTGGCCGCCTCGGCAAACCAGTAGCCGCTTTTCTTGATGGTGCGGCGCTGATCCGCCCGATCCAGCCGCACCAGCCCATAACGATTCTTGTAGGCGTTCAGCCAGGACCAACAGTCGATAAAGGTCCACAGATGATAGCCTTTGCACTGCGAGCCTTCCGCCAGCGCGCGGTGCAGCCATTTCAGGTGCTCGCGAATAAAGTCGATGCGGTAATCGTCCTCCACCCGCCCATCGGCGCCGATAAACGCCTCTTCGCCCTCAACGCCCATGCCGTTTTCCGAAATATAACAAGGCAGATTGCCGTAGTTCTCTTTCAGATCCATCAGGATGTCGTACAGCCCCTTTTCGTAGATCTCCCAGCCGCGGTGCGGATTGATTTTGCGGCCCGGCATTGCATAGTAACTGAACAAATCCTCCGGCGATGCGATCGGCCCCTCGGCACGGCGCCCCTCTTTCGCCTGCACCCTGCGCGGTTGGTAATAGTTGACGCCGAGGATGTCCACCACGCCGTCTTCAATCAGCTGCGCATCCTGCGGTTCGCAGTGGGGCATCAGCCCATGCCGCTCCAGCAGCTGCAGCAACGCCGCCGGATAACGCCCTTTGGCGACCGGATCGAGGAAACTGCGGTTGAGCAGCAGATCGGCGTCGTGCGCGGCCTGCCGATCCTCCGGCGCATCGGAACGCGGATAGGTCGGACTCAGGTTCAAAATGATGCCGATATTGCCCGGCAGCTCCCGCGCTCTGAAACGCTGCACCGCCATGGCATGCGCCAGTACGCTTTGATACGCCACGGTGACCGCCCGTTTGAAGTCCACTACGCAAGGGTAGTGCAGGTCATTCAGGTAACCGGCCTCCACCGGCACGATCGGCTCGTTGAAGGTGAACCAGTGGGTGACCCGATCGCCAAACAGATCGAAGCAAATGTCGGCGTAACGCGCATAGGCTTCGACCACCGCCCGGCTTTCCCAACCGCCGCGCTGCTGCATGCACAGCGGCATATCGAAGTGGTAGAGATTGATAAACGGGGTGATGCCCTGCACCAGCAGTTCGTCGATCATCGCGTTATAGAACGCCACCGCCTGCGGGTTCACCTCGCCGTCGCCGTCCGGGATCAGCCGCGACCACGAGATCGACGTTCTAAAGGTATTGTGGCCCAACGTTTTGAGCAGCCCGATATCGGTACGGAAATGGTCGTAAAAGGTTGAGGCCTCGCCCGGCCCCACCCGATCGTGAAAGCGCTCGGGCGCGATCTCGTACCAATAGTCGAAGATGTTGCGGCTCTTGCCGTCCCGTGCGGCCGCCCCTTCAGACTGCGGCGCGGAGGTGGCGCTGCCCCACCAGAACCCGTCGGCAAATTGATATTCCATACTCGCGTCCCTCGCGGGGCGGCCACGCCGCCCCGTTCCACTGTTAGAATTTCAGCGCCTTGGCGATGTCTTCTTCGCTTTCCGTCGCCGCGTCGATCTGGCTCTGCGCCTTGTTGGAGATCGCCACGAACGGCAGATAAATCACGGTGGCGACCGCCAGGTTGAACAGGCTCAGCAACAGGGCCATGATGCTGCCGTTGGTGTTGAAGAACGCCCCCAGGCCGACCGGCATGGTCCAGGGCGCGATGTTGGTGATAGGCGGGATCAGCCCGGAGTAATAAGCCAGCGAGGTGATGATGGTCAGTACCGGCTGCACCAGGATGAACGGAATGAACATCACCGGGTTCATGATCACCGGCAGGCCGAACAGAATCGGTTCGTTGATCTGGAAGATGCCGGACGGCGTCGCCAGCTTGGCGACCTGGCGGTAATCTTCGCGGCGCGAGGCGATGAAGATGGCGATGATCAGGCCCAGCGTCGAGCCGGTGCCGCCGAGGTAAATGTAGGAGTCGACAAACGGCTTCGCCCACATGTGGAACTCTTTCCCGGCGGCCACCGCCGCTTCGACCGAACCGTATTTGTTGTAAAGCTCCACGTTTTCCAGCGCGAACGGCGTCATGATGCCGCTGTCCAGCGCCGCCAGCGCCATGGAGCCGTGCACCCCAAAGAACCACAGCAGCGAGGAGAACAGCACGTACACCCAGCCCACCACGCTGCCCATCTTGGCCAGCGGCGCCGAAATGCCGTCCATGATGATCTGGTGGAAATTGGTGCCCCAGTGCGCCAGCGCGAACGCCACCAGCCCCATGATGGAGAGGATGATGAAACCGGGGATCAGCGCCGAGAAGGAGCGCGACACCGAAGCCGGCACGCTGTCCGGCAGGCTGATCACCCAGTTGCGCCGCACGATAAAAGCGAACATCTCGGCCACCACCAGCCCGATCACCATACCGGAAATGATGTTGGCGCCGCCCAGCCAGTTGGCGCCCACCGCATAGGCCTCGCCGACGTTAAACGGCGTGACGGTCATAAAGGCCGCCACCGCCAGCAGCGCCGAGGCCAACGGATCGACCTTGCGCTCTTCGGCCAACGCCATGCTGATAAAGAACGGCGTCATCAGGGACATGATCCCCAGCGTACCGTTGTAAACGCTGCCGCCGATGCTCTTCAGGCCGTTCAGCGTCTCGATGGTGGAGGCATCCAGGCGCACGCCCAGCGAATAGAAGAACGATCCTTCGCCGAAGCTCAGAAACACATTGTTGATCAACACGAACATCGCCCCGGTCAAGGTCAGCGGCATCAGGCGGATAAAGCCGTTTTTGATGGCGTTGACGTGGGGCTGCTTACCGATTTTTACGGCGAAAGGCAGGATAACCTTCTCGAGCGAGGCAATGAGGGTATTCACGGCGGCCTCCTGTTATTGATTGGCTTTCTTGATGGCGGCCACCGCGGCCTTCAGCACCCCCAGCCCATCGACCTTGCCGTACAGCAGCGGATCGATGACTTCAACAGGTTTGTTGGGCAGCTGTTTTTGCACTTCCGGCAAGGTGTAGGCGATCTGCGGCCCCAGCAGGATCAGATCCGCTTCAACGCCTTTCTCCGCGGCCAGCGCCTCCGGATAGGCGGCGATGATCACCGGTACTTCGTATTTCTCGGCCTGCGCCTTCATTTTTGATACCAACAGGGAAGTGGACATACCGGCAGAACAAAACAGATAGATTTTTTTCTTTTCCATACCAAGCACCTCAGATAATCAAAAAAACCCCGTGTTATTTGTATGCCAGATGCAATCACGATTGCTTCACGCACATTCCTTATGAAAATTTCCGTCACGTTGCCCTGGTTGCAGACAGTATACGGAGCATGAAAAACGGATCGGTAAGCCAGCGAGGATAATAACCGTCTCTCCTTGACCTGCTGGCTTGACCCCCTTCACATTTCACATAAAAAAATAGTGTGACCGGGCTCTCAAATAACCGATTAAAACTCGGAATATTCGCAATAAATACTCAAATATCAATTATAAACAGCCAGTTATAAACTCGCCGGGAATTTAAGGGATTATTTGCGCCCGAACAAACGAAGAGGGAGTAAAAATAGTTCAAGCTTGATTCGCTTACTTGCCATCCGAACGCGATGGCCGGTGAAGAAGATTAGGTGGGCAGACGCAGCAACTCGATCACCGTGGCCAGCGCCACGGAATGATTCCTGCGGTTGGGATAATAGAGATAAAAACCGGGAAACGGCGCGCACCAGTCGGCCAACACCCGCCGCAGCCGCCCGCTCGCGAGGTGTTCTTCCACCTCCTGTTCGATGGCGAAAGCGATGCCGACGTGCGCCAACGCCGCCTGCAGCAACAGCCTGGCGTCATCCACGATAAGCGGGCTGTTGACCGCCACGGAAAATCGCTGCTCGCCCTGCTGAAATGCCCATTTGTAGCGCTCGCCCGAAGAGGCCTTGCGCCAACCGATGCAGCGGTGCTGCAGCAAATCCTGTGGATGCGTCGGTTCGCCGTGCCGTTGAAAATAGTCCGGCGTAGCGACGATGGCAAAACGCAGATCCGGCGTCAGACGCACCGCACGCATATCGTTGTGCAGATCCTCGCCGAGCCGAATACCGGCGTCAAAGCCTTGCTCGACGATGTTGGCAAACCCTTCGTCCGCCACCACCTCCAGCGTAATGCCGGGGTACTCGCTGGCCAACCGCCCCAGATGCGGCACGATGGCGAGATCGATCGCCGAACGCGGCGCGTTGATGCGCACCAGGCCGCGTGGCCCTTCGCGAAACACATTCAGGCTCTCCAGCGCGGCGTCGATGTCGGTAAAGGCCGGCACCAGCTGTGCCAACAGATGCTCACCGGCCTCCGTCGGCGAGACGTTGCGGGTGGTGCGGTTCAGCAGGCGAATGCCCACCTGCGCTTCCAGTTCGCGCAGGGTGTGGGTCAGCGTCGGTGGCGTCACGCCCAGTCGGGCGGCGGCGCGGCGGAAGCTGCGTTCACTGGCGATAGCCACGAAGGCCGCCAGGCCGGACAATTCGGGTTTCTTCATGCTATTAATATAAATTATCTAATAGTGAGATGAATTTTTAGCGGATAGTTATCCGTCATCTAACAACATAGCATTGCGATCGAACCCATTACCAGGTATCGATGCGATGATTAATGCTACAGCTCCAACTCATGAAACGCCGCGCCGTCTGGCTGACAAAGTCGTGCTGGTAAGCGGTGGCGGCACCGGTATCGGCCGTGCAGCCGCGCTGGCCTATGCCCGTGAAGGTGCAAAAGTGGCGCTGGCCGGCCGGCGTGCGGCGGAAATCGAAGCCACGGCGCGCGACATCGCGCTCGCCGGCGGCGACGCCCTGCCCATCGTGGCCGACGTCTCCCTGGAAAACGACATCCGCAGGCTGATCGCCACGGTGACCGCCCACTACGGCCGGCTCGACGTCGCCTTCAACAACGCCGGCATCATCGGCAACTTCGCCCCCATCACCGAACAGAGCAGCGAGGATTTTGACCGCGTGATCGCCATTAACCTTCGTGGCGTCTGGCTGGCGATGAAATACGAGATTGAAACCTTCCTGGCGCAGCATTCAGGCGGCGTGATCGTTAACACCTCCTCCTGGCTGACCCACGGCGCGCTCGCCGGCTCATCCAGCTATTCCGCCAGCAAAGGCGCGCTCGACGCGATGATCCGCGCGGTGGCGCTCGAATACAGCGGCCAGGGCATCCGCGTCAACAATATCAACCCCGGCATCATCGACACGCCGATGGCGCGCGGCAGCGTGGCCGACAGCGCGGCGTTCGCGCCCTTTATCGCCCACACGCCCGCCGGCCGCCTGGGCGAATCGGAAGACATCGGCGATGTGGCGCTGTGGCTGGCGACGGACGAAGCCCGCTTCATTACCGGCCAAAGCCTGCTGGTGGACGGCGGTTACACCATCGCCGGCATGCGCTGAGGGGGCGACGCCATGAACTACGTTCGGCTTGGCGACAGCGGCCTGCAGGTGTCCCGCCTTTGTCTGGGCGGCATGACCTACGGCGATCCGGCCTGGCGGCCCTGGGTGTTGAAGGAAGACGAAGCGCGCCCCTTGATCCGCGAGGCGCTGGAGGCAGGCATCAATTTTTTCGATACCGCCAACATTTACTCCGGCGGAGAAAGCGAGCGCATTCTCGGCCGCGCGCTGAAGGCGTTCGCCCGTCGTGAAGACGTGGTGATCGCCACCAAAGCCTACTTTCCGATGGACGCGCAGCCGAACAGCCGCGGGCTGTCGCGCAAGCACCTGCTGCACAGCGTCGACGCCTCCTTGCAGCGGCTGGGAGCGGATTACCTCGATCTGTTCGTATTGCACCGCTTCGACACCGAAACGCCGATCGAAGAAACTGCCGACACCCTCGACGGCCTGGTGCGGGCGGGCAAGATCCGCTATCTCGGCGCGTCTTCACTGCACGCATGGCGCCTGATGAAAATGCTGGCCTTTCAACGTCAGCACCACCTGGCGCCGTTTATTTCGTTGCAAAGTCAATACAACCTGGTGACGCGTGAAGACGAAGAAGAATTGATCCCGCTGTGCCTGGAGGAAGGTCTTGGCCTGACGCCCTGGTCGCCGCTGGCTCGCGGCGTGTTGGCCGGCTCCGGCAGTGGCGGCACGCTGCGCGCCGCCACCGACGAACAGGCGCCCCGTTGGTACGGCGGCAGAAACGAGGTGGAATGCACCGTCGCTGCCGTAGCGGAGGTGGCGGCCACGCGCGGCGTTCCACCGGCGCAGATCGCGCTGGCCTGGCTGTTGGCCAAACCCGGCGTAGCGTCGCCGCTGGTGGGCATGTCCAAGCCACACCATCTGCAGGATGCGCTGGCGGCGCTCGACCTCAGGCTATCGCCGGAAGACGTGGCCGCGCTGGAGGCGCCAATGGCACACGCTGCCCGCCCCGAGCGCTGGTAGCCCCTTTTCCCTCATTCCCGGAGAGAAACATGTCATACGCTGTTACCGCGCGAGCGGCGTTGTTCACCCTCGCTGCCGCATTCACCCTTAGCGCGCCGGCGCAGGCCGCCGTCAGCGCAGACTGCACGGAAAGCAGCATAACGCTGCCGCCCGGCGCACTTTACCCCAACGGCATCGCCCGCGCGGCGGACGGTACGCTGTATGTCGGGCTGATCACCAGCGGCAACGTGCTGCGCAAACGGCCGGGTCAGGCGTGGGAAACCTTCTTCCCCGGCGCTGACACGGTGTTCGCCTCAAACGCGCTGCGGCTGGACGAACGGCGCGGGCTGCTGTGGGGGAACTCGCCGGACTTTCTCTCCGGCGGCAAAACGCGCGCCAACCGCATCTATGCGCTGAACGTCGCGGATGGCACCCTCAACCGCAGCCTGGCGCTGCCGGCGGGGGAAATGGGCAACGATATCGTGCTCGGCGCAGACGGCACGGTGTACGTGACGGAAACCCGCGGCGGCGGCATCCTGCGCCTGCGGCCGGGCGAAACGGCCTTCAGTACGCTGTATCGGGATCCGCAATTGGTGGCTCCCAGCGGGTTGGGGGCCGCCGGGATCGTGCTGCTCGACGACCGGCTGATGGCAGTCGCCAATTTCGGCACCGGTAAGCTCTACGCCCTCAGCTATAACGATCCGAAGCCGCAGCTGACGGAAATGCAGCTGCCGCGCCTCATCGAAAACCCGGACGGGATGGGGTTGGCACCGGACGGCGCGCTGATCGTGCTGGAAAACGGGATCCAGAGCGGCCAGGGGCGGATCCTGCGGATCCCTTCCCCCAAGGCGGCAGGCATGCACCGGATTGAGATCTTGCGCGAAGGCATGGAATCGCCGGTCAACCTGACTATCACGCCACAAGGCTGCGCCTTCGTCAGCGAATCGCGCATCCGCCACCGCCTGCTGCCCGACCATGAAACCGAAGTGCCCGACAGCTTCCGCCTCTATCAACTGCCTTTGCCTCTCACCGCCGCGCAATAACCTTTCCACCACCACTGCGGGCGGCGACTTGCGTTGTTGTCCGCAGGCGAACAACAATCTCGCTGCGTTACAAACCCGCCTTGCGCTACGCTTCCCATTTTTACCTGTGACAGCCGATTGCCCGCTGGGCTAGTATAAGCGTCTGTGCAAACCTCAGGTTTGAGCGCGCCGTCTGGCGTTTTGATGATTTGATTTGCGCCGCCCGGCAAGCGCTGAATGGGGCGGCGCCTGCTGAAACAATGTGATAGCGAATGACGACAATGAAAATCACAGTTCCCTTTACATTCAATGGATTGGAAAAATAATCGCATGAATAGCACCGATAAACTCGATTCGCATACGCCGATGATGCAGCAGTACCTGCGCCTCAAGGCCCAGCATCCTGAAATCCTGCTGTTCTACCGCATGGGCGACTTCTACGAGCTGTTTTACGACGACGCCAAGCGCGCTTCCCAACTGCTGGATATCTCGCTGACCAAACGCGGCGCCTCGGCGGGTGAACCGATCCCGATGGCCGGCGTGCCGCACCACGCGGTGGAGAACTACCTAGCCAAGCTGGTGCAGCTCGGCGAGTCCGTCGCCATCTGCGAGCAGATCGGCGATCCGGCCACCAGCAAAGGGCCGGTCGAACGCAAAGTGGTGCGTATCGTCACCCCCGGCACCATCACCGACGAAGCGCTGCTGCAAGAGCGTCAGGACAACCTGCTGGCGGCGATCTGGCAGGACGCGCGCGGTTTCGGCTACGCCACACTGGACGTCAGCTCCGGCCGCTTCCGCGTCGCCGAGCCGCAGGATCTGGAAACCATGGCCGCCGAGCTGCAGCGCACCAATCCGGCCGAGTTGCTCTACCCGGAAACCTTCGAACAAATGGCGCTCATAGAACAGCGCCACGGCCTGCGCCGCCGCCCACTGTGGGAATTCGAGCTTGAGACCGCGCGTCAGCAGCTCAACCTGCAGTTCGGCACCCGCGATCTGACCGGCTTTGGCGTCGAGCAGGCGCACCAGGCGCTGCGCGCCGCCGGCTGCCTGCTGCAGTACGTCAAAGATACCCAGCGCACTTCACTGCCGCACATTCGCGGCCTCACCATGGAGCGCCAGCAGGACGGCATCATCATGGACGCCGCGACCCGCCGCAATCTGGAGCTGACGCAAAACCTGTCCGGCGGCAGCGACAACACGCTGGCGGCGATCCTCGATCGCACGGTCACGCCGATGGGCAGCCGCATGCTGAAACGCTGGCTGCACATGCCGACCCGCGATATCAAGGTTCTCACCGCCCGCCAACAGGCGATCGGCGCATTGCAGGACCTGTTCAGCGATCTGCAGCCTTCTCTGCGTCAGGTGGGCGATCAGGAGCGAATTTTGGCGCGTCTGGCGCTGCGCACCGCGCGGCCGCGCGATCTGGCGCGCATGCGCCATGCTTTCCAGCAACTGCCGGACATCCGCGCGCTGCTGCAAGACGTGGACACCCCGCACGTGCAGCAGCTGCTGTCACAGGTGGGCCAGTTCGACGAGCTGCGTGAGCTGCTGGAACGCGCGGTCATTGAATCGCCGCCGGTGCTGGTGCGCGACGGCGGCGTGATCGCCCCCGGGTACAACAGCGAACTGGACGAGTGGCGCGCACTGGCCGACGGCGCCAGCGACTACCTCGATCGGCTGGAGATCCGCGAGCGTGAAAAACTGGGGCTGGATACGCTCAAGGTCGGTTTTAACGGCGTACACGGCTACTACATTCAGGTCAGTCGTGGCCAAAGCCACCTGGTGCCGATCCACTATGTGCGCCGCCAGACGCTGAAAAACGCCGAGCGCTACATCATCCCGGAATTGAAAGAGTACGAAGACAAAGTGCTCACCTCCAAGGGTAAGGCGCTGGCGATCGAGAAAAGCCTGTACGACGAGCTGTTTGATCTGCTGCTGCCGCACTTGGCGGAACTGCAGCAAAGCGCCACCGCACTGGCCGAGCTGGACGTGCTGGCCAACCTGGCCGAGCGCGCCGATACCCTGAACTACGCTTGCCCAACCATGAGTGAACAGCCGGGGATCCGCATTACCGAAGGTCGCCACCCGGTGGTAGAGCAGGTGCTGAGTGAGCCGTTTATCTCCAACCCGCTCACCCTGTCGCCACAGCGCCGCATGCTGATCATCACCGGCCCGAACATGGGCGGTAAAAGTACCTATATGCGGCAAACGGCGCTGATCGTGCTGATGGCGCACATCGGCAGTTACGTGCCGGCCACCAAGGCCACTATCGGCCCGGTGGATCGCATCTTCACCCGCGTCGGCGCGGCGGACGATCTGGCTTCCGGCCGCTCTACCTTCATGGTGGAGATGACCGAAACCGCCAACATCCTGCACAACGCCACTGAGCACAGCCTGGTGTTGATGGATGAAATCGGCCGCGGCACCTCCACTTACGACGGCCTGTCGCTGGCCTGGGCCTGCGCCGAGAACCTGGCCAACCGCATCAAGGCGATGACGCTGTTCGCCACCCACTACTTCGAGCTGACGACGCTACCGGAGAAAATGGAAGGCGTGGTCAACGTGCATCTGGACGCGCTCGAACATGGCGATACCATCGCCTTCATGCACAGCGTGCAGGACGGGGCTGCCAGCAAAAGCTATGGCCTGGCGGTCGCCGCGCTGGCCGGCGTGCCGCGCGACGTCATCAAGCGCGCCCGTCAGAAGCTGCGCGAGCTGGAGTCTATCTCCAGCCACACCGCCTCGGGCAGCGTCGATGCCACCCAGATGACGCTGCTGCAGGAAGAGACCTCGCCGGCGGTAGAAGCCCTGGAGGCGCTGGATCCGGATTCCCTGTCGCCACGCCAGGCGCTGGAATGGATCTACCGGCTGAAAAATATGGTGTAGTCTGGCGCCAAACGCGGGCATAAAAAAACGGTGAGCATCATGCTCACCGTTTTTATTTGATGCGGTTCAACAACCGGCGTTATTCGCGGAACAGCGCCTCAATGCTCAGGCCCTGCATCTGCAGAATCTCACGCAGGCGGCGCAGGCCTTCAACCTGAATCTGACGGACGCGCTCACGCGTCAGGCCAATCTCCCGGCCTACGTCTTCCAGCGTCGCCGCTTCATAGCCCAGCAGGCCGAAACGGCGCGCCAACACTTCACGCTGTTTGGCGTTCAGTTCGAACAACCATTTGACGATGCTTTGCTTCATATCGTCGTCTTGCGTGGTGTCTTCAGGCCCGTTGTCCTTCTCGTCGGCCAGAATGTCCAGCAGCGCTTTCTCCGAATCCCCGCCCAGCGGCGTATCCACCGAGGTGATGCGCTCATTCAGACGCAGCATGCGGCTGACGTCATCCACCGGCTTGTCGAGTTGCTCGGCAATCTCTTCAGCGCTCGGTTCATGATCCAGCTTGTGGGAAAGCTCGCGCGCGGTGCGCAGATAGACATTCAGTTCTTTGACGATATGGATAGGCAAACGAATGGTACGGGTTTGGTTCATGATCGCCCGTTCAATCGTCTGACGAATCCACCAGGTTGCGTAAGTGGAGAAGCGGAAACCGCGTTCCGGGTCGAATTTTTCCACTGCGCGAATCAGACCGAGGTTACCCTCTTCGATCAGATCCAGCAGCGCCAGACCGCGGTTGCTGTAGCGGCGGGCGATTTTCACCACCAGCCGCAGGTTGCTTTCAATCATGCGGCGGCGGGACGGCACGTCACCGCGCAGAGCACGCCGCGCAAAATAGACTTCTTCCTCTGCGGTCAGCAGAGGTGAATAACCGATCTCACCCAGATAGAGCTGCGTCGCATCCAATACGCGTTGCGTAACGCCTTGAGACAACAGCTCTTCTTCCGCTAAATCGTTCTCGCTGGTCTCTTCTTCTACCAGCGCTTTTTCATCAAACGACTCAGCCTCAGCTCCATTCTCGTCGAAATCCGCATCATCATGTAACTCGTTAACTTTCAGCGTATTTTGGCTCATATGCTGCTCCTACCCGTGATACCGCGAGCAGAATCTCAGCGTATTCTGCCCAATCTATCGCTGCGGAAGATAACGCAGCGGGTTTACGGATTTCCCCTTGTAACGAATTTCAAAATGCAAACGTACTGAACTGGTACCGGTGCTACCCATGGTGGCTATTTTTTGACCCGCCTTCACTTCTTGTTGTTCCCGGACCAGCATTGTGTCGTTATGAGCGTAGGCGCTCAGGTAATCATCATTGTGTTTGATGATGATTAGATTACCGTAACCCCGTAAAGCGTTGCCGGCATACACTACGCGGCCATCGGCGGTAGCGAAGATAGGCTGCCCACGGGAACCGGCGATATCGACGCCCTTATTCCCACCTTCTGATGAGGAAAAGTTATCAATAATCTTACCGTCAGTCGGCCATCTCCAGGTACTGACCGGAGAACTGTTGCTGACGGTGCTGCTCACGGGTGGAGCGGCTTCCGGTGCGGTAACAGGCGCAGTCGCGGTCCCAACCGCTGCGGCACCTGCTGCAGGTAACATCTTACCTACATTCTGTTTACCCGAGTTTTCAGAATACGCGTTAGTTGATTGAGAATCAACCGTTGCCGTCTGGATCTGGGAGCTGGAAGGTGGCTTCGGAACGCCGCCTTTGGTCGCGTCTGTCGTCGCCAGCATGCCGCCGCCGCCGTTGGCAGAACCATTACCAAGCTGAATGGTTTGGCCAACATTCAGGCTGTATGGCTCAGGAATATTGTTGCGCTGCGCCAGGTCGCGGAAATCGTTGCCGGTGATCCAGGCGATATAAAACAGCGTGTCGCCGCGCTTGACCGTGTAGGTTTCACCGCCGCTGTAGCTCCCTTTAGGGATAGCGTTATAACTGCGGTTATAGACAATGCGGCCCTCGGGGCTGACCTGCTGCGCCCCGCCATTATTATTGCCGGATGGAACGGCACCGCCGCCACCCACGCTGCTGATAGGGGCCGACGTCGAGGCATTGTTCGTACAACCCGCCAACCACAAACTTACCATCGTACACACCGCTACCCGGCGTAACGTAATCATTGGGCTTCCCGTGCTCATGCTTCCCCCATGACAGCAATATCAGTGATATATCCAAAATACCCTTTACATCGTAGCCGAGCTTTTGCCACTTCCCAGTCCCTGCGATGTAAAGGCGCCGCCGGCCGATCCCTGAACGCCAGGTCATCTCCCGCCGGAGCATCAAAACGCGCGCCAATGCTAACCACATTGGCGTTGCCGCACCATAAGACAACTACGTAGAAAGGCCAATTCTAGTGAAAATTAGCCTGATTGGAACGAGAAAACCTTATCCGGACGTGATGAAAGTGCAACAGATTTTGCAGACTGTCGAAAAATCAGACAATCGCTAGGCCAATTCGCCTTTCACCAGCGGGACAAAGCGCACCGCTTCCACCGCATCGACAACGAACTCGTTGCCATGGCGTTGAATGCGTTTGAGGGTTTGGGCCTGCTCGCCCACCGGCAGCACCAAAATGCCGCCGTCGTCCAATTGTTCCACCAGCGCCTGCGGGATCTCCGGCGGTGCGGCGGTGACGATGATCGCATCGAACGGACCGCGCGATGCCCAGCCCTGCCAGCCGTCGCCGTGGCGGGTGGAAACATTATGAAGATCGAGCTGCTTCAGGCGGCGCTTGGCCTGCCACTGCAGCCCCTTGATGCGCTCGACGGAACAAACGTGTTGCACCAGATGTGCCAGGATAGCGGTCTGATAACCGGAACCGGTGCCGATCTCCAGCACCCGTGAAGTGGGCTTCAAATTCAGCAGTTCGGTCATCCGCGCCACCATATAAGGCTGGGAAATGGTCTGGCCGGAGCCGATCGGCAGCGCGGTGTTTTCGTAGGCCTTATGATCCAGCGCTTCGTCGACAAAACGCTCACGCGGCACCGCTTCGATCGCCCGCAGCAGCTTTTCGTCCCGGATCCCCTGCTGCCGCAGCTGCGTCAGCAATGTTTGCATACGCTTGTTCACCATTCCCCGCTAACCTCTGCCTTGGTTAACCATGTTTTCACGACTTCCTGCGCCGCGTAGGCGGTCAAATCCACCTGCAGCGGCGTGATCGCCACATAGCCTTGTTCCACCGCCGCAAAGTCGGTATCCGGCCCGACATCAAATTTATCACCAGGCGGCCCGATCCAGTAGAGATTTTGTCCGCGCGGATCCTGCTGGCAGAACACCTTGTCGGCGGGATGGCGGCTGCCGCAGCGGGTAACGCGCAGGCCTCTAATCTCCGCCAGGGGCAGATCCGGTACGTTGATATTCAGGATTTTTCCGGTACGCAACGGCTCTCGCCGCAACGCGCGCAGGATACGGCAGGTAATGACGGCGGCAGTCGCATAGTGCTGGTGGCCGTTCAACGACACCGCCAATGCGGGCAGCCCCAAATGCCGGCCCTCCATCGCCGCTGCGACGGTGCCGGAATAGATGACATCGTCGCCCAAATTCGGCCCGGCGTTGATGCCAGAGACCACGATATCCGGTGCCGGGTGCATCAGTGCGTTGACACCAAGATAGACACAGTCGGTCGGCGTCCCCTGCAGCACCGCAATATCGCCGTTGGCCAGCGTCTGCGTGCGCAGCGGCGATTCCAGCGTCAGCGCATTGGAAGAGCCGCTGCGGTTACGATCCGGCGCCACGACCTGCACCTCGGCGAATTCCCGCAGCGCCGCCGCCAGCACCTGAATGCCCGGAGCGCTGACGCCGTCATCGTTACTCAGCAATATCCGCATCACTGTCATCCTGCTGCATGATCTCGCGAACTACGCTGGTGGCGAAGCTGCCTGCCGGCAGCCAGAAGCGCAGTTCCACGGAAACGTCATCCCACCAGTTCCACAGCATATTTTGCGGCTGCAGCAGCAGGGCCCGACGAGCGGGTTCGACACGCTCACGCTTTAAAAGCGTAAGCAATTCCGGCTGCTCCGCCAAGCATTGTTGTTCAAATGCCAACGCATCGCCGGCAGTACCCGGCTCGCCGTCGCCCGGCAACGTCGCGGTGACAACCAGCTCGCCGGCATCCAAGCGCTGTTGCAGCGTCTCCAGTTCATCAGCTTTGGCGACAAACCAGCTGCCGCGGCCGCTCAGCTGCAGGGCGTCACCTTCCAGCACGGTGCGCTGCAGGCCGTCGGCCAGGCGCCTGCTCGCGACCTGATTAAACAGCGCGCTGCGGCTGGCGGACAGGTAGAAACTACGCTTGCTGCGCTCTTTGACGCGAATTTCGTCATTCGCCCAGCGGCGCGCCATCACCAGGTTGTTGCCGCCGCGGCCGAAACGCTGGCTGCCGAAGTAATTCGGCACGCCCTGCGCGGCGATGGCCTGCAGGCGGCGTTCCACGTCCTGCCGGTCGGAAATCTGGCGCAGCACCAACGTAAAGTGGTTGCCCTTCAGGTTGCCAATGCGCATTTTACGCAGATGGCGGGCGTACGAGAGCACCTCGCAGCCTTCCAGCGTAAACCGGGAGAAATCCGGCGTGTCCTTACCCGGCATATGCAGGCAGAACCACTGCTCGGTCACCGCGTGGCGATCCTTCAAGCCGGCATAGCTGACGGAACGGGCGTGAATACCGGCGAAGCGCGCCAGATAATCGGCCACGAACTGGGTATTGCAGCCGTTTTTACGGATGTTCACCAGTACGTGCTCGCCTTCACCGTCCGGCGCAAAGCCCAGGTCTTCCACCACCACGAAATCTTCCGGATTGGCTTTCAACACCCCGGTGCTCTGCGGCCGGCCATGCAGCCAGGTCAGATTCGCCATATTCATGCGGTTATTCCTTGATCAGCAAGGCGACCGCTTCGCAGGCGATGCCCTCGCCGCGCCCGGTGAAACCGAGCTGCTCGGTGGTGGTGGCCTTCACGTTGACGTCATCCATATGGCACTGCAGATCTTCCGCCAGGAAGACGCGCATCTGCGGGATGTGCGGCGCCATTTTCGGCGCCTGAGCGATGATGGTGATATCGAGGTTGCCGAGGCGGTATCCTTTGGCGCGGATGCGTTTCCAGGCTTCGCGCAGCAGTTCGCGGCTGTCGGCGCCTTTGAACGCCGGATCGGTATCGGGGAACAGCTTGCCGATATCGCCCAGCGCCGCCGCGCCCAGCAGGGCGTCGGTCGCGGCATGCAGCACGACGTCGCCGTCGGAGTGGGCCAGCAAACCTTTGTCGTAAGGGATGCGAACGCCACCGATCACCAGCGGGCCTTCGCCGCCGAATTTATGTACGTCAAAACCGTGACCGATACGCATGATGCGCTCCTTAATTGTCCAACTGAGTCAAATAAAACGCCGCCAGCGCCAAATCCTCCGGCCGCGTTACTTTAATGTTGTCCGCCCGGCCGGCGATCAGCTGCGGATGATAACCGCAATGCTCCAGCGCCGAGGCTTCGTCGGTGACGTTCGCACCTTCATCCAGCGCGCGCTGCAGGCACTGCTTGAGCAGCGGCAGCGGAAACAGCTGCGGCGTCAGCGCGTGCCACAGATCCTGGCGTTCGACGGTGTGGGCGATGGTTTCGCGGCCGGGTTCGGCGCGTTTCATGGTGTCGCGCACCGGGGCGGCGAGAATGCCGCCGACCTTGCTGTGTGCGGTGATCGCCAGCAGGCGCTCGAGATCGTCGGCGTGCAGGCAGGGGCGTGCAGCGTCGTGCACCAGTACCCAGTCCGCATCGCCCGCCAGCTTCAGCCCGGCCATCACCGAATCGGCGCGCTGCCTGCCGCCCTCGGTGACGATCACCCGCGGATCCTGGGCGATCGGCAACTGTTCGAACTGGCGATCTTCGGGGCCGATCGCCACGATCACCCGCTCAATGCGCGGATGACGCAACAGGGCGTGGATGGCGTGCTCGACGATGCTGTGCCGGCCGATGGTTAAATATTGCTTCGGGCATTCCGCCTGCATGCGGCTGCCGATACCGGCAGCGGGCAGGACGGCAATCACCGAGGGAAAGGTGCCTGCGGAGTGATTCATGCGTTATTTTTGTGCGTTATTTTGCGAGGAAGACGCCGCGTTGCGTCTGGATTGGTCAGGAACCAGACGATAGAAAGTCTCACCGGGCTTGATCATGCCCAGCTCATTACGCGCTCGCTCTTCGATCGCTTCCTGACCGCCGTTCAAATCATCGATTTCGGCAAACAGCTGATCGTTACGCGCTTTCAACTTGGCGTTGTTGCCCTGTTGGACCGCAACGTCTTCATTGACTCGCACGTAATCGTGAATACCATTTTTGCCCAGCCACAGTGAATACTGTAACCAACCGAGCAATGCCAGCAATAGCAGCGTAAGTTTTCCCATCTCCGCCCCCTGAAAAACCGACCAATCATCCCACAACTTTTCGTTGGACTCCACACTGAGAGCGGCATTTCAACGCCAAATTCAGAATACGGATGAAGGGTTCCCGAGTTTATCGCCCAATTCCGCGGCGAAAGCGGCAAAAAAAGCCCCTTACACCCGATGCGCACGACGCGTTTTCCAATGAGGCACACACTGCCCTTCACCCATTATGCAGCAAGAACCACTGCACCGCCGCTTTCTGCCCCATCGCTTACTCCGCCACAATGCAAAAAGTGAATATTTACCACCATAGAAAGAATAATCCTTATGCAGGGGTTGTGCTTTCATTCATTGAGGCTTATTTTTATGCACTACTAGTGCATAAATAATTCCAATATATAACCTTTCATTATCGGGGATCGCGATGTTAAAACGTTTAGTTCTGATCGGCGCCTGCCTGGCCGCCACCTTCTCCACCGCCGCGTTGGCGGCTGAACCTACCTACGTCGTCGGTTCCGGCGGCACCTATCGGCCGTTCGAGTTTGAAAACAGCCAAAAACAGCTGGAAGGTTTCGACATCGACATCATCAAAGCGGTGGCCAAAGCCGAAGGCTTCCAGATCAAACTGATCAATACGCCGTGGGAGGGGATCTTCGCCACGTTGAATTCCGGCGATCGCGACATCATCATTTCCGGCATCACCATCACCGACAAGCGCAAACAAATGGTTGATTTCTCGGCGCCTTACTTCCCGGCCGAGCAGGCTATCGTGGTGCCGCAGGACTCGACGGTAGACTCCATCGCCGCGCTGAAAGCGCTGAAGGTCGGCGTGGTGAACTCCAGCACCGGCGACATCGTGGTGTCCGACGTGCTGGGCAAAAACAGCACCGCCATCAAGCGCTTCGACAATACCCCGCTGATGCTGCAGGAGCTGTATGAAGACGGCATCGGCGCGGCGGTCGGCGACGTCGGCGTGGCCAAGTTCTATATCAAAACCCACCCTGAGAAAGCCTTCAAGCTGGTGCCCGACGCCAAGTTCGAGCGCCAGTATTTCGGCATCGCCGTCGCCAAAGGCAACGACGAACTGCGTAACAAGATCAACGCCGGCCTGAAGAAAATCGTCGCCGACGGCACCTACGCCAAGATTTACCAAACCTGGTTCGACAGCAACGTACCGACGCTGCCGGCGGAATAATGCCCTGTCGCCGGTGCCCGCCAGGCCGTCGGCGCACCACCATTTCAGCCTACCAAGAAGGAACACCCTTTGAACTTCCGCTGGGAGATCATCCAGGAATACGCGCCGCTGTTTATGGAAGGTGCCTGGATGACCATCAAATGCACCATCATCTGCGTGCTGCTGGGCACCACCTGGGGATTGATCCTCGGGCTGGGCCGTTTGGCGCAGGCGCCGCACGGCATCTGGAAACCCATCCTGCATTACGGCGTTCAGTGGCCGGTGCGCATTTACATCAGCGCCTTTCGCGGCACGCCGCTGTTCGTGCAGATCATGGTGGTACACTTCGCGCTGGTGCCGCTGTTCATCAACCCGCGCGACGGCCTGCTGGTCACCAGCGGCCTGATGAGCGTCGATTTTGCCCGCGCGCTGCGCGCTGACTACGGTGCCTTTCTCTCCTGCGTAGTGGCGATCACGCTCAACGCCGGCGCCTATGTGTCGGAAATATTCCGCGCCGGGATCCAGTCGATTGACCGCGGCCAGATGGAGGCCTCGCGCTCGCTGGGCATGAGCTACGGCAAGACCATGCGCCAGGTGATCCTGCCGCAGGCCTTCCGCCGCATGCTGCCGCCGCTGGGCAACAACGCCATCGCTATCGTCAAGGATTCGTCGCTGGCCTCCGCCATCGGCCTGGCGGATCTGGCCTATGCCGCCCGCACCGTCTCCGGCGCCTACGCCACCTATTGGGAGCCCTACCTGACCATTTCGCTGGTCTATTGGGTCATCACCTTCCTGCTCTCGCTGCTGGTGCAACACATGGAAAAGAGGTTCGGTAAAAGTGATTCGCGTACATAACCTGCAAAAACAGTTCGGCGAGAGCCACGTGCTGCGCGGCATTTCCTGCCGGATCGCCGCCAACGAAGTGGTGTGCGTCATCGGCCCTTCCGGCTCCGGGAAGAGCACCTTCCTGCGCTGCATCAACGCGCTGGAAACGCTCTCCGGCGGCGAGATCGAGGTCAACGGCTTCGCCGTTCACGATCAAAAAACCGACCTAAACAAGATGCGTGAAAGCGTAGGTATGGTGTTCCAGCGCTTCAACCTGTTCCCGCACATGACGGTGTTGGAAAACATCATCATGGCACCGGTGAGCGTGAAGAAACGGCCGCGCGCCGAAGCCATCGCGCAAGCCGAGCAGCTGCTGCACAAGGTCGGGCTGCTCGACAAGATAGACGCCTACCCCAACAGCCTGTCCGGCGGCCAGCAGCAGCGGGTGGCGATCGCCCGCGCGCTGGCGATGGAGCCGAAGATCATGCTGTTCGACGAGCCGACTTCCGCGCTCGACCCGGAGCTGGTGGGCGAAGTGTTGGCGGTGATGAAGTCGCTGGCCCACGAGGGCATGACCATGGTGGTCGTCACGCATGAGATGGGCTTTGCCCGCGAAGTGGCGGACCGGGTGCTGTTTATCGATCAAGGGATCATTCAGGAAGAGGGAAAGCCGCAGCAGATCTTCAGCCAGCCAACCAATCCGCGCACTCAGGCATTTCTGAGCAAAGTTTTGTAACCTTCGGCACGGCTTTGCAATCCTGCGGGCGCCGGCATCGGCGCCCGCTCTCTCACCACCCGGTCAGGAAGCTGAATACCAGCCAGAACAGGCACAGCACAACGACGCCGGTCAGCAACAGCGTCAGGATCAGACGACCGCGCAGCAGCATGCTGAGGGTAATGCCGATCAGCACCGACAGCGGCATCAGCGCCAGGAAGAATGGCCAGGTATAGAGCAGGAAAAACAGCGTGTTGGAACCGTAAACCAAAAACGGCAACGCGAACGCCAGCCAGTAGAAAACAAAGCCGCTGACGCCGCCCAGGAAAGAATAAGAAGGCTCCTCTTTCTCCTGTTTTGACTGCTTGGAGTCGATCAAGATAGGCGTGACATTTTGCATAGTGATCCCTGGTTATTCGGCTCGCTCTGCGGCGGCTTAGAGTAAAAAGCGCATGGCGAAAAACGCCACACGCTTTTTTTGAATTCAGGGTTTGATAATAGCCTGACCACGCAACACGTCTAACAATTGCGCAATCAAATTTGTTACCAATTGTTGGCCATCGAGGTGGATTTCCGGCTGCTGCGGCGCCTCGTACACCGCATCGATGCCGGTGAAATTGCGCAGCTCGCCGGCGCGCGCTTTCTTATACAATCCCTTGGGATCGCGCGCCTCGCAGATCGCCAACGGCGTATCGACGAACACCTCGATAAAGCGATCGTCGCCGAGCATCTCGCGCACCATCTGCCGCTCGGCGCGGTGCGGCGAAATGAACGCGGTCAGCACCACCAGCCCGGCATCCACCATCAGTTTGGCCACTTCCCCCACCCGGCGGATGTTCTCGCGCCGATCCTCGTCAGAGAAGCCGAGATCGCGGCACAGGCCATGGCGCACGTTATCGCCGTCCAGCAGATAGGTGCTGACGCCGAGCCCGTGCAGCGCCTGCTCCAGCGCGCCGGCGACGGTGGATTTGCCCGAGCCGGACAGCCCGGTAAACCACAACACCGCGCCGCGATGGCCGTTGCGCGCTTCGCGATCCGCGCGCGTCACCGCGTGCGGATGCCAAACCACGTTCTCATCGTCCGGCCCGGTCGCCCTCAGTTCGGCGGCCACCTTATCGACCACCGAGCAGATCGCGTGCGCCCCAGTGCGGGAAGTGCTTGCGCACCAGCGCATTCAGCTCCAGCTCGAAGACGCTGAACTCGCCGTGCGCCGCCGGGGTGGCCTGCAGCGTTTCGCGCACCAGACCGGCGCCTACCGTGACGTTGCTCATGCGATCGATGAAGATCAGCCCGCCGGTGTCGTGATTGCTCTGATAGCTGTCCAGCACCAGCGGCTCGTCGAAGGTCAGCTCCACCAGACCGATGCCGTTAAGCGGCAACGTGTCTGCCGGGTGCTGCGCCAGCGTATTGATCTCCACCTGATGGCGGATGCTCTCCACGCGGGCGCGGGTCTTTTTACCGGCGATCTTGATGTCGTAGCTCTGGCCCGGCACCAGCGGCTGCTCGGCCATCCATACCACGTCCACCAGCGCGCTCTGCGCCGCCTGCAGGCTTTCGCCGGCGTCGACCAGCAGATCGCCGCGGCTGATGTCCACCTCATCCTTCAGCACCAGCGTAATCGCCTCGCCCGGGACCGCCTCTTGCAGATCGCCGTCGAAGGTCACGATGCGCGCCACGCTGGACTCCACGCCGGAAGGCAGCACCTTGACCCGTTGCCCCACCCGCACCACGCCGGCGGACAGCGTGCCGGCATAGCCGCGAAAATCGAGGTTCGGGCGGTTGACGTACTGCACCGGGAAACGCAGCGGCTGGTTTTCTCGCTCGCTGACCACGTCAACGCTCTCCAGCACTTCCAGCAGCGTCGGGCCGCTGTACCACGGCATATGGGCGCTTTCGCTCGCCACGTTGTCGCCGTCCAGCGCCGACAGCGGCACGAATTTGATGTCCAGATCGCCTGGCAGCTGCTGGGCAAAGGTCAGGTAATCTTGTTTGAACTGCTCGAACACCGCTTCCTGGTAGTCCACCAGATCCATTTTGTTCACCGCCACCACCAGATGGCGAATGCCCAGCAGGGTTGCGATAAAACTGTGGCGACGAGTCTGGTCCAGCACCCCTTTGCGCGCGTCGATCAACAGGATCGCCAGATCGCAAGTGGAGGCGCCGGTGGCCATGTTGCGGGTGTACTGCTCATGCCCTGGGGTATCGGCGATGATAAATTTGCGTTTTTCGGTCGAGAAATAGCGATAGGCCACGTCGATGGTGATGCCCTGCTCGCGCTCGGCCTGCAGGCCGTCCACCAACAGCGCCAGATCGAGCTTCTCGCCCTGGGTGCCGATGCGTTTGCTGTCGCTGTGCAGCGTCGACAGCTGATCCTCGTAGATCTGGCGAGTATCGTGCAGCAGGCGACCGATCAGGGTGCTTTTGCCGTCGTCGACGCTGCCGCAGGTCAGAAAGCGCAGCAGGCTCTTGTGTTGCTGCGCGTGCAGGTAGGATTCGACGCCGCCCTGGTCAGCGATTTGTTGTGCAATTGCGTTGTTCATCCGGCGGCTCCTTAGAAATACCCTTGACGCTTTTTCAGCTCCATCGAGCCGGACTGATCGCGGTCGATCATCCGCCCCTGGCGTTCACTGGTGGTGGAGACCAGCATCTCTTCGATGATCTCCGGCAGGGTTTGCGCCTGCGAATCCACCGCGCCGGTCAGCGGCCAGCACCCCAGGGTGCGGAAACGCACCATGCGCTGGCTGATCACTTCGCCCGGCTGCAGATCGATGCGATCGTCGTCCACCATCATCAGCATGCCGTCGCGCTCCACCACCGGGCGCGGTTTCGCCAGGTACAGCGGCACGATGTCGATCTTTTCCAGGAAGATGTACTGCCAGATGTCCAGCTCGGTCCAGTTCGACAGCGGGAAGACGCGGATGCTCTCCCCTTTGTTGATCTGGCCGTTGTAGTTGTGCCACAGCTCCGGCCGCTGGTTTTTCGGATCCCAGCGGTGGAAGCGATCGCGGAACGAATAGATGCGCTCTTTGGCGCGCGATTTCTCCTCGTCGCGCCGCGCACCGCCGAAGGCGGCGTCGAAACCGTACTTGTTCAACGCCTGCTTCAGGCCCTCGGTCTTCATGATGTCGGTATGCTTGGCGCTGCCGTGCACGAACGGGTTGATGCCCATCGCCACCCCTTCCGGGTTTTTATGCACCAGCAGCTCGAAGCCGTACTCTTTCGCGGTGCGATCGCGGAACTCGTACATTTCGCGGAACTTCCAGCCGGTATCGACGTGCAGCAGCGGGAACGGCAGCGTGCCGGGGAAGAACGCCTTGCGCGCCAGATGCAGCATCACGGAAGAGTCTTTGCCGATGGAATACAGCATCACCGGGTTGGCGAATTCAGCGGCGACTTCACGGATGATATGGATACTCTCCGCCTCCAATTGCCGCAAATGAGTGAGTCGTTTTTCGTCCATAACAGGTCCTTAAAAGCCTTGCCTATGCCAAATTCACGACGGCCGGGCGCGCGGCCCCTTCCGTCTGCGATTGATGCCCGAACCAGGCGATTTGATGGTGCAGTTCCACCACTTCGCCAATCACCAGCAGCGCCGGCAGCGGCGCCCGTTGGGCCAGATGTTCCAATTGATCCAACGTGCCGATCTGCACCTGCTGATCGGCGCGCGTGCCGCGACTGATCACCGCCACCGGCGTATCGGCAGCGCGGCCGTGGGCGATCAGGCGTTGGCTGATGTCCGCCGCCTTCATGGTGCCCATGTAGATAGCCAGCGTCTGCCGCGCCCGGGCCAGATCGGCCCAGTCCAGGCCATCGCCGTCGGGGCGGCAGTGGCCGGTGATAAAGGTCACGCTCTGCGCGTGGTCGCGGTGCGTCAGCGGAATGCCGGCGTAGGCGGTCGCCCCCGCGGCGGCCGTGACGCCCGGCACCACCTGGAACGGAATGCCGGCGGCGGCGGCTACCTGCAGCTCTTCGCCGCCCCGGCCAAAGATGAACGGGTCGCCGCCCTTGAGGCGCACCACGCGTTTGCCCTGCTGCGCCAGCGCCACCAACAGCCGGTTGGTCTCTTCCTGGATCACCGAGTGCGCGCCGGCGCGCTTGCCCACGCAGATGCGCTCGGCGTCGCGGCGCACCAGATCGAGGATCTCGCCGCTGACCAGATGGTCATACAGCACCACGTCCGCCTGCTGCATCACCTGCAGCCCGCGCAGGGTCAACAGCCCCACGTCGCCCGGCCCGGCGCCCACCAAGGCTATCTCACCCTGCGCGCCTTCATCGCCTGCGGCGAAGCTTTGCAAATCCTGCTCAAGCTGCCGCTCCGCCTGCGCCGTCTGGCCGTTGGCCACCAGCGTGGCGAAACGGCCGCCGAAGGTTTTCTCCCAGAAACGGCGACGCTCGCCGATCGAGGCCAGCCGCTGTTTGACCTGGCCGCGCCAGCGGCCCGCCACCTGCGCCATCTGCCCCAAACTGGCGGGCAGCAGCGCCTCCAGCTTTTCGCGCAGCAACCGCGCCAGCACCGGCGCCTGGCCGCTGGACGATACGGCCACCACCAGCGGCGAGCGATCGATGATCGACGGGAAGATGAACGAGCAGCGCGGCTGGTCGTCCACCACGTTGGCTAACACCCGGCGTTTATCCGCTTCGGCAAACACCGCGGCGTTCAGCGCGTTGTCGTCCGTGGCGGCGATCGCCAGAAACACGTCGTCCAGCTGCGGCGGGTCAAAGGTTTTCCCCAGCCAGAGCAGTTGCCCTCGCTGACGTTGTTGTTCCAGTTCCGGTGAGAGCGACTGCGCAACTATCCGTATTTCAGCCCCGGCGCGCTGAAGCAGATCGACTTTGCGCGCAGCCACGTCACCGCCGCCAACGACCAGCACCGGACGTTGTTTCAGATCGGCGAATATTGGTAGATAGTCCACAACAGCCTTTTCATATAACAGAAAGATAGTGTGACTATACGGGCTGAGATTTAGCCTCTGAAATGACGAAAAGGAATGATTAGTTCCTTTATGGAATATAGGCCGCAACGCAGGAGGCAAACGGTGATAATCGCACGGCGGTTTGCGCGTCCACGCGAAAATTAAGAGACGGGGAAATTGTGTAATGCCGCCCGGCGTCTCATACTGGGTGCCGCAGAAAAATGATCGGCAGCGCCGATAGCAAAGAAGGATTTTTCGGTATGTTTTCCCGTTTTTACCTGAAGACCAGCCTGCTGGCCCTCGCACTCGGCGGCGTCTTCAGCGTTTGTGCCGCACAGCCCGCAAAAGACGCGCCAATGGGCCGTTTCGCCGCCGAACAGACCCGCCACATCGCCACTTACTTCCCCGGCCGCATGGCGGGCAGCCCGGCCGAATTGCTCACCGCCGACTACCTGAAGCAGCAGTTCGCCAAGATGGGTTACCAAAGCGACATTCGCAGCGTCAACACTCGCTACCTCTACACCAGCAAAGACGGCAAGAAGAACTGGAACAACGTCACCGCCAGCTCGGTGATCGCCGCCCGCAACGGCGACAGCCCGAAACAGATAGTGATCGTCGCCCACTTCGACACCTACACGCCGCAGAGCGACGAAGATCTGGATAACAACCTCGGCGGCCTGACGCTGCAGGGCGTCGACGACAACGCCTCCGGCATCGGCGTGATGCTGGAACTGGCGGAGCGCCTGAAAAGCATCCCCACCGCCTACGGCCTGCGCTTCGTCGCCACCAGCGCCGAAGAGCTCGGCTCGCTGGGCGCACAGAACTACCTGCAACGCATGAGCGCGGAAGAGAAAAGCAACACCGTGCTGGTGATCAACCTCGACAGCCTGATCACCGGCGATCGTCTGTACTTCAACGCCGGGCGCAACACGCCGCCGCAGATGGCGAAACGCTCCCGCGATCGCGCGCTGGATATCGCCCATCGCTACGGCATCGCCGCCGCCAGCAATCCGGGCAGCGCACAGCATCCGAAGGGCACCGGCTGCTGCTCCGATCAAGAGGTATTCGACGCCGCAGGCATCCCGGTGCTGTCGGTGGAGGCCACCAACTGGTCGCTGGGCGATAAAGACGGCTACCAGCAGCGCGCCGTCAGCCCGCACTTCCCGCAGGGCATTACCTGGCACCGCCCGCAGTATGACAACCTGCAGTACCTGGATCGCTACCTGCCGGGGCGGATCGACAAACGCAGCCGCGACAGCGTGCAGATCCTGCTGCCGCTGATCAAAGAGCTGGCACAGGCGCACCCGCCGAAAGCACAGAAGAAAAAGTAGCCCGCAAAAAAACAGGGCCCAGCATTGCTGAGCCCTGTCGTGTGATTCGCCTCGTTTAGCCTTCGTGCAGGCCGCACTCGCGCTTCAGCCCGAAGAAACGCGTCTCTTCCTCGCTCATACCCGGTTCCCACTTCTGGGTGGTGTGGGTATCGCCTACCGACAGGTAGCCCTGCTCCCACAGCGGGTGATAGCTCAGCCCGTGCTCGGTCAGATACTGGTAAATCTTGCGGTTGTCCCAGTCGATGATCGGCAGGATCTTGAACACCCCGCGCTGCACCGCCAGCACCGGCAGATTGGCGCGGCTGCCGGACTGCTGGCGCCGCAGGCCGGCGAACCAGCTCTGTGCCCCCAGCGTCTCCAGCGCGCGGTTCATCGGTTCGACCTTGTTGATCTGGTTGTACTTTTCAATCCCTTCCACGCCCTGTTCCCACAGCTTGCCGTAGCGCGCCTCTTGCCAGGCGGGAGACTGTTCGGCGCGGAACACCTGCAGATTCAGCTTCAGCTGGTCGGTCAGTTGATCGATAAAGCGGTAGGTTTCCGGGAACAGGTAACCGGTGTCGGTCAGGATCACCGGGATATCCGGCCGGATGCGCGTCACCAGGTGCAGACACACCGCCGCCTGAATGCCGAAACTGGACGAGAGTACGAACTCGCCGGGCAGATGCTCCAGCGCCCATGCAACGCGCTGTTCGGCGCTGAGGGTCTCCAGTTGGCCGTTGACCACCGCCAATGCCAGCGCCTGCCCGGATTTGGGCAACGCGTTCAGCGCCGCCAGATCGAATTCAGCCATGTTGTCTCTCCTGCTACTTGAAATTACCTGTGCGGCCCCTCTGCCCAGGGGCCGCCCGGCCTCACTCCCAGAAATCTCGCGCCGGGTCCAGCACCGGTTTGACGATGCCCGCGCGAACGGTGAAGTCGCCGAAGCCTTCGCCGGCATTACGCTCTTTCGCCCAGCGCCCCACCAACAGGTCGATCTCGCTCAGGATCTCGTCTTCGTTGATGTTCTCGCGGTACATGCGCGGAATGCGCGTGCCTTCGCGGTTGCCCCCCAAATGCAGGTTATAGCGGCCGACCGCCTTGCCCACCAGCCCCAGCTCCGCCAGCAGCGCGCGGCCGCAGCCGTTCGGGCAGCCGGTGATGCGCAGCACGATATGCTCGTCGCCCACCCCGTGCCGATGCATGATCCCTTCCACCTTGGTGACGAACTGCGGCAGGAAGCGCTCGGCCTCCGCCATCGCCAACGGGCAGGTCGGGAACGATACGCAGGCCATCGAGTTCTTGCGTTGCTCGCTGATCTCGTCGTCGATCAAGCCATGATCGCGCGCCAGGGCTTCGATCTTTGCCTTCTCGCTTTCCGGCACGCCGGCGATGATCACGTTTTGGTTCGCCGTCAGACGGAAGTCGCCTTTATGGATCTTGGCGATCTCCGCCATGCCGGTCTTCAGCGGGCGCCCCGGATAGTCCAGCAGGCGGCCGTTCTCGATAAACAGCGTCAGGTGCCACTGATCGTCGATGCCCTTCACCCAACCGATGCGATCGCCGCGGCCGGTGAATTCATACGGCCGGATCGGCGCGAAGGTGATGCCGGCGCGCTTTTCCACTTCGGCGCGGAAAACGTCCACCCCGACGCGCTCCAGCGTGTATTTGGTTTTGGCGTTCTTGCGATCGGTGCGGTTGCCCCAGTCGCGCTGCGTGGTCACCACGGCCTCCGCGACCGCCAGCGTATGTTCGAGCGGAATGTAGCCGAACTCGCTGGCCTGGCGCGCGTAGGTTTTCTTGTTGCCGTGCTCGATGGACAACCCGCCGCCCACCAGCAGGTTGAAGCCTACCAGCTTGCCGTTTTCGGCGATCGCCACGAAGTTCATGTCGTTGGCGTGCAGATCGACGTCGTTCTGCGGCGGGATCACCACCGTGGTTTTGAACTTACGCGGCAGGTAGGTCGGCCCCAGAATCGGCTCTTCGTCGGTAGTGGCCACCTTTTCCTGATCCAGCCACACCTCGGCATAGGCGCGGGTGCGCGGCAGCAGGTGTTCGGAGATCTTCTTCGCCCACTCGTAGGCTTCCTGATGCAGCTCGGACTCCACCGGGTTGGAGGTGCACAGCACGTTGCGGTTCACGTCGTTGGCGGTCGCCAGCGCGTCCAGCCCCAGGCGGTTCAGCAGCTGGTGCACCGGTTTGACGTTGCCTTTCAGAATGCCGTGAAACTGGAACGTCTGGCGGTTGGTAATGCGAATGCTGCCGTACAGCGTGCTCTCCTGCGCGAACTTGTCGATGCCCAGCCACTGCTGCGGGCTGATGATGCCGCCCGGCAGGCGGCAGCGCAGCATCATGGCGTGGCGCGGCTCCAGCTTCTGCTCGGCGCGTTCGGCGCGAATGTCGCGGTCATCCTGCTGGTACATGCCGTGGAAACGGATCAGCAGGAAGTTGTCGCCGTTGAAGCCGCCGGTCAGGCCGTCATTTAAATCTTCGGCGATAGTGCCGCGCAGGAAGTGGCTCTCCTTCTTCATGCGCTCCGCATCGGCCAGTTTGCCTTCGACTACCAAAGGCCCGGGGTGTTTATCACTCATCAGTAAACATCTCGCTGATAACGGCGCTCAAGGCGCAGCTCACTTAAAAATTCATCCGCCTGCTCGGTATCCATGCCACCGTGCTCGGCCACCAGTTCCAGTAATGTGTTTTCCACGTCTTTCGCCATGCGATTGGCATCGCCGCAGACGTAAATGTGCGCGCCTTCCTGAATCCAGCGCCACACTTCCGCGCCCTGTTCGCGCAGTTTGTCTTGTACGTATATTTTATGTTGTTGGTCGCGGGACCAGGCCAGATCGATGCGGGTCAGCAGGCCGTCTTTCACGTAGCGCTGCCATTCGACCTGATACAGGAAATCTTCGGTAAAGTGCGGGTTGCCGAAGAACAGCCAGTTCTTGCCGTCGGCGCCGTCGGCGTCGCGCTGCTGCATAAAGGCGCGGAACGGCGCGATGCCGGTGCCCGGGCCGATCATGATCACCGGCGCTTCCGGATTGGCCGGCAGGCGGAAATTGTCGTTGTGTTCGATAAACACCCGCACGTCGCCGTCCTCCTCCAGGCGATCCGCCAGGAAGCCGGAGGCGCCACCGCTGCGGGCGCGCCCGTCGATGTCGTAACGCACCACGCCCACGGTGATGTGCACTTCGCTTTCGTTCTCCGCCTGCGAAGAGGCGATGGAGTACAGGCGCGGCGTCAGCGGGCGCAGCAGACCGACCAGCTGTTCGGCGCTCAGGTCCGCCGGCGCCTGACGCACCATGTCAACGATCGGCGTGTTGTGCGCATAGTGCTGCAGCGCGGCTTTATCCGCCAACAGGCCGATCAGCGTTTCATCGCGCGACAGCGCGGCGTATTTATCGACGATCGGCGTGGTGTTCTGCGTCAGTTCGAAATGGCTGCGCAGCGCCTGCGCCAGCGGCAGGGTTTGCCCTTCCACCTCGACCGGCTCGTCGCCTTTCAGCCACAACAGCTGCACCAGTTCGTCCACCAGCGCCGGATCGTTGTCGAACCATACGCCGAGCGCATCGCCCGGCTGATAGCGCAGGCCGGAGTCGCCCAGATCGATCTCGATATGGCGCACGTCTTTATCCGACGCGCGGCCGGTAATTTTCTGATTGACCGCCAGTTGGGCGGTGAGCGGCTGTTCCTTGCTGTACGGGCTGCTGTCGATCAGATCGACCGCGCCGCTGGCCAACACGCCCGGCGCGGCGCTTTCCGCCGGCGCGCGCGCCTTCAGCACCGATACCACCTGTTTGCGCCAGGCGGCGGCCAGTTCCTGGTACTCCACGTCGGCGTCCACGCGCTCCACCAGGCGCTCGGCGCCCAGCTCGGCCAGCTTGCCGTCGAAATCCTTACCAGACTGGCAGAAATTCTCATAAGAGGTGTCGCCCAGCCCGAACACCGCAAAAGCGGTATCATTCAGCTTCGGCGCCTTCTTCGAGAACAGGAATTTATGCAGCGCCACCGCTTCTTCCGCCGGTTCGCCCTCCCCCTGCGTGGAGGCGACGATCACCAGCAGGCGCTCTTGCGCTATCTGTTTGAATTTGTAGTCGCCGGCGCTGATCAGCGTGGCGCTCAGATTGGCGGCCAACAGATCGTCGCGCAGCTGCTCCGCCAGGCGGCGCGCATTGCCGGTCTGCGAAGCGGAAATGATGGTGATGGCGGCCGCAGCCGCAGGGGCGACAGGCGCAATGGCCACGGCTCCGGGCTGTTGATTGACCATGCCCCAAAAATAACCGGACAGCCACGCCAGCTGCGTCGGCGAATAGTCGCCGATCGTCGCCTGCAAGCGCGCCAGCTGTTCGGGCGTCAGCGGGAGCAAAGATGTTGGAGGAGCCTGAGTCGTCATTGCTGTACTTATTTCCTATACTTAGCGCCTTTCCTGCCAGGCGCGCGCCAGTGCCAGTCGCTGTCTCTTCGCTGCGTCGGGTGTGCGGAAAAGATCAGGAGAGTTTGTAAGGTTACCGAGCAGAATAGCAACGATTAAATAAGGGATAGCAATAAATCATAACCAAAATGACTAAGCTGTTTTTCTGGTAAGGGATAACGCTTAAACCGTTAAACAAAGTTTTTTATCCAGATGAAAATAAAGCACTTTTTTTCATCATTTTTTCACCGTTCAACATTTCGGCTCATTACCCCAGCCGATAGGTGCCGCAAACACCAAACAAAAAAAGTGTTAACCGGGTGCGTTTGCTGTGGCGGTAGACCATAACGGTATAAATGGCAAGCAGGCGCGCTTTCCGGTACTATGCGGCGGTTTTTGAGTCAATGAGGCCGTAATAATGGCAACCACGCTGTTTAAAGATTTTCAGTTTGAAGCCGCACACCGTTTGCCGCACGTACCGGAGGGCCACAAATGCGGCCGTCTGCATGGGCATTCGTTTATGGTGCGTCTGGAAGTGACCGGTGAAGTGGACCCCCACACCGGTTGGGTGATGGATTTCGCCGAGCTCAAGGCTGTGTTTTCCCCGATCTGGGAGCGGTTGGATCACCATTATCTGAACGATATTCCAGGATTGGAAAATCCCACCAGCGAAGTGCTCGCCGCCTGGATTTGGCAGCAGCTCAAGCCCCAGTTGCCGGAACTGACTGCGGTGATGGTGAAAGAGACCTGTACTGCGGGATGCGTATATAAAGGTTAAAAGAAAGGGCGCCCAAAGGCGCCCTGATTTTAGGCGATGTTCAGATACTTGTGGGTCTGCATCGACAGCCGCCAGTTGCGCGCGATGCAGGTTTCGATGCACAGGCGGGTCGCCTCTTCTTTCTGGCTGATCGGCTGCAGCGCAATAATCCGTGCCTTGTCGTCCTGCAGCGTCGCCAGCAGCGCGTCCAGCGCCTCGATGTCGCGCTCGCGCGCCACCGGATGCTTCACCTCGTCGGCGCGCCGCAGCGCCTGATCCAACACCTTCATGCCGCCGCGCATATTCACCTTCGGCGAAACCGTCACCCAGGTTTTGGCGGAACAGCGAATGTCGTGGGTGCCGCTGGTCTCAATCTGGCAGCCGTAGCCATGCTGTTCGAACAGCTCGGTCAGCGGCGTCAGATCGTAGATGCAGGGTTCGCCGCCGGTGATCACCACATGGCGCGCGGTGTAACCTTGTTGGCGCATCACCGCCAGCAGCTGCTCGGCGCCGGCATTGCCCCAGGCGTCGCTTTCCTCTGTTTTGACCAGGATCCGTTGCAGGTCGACTTCCCGATTGGCTTCCTTTTCCCAGGTATGTTTGGTATCGCACCAACTGCACCCTACCGGGCAGCCCTGCAGGCGGATAAAAATGGCCGGCACGCCGGTGAAAAAGCCTTCGCCCTGCAAGGTTTGGAACATCTCATTGATCGGGTACTGCATCGGTTTCTCAATCTGGAAAAGTAAAAAGCGATTATCGCAGATTCCGGCCCGCCGACCAAACGGCCAAAATTGTATTAAATTTTATTCTCCGCGCCGCCGCTAGCATATCCCACCGCCAATGGCGCTCATTTAATTTGTGAGTCGTGCTTTGGCCTTTCATCCGCGGTGCAACCTGCTCCACAGAAAACAACACGCAGTTAACAAATAAGATAATTATATTTGACATAAAGCGCCGACGCGCAGATGTATATACAAGCAAACACAAGCCGAGCGCCAGTTTCGGCCACGTTCCATCCATCACGACTACATCTGCGTTTAGAGGGTGCCATGACTCATTCCACCAGCGAGTTGAACATTCAGCAGGCCATCGACGACAGCAAGTTTTCGCTGTTTCACTGGACCCTGATCATTCTCGGATTCCTGATCCTCGCCATCGACGGTTTCGATACCGCCGCCATGGGCTATATCGCCCCCTCGGTCGCCAAAGACTGGGGCATCGTCAAACAGGATCTGGGGCCGGTGCTGAGCGCCGCGCTGCTGGGGCTGTCGCTCGGCGCGCTGATCGCCGGGCCAATCTCCGACCGCATCGGCCGCAAGCGCGTGCTGGTGTTTTCCTGCCTGTTCTTCGGCCTGTCGAGCCTGGCCACCGCCTACGCCGGCTCGCTCAATAGCCTGACGCTGTGGCGTTTCCTCACCGGCCTCGGGCTGGGAGCGGCGATGCCCAACGCCATCACGCTGATCTCCGAATACGCGCCGCAGCGCTGCCGTTCGCTGGCGATCAATACCATGTACTGCGGCTTTCCGCTGGGCGCGGCCGGCGGCGCTGCCATTTCATCGTGGCTGATCCCGAGCTACGGCTGGCACAGCGTGCTGTTGCTCGGCGCCATTGCGCCGCTGGCGTTGACGGTCTTGCTGATCCTGCTGCTGCCGGAATCGGTCAAATATATGGTCAACCGCGGGCAGGATGCGGCGAAGATCAAGCGCATCGCGCAACGCTTCGTCAGCCAGAGCCTTGATGGTGTAACGCGTTTTTACCTGTACGAAGAGAAGCTGACGCAGGCCAAGACCAGCGTCGGCCTGCTGTTCAGCCGCCCTTATCTGCTCGGCACGCTGATGCTGTGGGTGACCTACTTCATGGGGCTGGTGATCTACTACGTGTTGCTGAGCTGGATGCCAATCCTGATGCAGGGGCTGGGCTATCAGCTGGAACAGTCGGCGATGCTCACCTCGCTGTTCACCTTCGGCGGCACGCTCGGCATCCTGGTAGCCGGCTGGCTGATGGATCGCTGGAATGCGCACAAGGTGGTCTCGAGCGGCTTTGTCGTCACCGCCCTGCTGATCGTGGCGATGGCGACCGAAGACAAGCAGATCGTATTGCTGGGCGCCTTCATCTTCCTGATGGGCGTCACCATGAACGGTGCGCAGTCCGGACTGCAAACGCTGGCGGCCACCTTCTACCCCACCCACAGCCGCGCCACCGGCATCGCCTGGATGCAGGGCATCGGCCGCTTCGGCGGCGTCGCCGGCACCATGATGGGCGCCCAACTGCTGGCGATGCAGTGGGAAGTGCAGAGCATCCTGATGTTCCTGTGCGTTCCGGCGCTGATCGCCGCCATCGCCACGGTGTGCAAGATGAGCCGCAAGCCGATGCTGCAACCGGCCGCCTGAGCCTGGCAAGCCCGCCCACGGCGGGCTTTCTTCCCGCGGTGATAGGGCTTGTTTATCCTCCGCCGCCAACTGTAATCAGTCTGTAAAAATATTGTGACTAGCCGCCCAAAAATGAGTCATTTTTAATTCATTTTTGCCGAACAGCTCACTTTTCTCCGGCTTTTCGTACATGAAGCCGGCGATGAAAAATCGCATATCAACCTGATATAAAAAGAAAATAACTTTTTCTTATGCCACTTTTCAGCGGCAACTGGTCAGTGTTGCACATGCTTGTACATACAAGTATATGTTAATAAGCCCTACGCATTGTTATGCCGTGGTACTCATCCCCACCGCGGCATGGAATCTGCACCGATACTGTTTGAGGAAACTGCTGTGACTACAAATAACAAAGTTCGCAATGTCGATGTACGCGCGCCACGCGGCACACAATTAAACGCAAAAAGCTGGCTGACCGAAGCGCCGTTACGCATGCTGATGAACAACCTCGATCCTGAAGTTGCGGAGAACCCACACGAGCTGGTGGTGTACGGCGGCATCGGCCGCGCCGCACGCGACTGGGATTGCTACGACAAGATCGTCGAAACACTGAAAACGCTGGAAGAAGACGAAACCCTGCTGGTGCAGTCCGGCAAGCCGGTCGGCGTCTTCAAAACCCACAGCAACGCCCCGCGCGTGCTGATCGCCAACTCCAACCTGGTGCCGCACTGGGCCACCTGGGAACACTTCAACGAACTGGACGCCAAAGGCCTGGCCATGTATGGCCAGATGACCGCCGGCAGCTGGATCTACATCGGCAGCCAGGGCATCGTTCAGGGCACCTATGAGACCTTCGTCGAAGCGGGCCGCCAGCATTACGACGGCAGCCTGCAGGGCCGCTGGGTACTGACCGCCGGCCTGGGCGGCATGGGCGGCGCGCAGCCGCTGGCCGCGACGCTGGCGGGCGCCTGCTCGCTGAACATCGAATGTCAGCAGAGCCGCATCGATTTCCGCCTGAAAACCCGCTACGTCGATGAGCAGGCCAACGATCTGGACGACGCGCTGGCCCGCATCAAAAAATACACCTCAGAAGGCAAAGCCATCTCCATCGCCCTGTGCGGCAACGCGGCGGAAATTCTGCCGGAGCTGGTTCGCCGCGGCGTGCGCCCGGACATGGTCACCGATCAGACCAGCGCCCACGATCCACTGAACGGCTACCTGCCGAAGGGTTGGAGCTGGGAAGAGTATCGCCAGCGCGCCCAGACCGAGCCGGCTAAAGTGGTCGCCGCCGCCAAACAGTCGATGGCCGATCACGTCAAAGCCATGCTGGCGTTCCAGCAGATGGGCGTGCCGACCTTCGACTACGGCAACAACATTCGCCAGATGGCGAAAGAAACCGGCGTCGACAACGCCTTCGACTTCCCGGGCTTCGTGCCGGCCTACATCCGTCCGCTGTTCTGCCGCGGTATCGGGCCGTTCCGCTGGGCGGCGCTGTCCGGCGATCCGCAGGACATCTACAAAACAGACGCCATGGTGAAAGAGCTGATCCCGGATGACGAACACCTGCACCGCTGGCTGGACATGGCGCGCGAGCGCATCAGCTTCCAGGGCCTGCCGGCGCGCATCTGCTGGGTTGGCCTTGGCCAGCGCGCCAAGCTGGGCCTGGCGTTCAACGAGATGGTGCGCCGCGGCGAACTGTCCGCCCCGATCGTCATCGGCCGCGACCACCTGGATTCCGGCTCCGTTTCCAGCCCGAACCGTGAAACCGAAGCGATGAAAGACGGTTCCGATGCGGTTTCCGACTGGCCGTTGCTGAACGCCCTGCTGAACACCGCCAGCGGCGCCACCTGGGTTTCCCTGCACCACGGCGGCGGCGTCGGTATGGGCTTCTCCCAACACTCCGGCATGGTGATCGTCTGCGACGGCACCGACGAGGCCGCCGAGCGCATCGCCCGCGTCCTGCACAATGACCCGGCTACCGGGGTCATGCGTCACGCCGACGCCGGTTACGATATCGCTATCGACTGCGCCCGTGAGCAAGGCCTGAACCTGCCGATGGTTGCCGCGACCCAAGGAGAAAAAGCATGAAAGCGCTGACTATTCGCCCTGGCAAACTGACGCTGGCCCAGCTACGCGACGTCTATCAACACCCGGTGACGCTGACGCTGGACGACAACGCCTACGCGCCAATCCAGCAGAGCGTGGCCTGCGTGGAACGCATCGTTGAAGAAAACCGCACCACTTACGGCATCAACACCGGATTTGGCCTGCTGGCTTCGACGCGCATCGCCCGCGACGATCTGGAAAACCTGCAGCGTTCGATCGTGCTGTCACACGCCGCCGGCGTGGGCGAGCCGACCGACGACAACCTGGTGCGCCTGATCATGGTGCTGAAGATCAACAGCCTGTCGCGCGGCTTCTCCGGCATTCGTCTGGAAGTCATTCAGGCGCTGATCGCACTGGTCAACGCCGAAGTTTATCCACATATCCCGCTGAAAGGCTCCGTCGGCGCCTCCGGCGACCTGGCGCCGCTGGCGCACATGAGCCTGGTGCTGCTGGGCGAAGGCCAGGCGCGCCATCAGGGCCAATGGCTGCCGGCGACCGAAGCGCTGGCCAAAGCCGGCCTGAAACCGCTGACGCTGGCGGCGAAAGAGGGCCTGGCGCTGCTGAACGGCACCCAGGTCTCCGCCGCCTTCGCGCTGCGCGGCCTGTTCGATGCCGAAGATCTGTTCGCCGCCGCGACCGTGGCGGGCAGCCTGACGGTGGAAGCGGCGCTGGGCTCTCGCAGCCCGTTCGATGCGCGTATCCACGAGGTGCGCGGCCAGCGCGGCCAGATCGACGCCGCCCTCGCCTATCGCCACCTGCTCGGTGCGCGCAGCGAAGTCTCCGACTCGCACCGCAACTGTGAAAAAGTGCAGGATCCTTACTCCCTGCGCTGCCAGCCACAGGTAATGGGCGCCTGCCTGACGCAGATCCGCCAGGCCGCCGAGGTGCTGGAAATCGAAGCCAACGCCGTCTCCGATAACCCGCTGGTGTTCGCCGAACAGGGCGACGTGCTGTCCGGCGGCAACTTCCACGCCGAACCGGTAGCGATGGCCGCCGATAACCTGGCGCTGGCGTTTGCCGAAATCGGTTCGCTGTCCGAACGCCGCATCTCGCTGATGATGGACAAGCACATGTCGCAGCTGCCACCGTTCCTGGTGGAGAACGGCGGCGTGAACTCCGGCTTCATGATCGCCCAGGTGACCGCCGCGGCGCTGGCCAGCGAAAACAAAGCGCTGGCGCACCCGTCGAGCGTCGACAGCATTCCGACCTCCGCCAACCAGGAAGACCACGTTTCCATGGCGCCGGCCGCCGGTCGCCGCCTGTGGAGCATGGCGGACAACGTGCGCGGCATTCTGGCGGTCGAATGGCTGGCCGCCTGCCAGGGCCTGGATTTCCGCAACGGCCTGAAGACCTCGGAAGGTCTGGAGCAGGCGCGCCGTCTGCTGCGCGAGCATGTCAGTTTCTACGACAAGGACCGTTTCTTCGCCCCCGACATTGAAGCCGCCAGCCAACTCTTGGCGGCCGGTCACCTGACATCGCTGCTGCCTGCGGCGCTGCTGCCTAGCCAGGCATAATCATCACACACTGAATCACGCAGTTTGTTCTGCCCCGCCGGGTGCGTTCCACCCGGCGCGGGCAGCGCGTGCCTGTTCGGCAAACACTTAACGGGAAGCAACATGCGTAACGAAACGACACAACTCAGACGCGGACTAAACGCGCGGCACATCCGTTTCATGGCTCTCGGCTCGGCGATCGGCACCGGCCTGTTCTACGGCTCCGCCGGCGCCATCCAGCTGGCCGGCCCGGCCGTGCTGCTGGCCTACCTGGTGGGCGGCGCGGCGGTGTTCATGGTAATGCGCGCGCTGGGTGAAATGGCGGTGCACCAACCGGTTTCCGGCTCGTTCGGCCACTACGCCAGCCACTATCTCGGCCCGCTGGCCGGGTTCCTCACCGGTTGGACCTACACCTTCGAAATGGTGATCGTCGCCTTGGCGGACGTCACCGCCTTCGGCATTTATATGGGGCTGTGGTTCCCGGAGGTCGCCCAGTGGGTCTGGGTGCTCAGCATCATTCTGTTTATCGGCGCGCTCAACCTGTGCAGCGTCAAGGTATTCGGCGAGCTGGAATTCTGGCTGTCGCTGGTCAAGGTCGCCGCCATCGTGGCGATGATCGTCGGCGGCGCGGCGGTGATGCTGTTCGGCTTCGGCCAAACTCAGCACGCCACCGGTATCAGTAACCTGTGGCAGCACGGCGGCTTTATGCCTAACGGCATCGGCGGCGTGGTCGCGTCATTGGCGGTGGTGATGTTCGCCTTCGGCGGCATCGAGATCATCGGCATTACCGCCAGCGAGGCGAAAGACCCCGCCAAAGTGCTGCCGAAAGCGATCAACGCCGTGCCGGTGCGCATCCTGCTGTTCTACGTGCTGACGCTGACGGTGCTGATGGCGATCTATCCGTGGAACAGCATCGGCCAAAACGGCAGCCCGTTCGTGGAGATCTTCAGCAACCTCGGCATCAGCTCCGCCGCCAACGTGCTGAACGTGGTGGTGATCACCGCCGCCATCTCGGCCATTAACAGCGACATCTTCGGCGCCGGCCGCATGATGTACGGCATGGCGCAGGACGGCCAGGCGCCGCGCAGCTTCACCAAACTGACCGCCAGCGGCGTGCCGTGGATGACGGTGCTGGTGATGTCGATCGCTCTGCTGCTGGCGGTGGTGCTCAACTACCTGATCCCGGAGAAGGTCTTCATGATCATCGCCTCGATCGCCACCTTCGCCACCGTCTGGGTGTGGCTGATGATCCTGCTGTCGCAGATCGTCATGCGCCGCACGCTGTCGCCGGAGGAAACCCGTCAGCTGAGCTTCCCGGTGCCGTGGTGGCCAGTGGCGCCGGCATTGGCGACCGCCTTTATGGCATTTGTCATCGGCCTGCTCGGCTACTTCGAAGAGAGCCGCATCGCGCTGTACGTCGGGCTGGTGTGGATCGCTTTACTCACCGTGGCTTACTGGCTGTGGGTGCGCAAGAAAGGCGGCGGCTCGCCGGTGAGCGCGGCAACGCAGCAGATGTAACGCTCACTTCTAATAAAACCCGCTGCGGCGGGTTTTTTATTGCGCCTGCGCCAACGCCTGCAGGATATCCGCCTGCAGATCGTCAAACGCCTCCAGCCCGGCCGACAGCCGCACCAGCCCCTCGCTGATGTGGTGCCGTTTCCGCTCTTCCTGCGTGTAGGCCGAGTGCGTCATGCTGGCCGGGTGCTGCGCCAGGCTTTCGCAATCGCCCAGGCTGACCGCGCGCAAGATGAGCTGCAGCGCGTTGAGGAAGCGAATGCCTGCACGCAGGCCGCCCCGCAGTTCAAACGCCAGCATGCCGCCGGGGCGCGCCATTTGCCGCTGCGCCAACGCATGCTGCGGGAAGTTCGCCAGGCCGGGGTAATATACCCGCTCGACCGCCGGATGCTCCGTCAACATCTCCGCCAGGCGCTGCGCGTTATCGCAATGACGGTCCATGCGCAGCGGCAAGGTTTTCACCCCGCGCAGCACCAACGCGGCATCCTGCGCCGACATTACCGCCCCGTTCATGTCCTTCAGCCCTTCCAGCCGAATAGCCTGCGCCAGTTCACGACGCGTCACCGCCAGCCCCGCCAGCAGGTCGCCGTGGCCGCCGAGATATTTAGTGGCCGAATGCACCACAATATCGGCGCCCAGCGTCAGCGGCCGCTGCAGATACGGCGTACAGTAGGTATTGTCCACCAACAACAGCGCCTGATGCCGGTGTGCGATCTCCGCCACCGCAGCGATATCGATCAAGCGCATGTTGGGGTTAGCCGGGGTTTCGCAATATACCAACCGGGTGCGCGGGCCTATCGCCGTGGCCAACCGCTCCGGCCGAGTCAGATCGACGTGGGTCACCTTGACGCCGAAACGCGCCAGACCGTGGTGGAAATAGCTGAAGGTGCAGCCATACACGGTTTCATCGACGATCAGCTCATCACCCGGACTGAGCAGCGTCCAGCAACACGCGGTGATCGCCCCCATGCCGGAAGCGAACGCCACCGCCGCTTCCCCCTCTTCCAGGTTGGCGATGCGCTGCTCGAGCAAGTTTAACGTCGGGTTGGCGATGCGCGAATAAACGTACCCCGACTCGGTGCCGGCAAAGCAGGCGCCGCCATATTCCGCCGTGGGAAAGGTAAAGGTAGAACTCATAAACACCGGCGGGCACAGCGCTCCCTGATGCTGCTGGGGATCGTAGCCGTAATGAATGGCGCGGGTGGCGAAAGCGTGGCCAGTTGTGATGGCGGACATAACGCAACTCCTTACCTGAGTGGGAAAGCTTAATTCGATGGCTCATCCTGGAGCGAGAGCGGCAACGCGCTGTCCCGCGTGCGCCCGCCGATGATTTGCAGAGTACGCAGCAGCAGCATGATGCCCAGTAAAGTATCCGGATGCTTCAGCAAGGCGTAAGCCGCTCGAAAATTGGCGGGCGGCGGGTTCAATTGCAGCTCGCTGTGCGCCATCTTCAACGCAGTCCCTCCCTCCCAACCGACCGTAACCAGCCCTTCAAACACGCCTGCCAGTTTTTCTACCAGCGCGTTGTCGGCAATATCCACCACGTCCGACAGCAACGACAGCAGATCGACCACGTTATCCAACCGGCCGCCCGCCAGCAGCGGCTGCAGTTTCTCGAGCAACGCCGCCAATGATTGCAGGTCAGCCGCATGCACCGTGCTTTCCGTCATATCAGCCCCCTTACCGTGGCCCAGTAAAGACCGCGGTTAAACCCATTGCGCAGCATGCCGCCCACCTTGGTGGCGGGCGTCGGCAGCACGTCGTGACGGTAGTCGTACACCAGCGGCATGCCGGCATTCAACCCCATTTGCGCGACCGCCTGCACCTTGCCGTCATAATGGCTCACGGTTTGACCCAGCCGCATTTCCGCCACGATGTTGTCGGCAATGACCGGCGCCTGATTATGGCAAGAACCGCCGGCCTTGCTGACCGGCAAATCCACGGTATCGCCTATGACATACACGCCCTGCTGGCCATAGACCTGCAGCGTTTGATGATCGGTCGGCAGCCAACCTTCACCGTTTTGACTCTCGCTCAACCCGGTATTGCGCACCGCCTCGACTGCGCGAATCGGCGGCGTCGCCATCAGAATGTCGAACGGCTGCTCTTCCCCCTCAGCGGAACAGGCGATGTTACGCTGGGCGTCTACCCGGCTGAGGGTAAACCCTCGCTGGTGGAGAATGTCGCGTGCGGCAAAAATGGCGGGCAGCGCTTCGCCGGTCGGACGCTGCAAAAACAGGCAATTGCGCAACAGCTGGGAAATGGTGGGGTAGGTGTACACAATCTCCACCGCTTTACGCACGCCGCGCCGCCGCAGGTAGTCGTCCAGCATCAGCGTGGTTTCGATCGGCGCGATGCCGCACTGGTGGGGCACGTTGGGCGTTTCGGGGAAAGAAACGGTGATAAAGATACGCCCTTTCTCGATGGTCGCCAGTTTATGCGCCAAGCGCCTGGCGGCCTGATACTGGTAAAAATGATCGCCCGCCTGCGCCAATCCCTCGATGCGCTCCGGCCACGGCACGCAGCCGGTGGCGAACACCAGAAAATCATAGGAATAAATTTTCCCGCTTTGCGTGGCCACACATCGCTGTTTTAAATCGAAAGATTCCACTTTATCGACAATAAATCGGATTTCCGGCCGCAATAAACTCTGCTGAGAACGAAGGAGCTCTTGCTTGAAAAAAGCATTGAACGCGACATACATAAACGCCGGCTTGTAATAATGCAGCGGCGAATCGGAAATCATTAACAACTCAACTTTATTATTCAAGATATCCTGGTGCAGTTTAGCGGCCAACAAATTGGCCAATATCGTGCCCCCGGTCCCACCGCCGACAATAACGATTCTCTGACGCATCAAGCCCTCACTCAACCGGTTAACAAGCCGGCAGAATTTAAACATTACGTGAGTGAAAAAGTTAAACGGCAGGACGGCGATAAATAACTCTGCCTCATTGGCAGTCTAGTAACGAATATTTATAAAGCAAACAAAAATGGAATATAAAAGGCTGTGTTTTATTTTTATCGTAGAATTTTCGCTTTAAATAACAGCTAAAATATAAATAGCTTATTATTTATAAAACAATGCTCCAACAGTTACCGATAAAAAAACCCGCCGCAGCGGGTTTTTATTTAACAACCGAATCGGTCGAACTTACTGGCCTTTAACTTCTTTCAGGCCGTTGAACGGCGCACGGTCACCCAGCGCTTCTTCGATACGGATCAGTTGGTTGTATTTGGCAACGCGGTCAGAACGGCTCATGGAACCGGTTTTGATCTGGCCAGCCGCAGTCCCTACCGCCAGGTCGGCGATGGTCGCGTCTTCGGTTTCACCGGAACGGTGAGAGATCACCGCGGTGTAGCCAGCGTCTTTCGCCATCTTGATAGCAGCCAGCGTTTCGGTCAGAGAACCGATCTGGTTGAACTTGATCAGGATGGAGTTAGCGATGCCTTTCTCGATGCCTTCTTTCAGGATCTTGGTGTTGGTCACGAACAGATCGTCGCCCACCAGCTGGATTTTGTCGCCCAGAACTTTGGTCTGGTAAGCGAAGCCCGCCCAGTCTGATTCATCCAGGCCGTCTTCGATAGACACGATTGGGTACTGTTTGGTCAGATCTTCCAGGAAGTGAGTGAACTCTTCGGAAGTGAAGGCTTTATTGCCTTCGCCGGCCAGCACGTATTTACCGTCTTTGTAGAATTCGGAAGCCGCACAGTCCATCGCCAGGGTCACGTCTTTGCCCAGCTCGTAGCCCGCCGCTTTTACCGCTTCAGCGATAACCGCCAGCGCTTCGGCGTTGGAACCCAGGTTTGGCGCATAGCCGCCTTCGTCGCCCACGGCGGTGTTCATGCCTTTGGCTTTCAGGACTTTCGCCAGGTGGTGGAACACTTCAGAACCGATGCGCACCGCTTCTTTCAGGGTTTTCGCGCCAACCGGCTGAATCATGAATTCCTGAATGTCGACGTTGTTGTCAGCGTGCTCGCCGCCGTTGATGATGTTCATCATCGGCAGTGGCATGGAGAATTTGCCTGGGGTGCCGTTCAGTTCAGCGATGTGCTCATACAGCGGCATGCCTTTAGAGGCTGCGGCCGCTTTCGCTGCTGCCAGGGAAACCGCCAGAATGGCGTTGGCGCCGAAGTTGGATTTGTTCTCGGTGCCGTCCAGATCGATCATGATCTTGTCGATGTTCGCCTGGTCTTTGGCATCTTTACCCAGTACTGCCTGAGCAATCGGACCGTTTACTGCAGCAACGGCTTTCAGTACGCCTTTACCCAGGAAACGAGACTTGTCACCGTCACGCAGTTCCAGCGCTTCGCGGGAACCGGTAGAAGCACCTGACGGCGCAGCAGCCAGGCCGACGAAACCGCCTTCCAGATGAACTTCGGCTTCAACAGTCGGGTTACCGCGGGAGTCGATGATTTCACGACCGATGACTTTAACGATTTTGGACATTAGGTTTTCCTCAGTACAAGTTAAACTAAAACTCCAGACAAACAGCGCGCGGTTCTCACCGCGCGCCGCCTACCAAATATTTTATTTCACCTGGCGCTTCTGATGCTCGCCTGCGGCTTTCACGAAGCCGGCGAACAGCGGATGCCCATCACGCGGCGTAGACGTAAATTCCGGGTGGAACTGACAGGCTACAAACCACGGGTGATTCGGCAGTTCAATGATCTCGACCAGCTTGTTGTCGGCGGAACGACCGGCGACACGCAGCCCTGCGGCTTCGATCTGCTTCAACAGCATGTTGTTAACTTCGTAACGGTGACGGTGACGCTCGACAATGGTCGGTTCGCCGTACAGCTGACGCACCAGGCTGTCGTCGCTCAGGTGGCACTGTTGGCCACCTACGCGCATCGTGCCGCCCAAATCGCTTTCTTCGCTGCGCACTTCGACGTTGCCGTCTTCGTCGCGCCATTCGGTGATCAACGCCACTACCGGGTACTTACAGTCTGGCATAAACTCGGTGGAGTTGGCGTTTTCCATGCCGGCCACGTTGCGAGCGAACTCCATCAACGCCACCTGCATGCCCAGGCAAATGCCCAGGTAAGGAATGTTGTTCTCGCGCGCATAGCGTGCGGTCATCACTTTGCCTTCCACGCCGCGGTAGCCGAAGCCGCCCGGGATCAGGATCGCATCCAGCCCTTTCAGCACTTCCACGCCGCGGGTTTCCACGTCCTGCGAGTCGATCAGCTTGATGTTCACGGTCAGACGGTTTTTCAGCCCGCCGTGCTTCAGCGCTTCGATCACCGACTTGTAGGCGTCCGGCAGCTCAACGTATTTGCCGACCATACCAATGGTCACTTCGCCGCCCGGATTGGCTTCTTCGTAGATCACCTGTTCCCATTCGGCCAGGTTAGCTTCCGGTGCGTTCAAGCTGAATCGTTTACAAATATAATCGTCCAGCCCCTGAGATTTCAATAGGCCTGGGATTTTATAAATAGAATCAACGTCTTTCAGAGAGATAACCGCTTTTTCCGGCACGTTGCAGAAAAGCGCGATTTTAGCGCGTTCGTTAGCAGGAACCGCGCGATCGGAACGGCAAATCAGCACATCAGGCTGAATACCGATGGAAAGCAGCTCTTTTACGGAATGCTGGGTCGGCTTGGTTTTCACTTCGCCCGCCGCCGCCATGTACGGCACCAGCGTCAGGTGCATGTACAGCGTGTGCTCGCGGCCCACTTCCACCGCCATCTGACGGATGGCTTCGAGGAACGGCAGCGATTCGATATCGCCGACGGTGCCGCCGATTTCCACCAGCACCACATCGTGGCCTTCGCCACCTTCGATGATGCGCTCTTTGATCGCGTTGGTGATGTGCGGAATGACCTGCACGGTCGCGCCCAGATAGTCGCCGCGGCGTTCTTTACGCAGCACGTCGGAGTAGATGCGGCCGGTGGTGAAGTTGTTGCGACGCGACATCTTGGTGCGGATGAAGCGCTCGTAGTGACCCAAATCCAGATCGGTTTCTGCGCCGTCTTCGGTGACGAAAACTTCCCCATGCTGAATCGGGCTCATGGTGCCCGGATCCACGTTGATGTACGGGTCCAGTTTCATGATGGTAACGTTGAGGCCACGGGCTTCAAGAATAGCCGCCAGAGAGGCTGCGGCAATGCCTTTACCCAGAGAGGATACGACCCCGCCGGTCACAAAAATATAATTAGTTGTCATGCTGAACCTGAGAGTTTAGGTTTAAAGACGATGGAAGAACCAGGACGGGAAAGTAGTATACCCGAACCTCTCCTGACCTACAAACGATCGTTTTGCTGTCCATCATCTCGGCCGCCCTCCCGTGTTCATCAGGGTTTACTCCGCCGGCGCGCCCAAAACCCTCCAGGAAATACAAAGAGTTAGCGGAGAAAATTTCTTTTTACCGCCCCTCAGGAGCGATAAAACGCCTTAGATTTCAGTTTGTTGGCCTTTCGCTGCCGACGGCAGCCCTGCGCCTCTAATCTGACCGAGAGCTTAACCGTTTCAGCTTGAGCGAACCTTGTCGGCGATCAACATTGTCGCGGCGATTCAACTTTCCTGACGTTTCACCTGCTGCCAGGCCTCTTCCATCTGCTCCAGCGTGGCGTCTTCAAGCCGCAGCCCGCTTTGCTGGACAATCTCTTCCACCTGGCGGAAGCGGCGCTCGAACTTGCGGTTCGCCGCCTGCAGCGCGTTCTCCGCCTTGTGGCCTAAATGGCGCGACAGGTTCACCGTGGCGAACAGCAGATCGCCGATCTCCTCTTCCAGCTTGCTCTCGTCGACCACCGCCTGGCGGGCTTCGTGCATCACTTCGTCGATCTCTTCGTACACTTTGTCCAGTACCGGCCCCAGGGTGTTCCAGTCGAAGCCGACCGAAGCGCAGCGTTTTTGGATCTTGTGCGCTTTCATCAACGCCGGCAGCGCCTGCGGAATGTCGTCCAGCACCGAGTGCAGCGCTTTTTCGGCGCGCTCACCGGCCTTCAGCTGCTCCCAGCGCGCCGCCACGGCTTCGCTGTCTCCGCCCTCGGCGTCGCCGAAGATGTGCGGATGTCGGCGCTCCAGCTTGTCGCTGATGGCGGTGCACACCTCATCAAAATCGAACAGCCCCTGCTCCTGCCCCATCTGGGCGTAGAACACCACCTGAAACAGCAAGTCGCCCAGCTCATCGCGCAGATCGGCGTAGTCCTGCCGTTCGATGGCGTCCAGCACTTCGTAAGTCTCTTCCAACGTATAAGGCGCAATGGTGGCGAAGGTTTGCTTGCGGTCCCACGAGCAGCCGAGCTGCGGGTCGCGCAGCGTTTTCATGATATTCAGCAGACGCTGCAGCGGAGTGGATTGGGTCATAAAAAATCTCTGAGAAAGAATGGGGGCGCAGGGGAGCGCCCGCAGAATTCATGGATTTCGGGCCGCATCCGCTATCGATACGGCCCGAAAGGCGATGTGGGCTTAGTTGCCGTGCAAACGCTTGGCGTCTATCACGTCCGGCAGTTGGTTCAGCTTCGCCAGCACCCGGCTCAGCACCTGCTGGTTGTAAATTTCGATATCCATGTCGATGGTGGCCAACTGCTTCTTGGTATCGCTGCGGCTGGCGACGCCCAGCACATTGACCTTTTCGTTGGCCAGAATGGTGGTAATGTCGCGCAACAGCCCGCTGCGATCGTTGGCCATCACGCGCACCACCAGCGAATAACCGCTGGAGTAGCTTTCGCCCCATACCGCATCGACGATGCGCTCCGGCGCGTGCGATTGCAAATCGACCAGCTGATCGCAGTCCGCACGGTGGATCGAAATACCGCGCCCCTGGGTGATAAAACCGACGATGTCGTCGCCTGGGATCGGCTGGCAGCAGCGGGCGATGTGGTGCATCAGGTTGCCCACGCCCTCCACCACCACGCGGCCGTTATCCTTGTTGCGGGTCGGCGGCGGCGCTTTCTGCTGCACCAGCTGGCGCAGCGCCTCACGATCCTGCTCTTCGGCGCTCGGCTTGTTGAACTTGCCCTGCAGGTAATTCACCATCTGGTTCAGGCGAATGTCCCCGCCGCCGATCGCCGCCAACACCTCGTCCAGCGAGTTCATGTTGTAGCGCGGGATCAACAGCTTCTCGGCCTCTTTCAGGCTGATGCCGAGATGCTCCAGTTCGTTGTCCAGCATCTGACGACCGGCGAGGATGTTCTTGTCGCGATCCTGCTTGCGGAACCAGTTATGGATCTTCGAGCGCCCGCGGCTGGTGGTGACATAGCCCAGGTTCGGGTTCAGCCAGTCGCGGCTCGGGTTCGGCTGCTTCTGGGTGATGATCTCAATCTGATCGCCCATCTTCAGCTGATAGGTAAACGGCACGATGCGGCCGCCGATCTTGGCGCCGATACAGCGGTGACCGACGTCGCTGTGAATGTGGTAAGCGAAATCGAGCGGCGTGGAGCCGGCCGGCAGATCCACCACGTCGCCTTTCGGCGTAAACACATAGACCCGATCGTCGAACACTTGGCTGCGCACTTCGTCGAGCATCTCGCCGGAGTCCGCCATCTCTTCCTGCCAGGCGATGAGCTTACGCAGCCAGGCGATGCGTTCTTCGTAGCCGGAGCGCACGGTCACGCCCGCGCCCTCTTTGTACTTCCAGTGCGCGGCCACGCCCAGCTCGGCGTCTTCATGCATTTGCCGGGTGCGGATCTGAATCTCGACGGTTTTGCCGCGCGGCCCCAGCACCACGGTGTGGATCGACTGGTAGCCGTTGGGTTTCGGGTTGGCGACGTAGTCGTCGAACTCGTCCGGCAGATGGCGGAAATGGGTATGCACGATGCCCAACGCCGCATAGCAATCCTGCAGGCGCTCCGCCACGATGCGCACCGCGCGCACGTCGAACAGTTCGTCGAACGCCAGGTGCTTTTTCTGCATCTTGCGCCAGATGCTGTAGATGTGTTTCGGCCGGCCGTAGATCTCCACCCGAATGCCTTCGCTGGCCATCTCGGTGCGCAGCCCGGCGACGAAATCGTCGATGAACTGTTCGCGATCGATGCGGCGCTCATGCAACAGCTTGGCGATGCGCTTGTATTCTTCCGGATGCAGGTAGCGGAAGCAGAAATCCTCCAGCTCCCACTTCAGCTGGCCGATGCCGAGCCGGTTGGCCAGCGGGGCGTAGATGTTGGAACATTCCTTCGCCGCCAGCACGCGTTCGTCTTCCGGCGCGTCTTTCACCTCGCGCAGATGGGCGATGCGCTCCGCCAGCTTGATGACCACGCAGCGGAAATCCTCCACCATCGCCAACAGCATGCGGCGCACGTTGTCGACCTGCTCGGAGGCCATCGAGTCGTTTTGGGTGGCTTTCAGTTGGCGAATGGCGTCCATGTCGCGCACGCCGTGCACCAGCGCGACGATGCCCTTGCCGAACGCTTCGGTCAGGGTCTCTTCCTGCACGATGCCGGCGTCCACCAGCGGGAACAGCAGCGCGGCGCGCATGCTGTCGTTGTCCATGCTCAGCGTCGAGAGGATTTCCACCATCTCCAGACCGCGCCACAGCAGCAGCGAGGCGTCGGGATGGTTCTGGGTCTGCTGCTCACAATAACGCCAGGTTGCGGCCAATCGCTCACATGACTGCGGGTTAGGTAGCCCCAAGCCAGCGATCCACTCATCGAGAGCGAATTCACCCGCCGTATTCAGATGTGCACTTCTTACCGCAACCATAACTTCTCCCTACTTTGCAGCGACCTCTGGCGCGCGCTCGTTGATAAACAGCGCCATTGATTCAAGATGCCCCGTGTGCGGAAACATATCCAACATCCGCACGCGCGCAAGACGATAACCGGCGCTCAACAGCACTTTGCTGTCGCGAGCCAGCGTGGTGGGGTTACAGGAAACATACACCACCCGCGCCGGCGCCAGTTTTACAATGTGTGACATCACCCCGGCCGCACCGGCACGGGCGGGATCCAGCATCACCTTATCAAACCCTTGTGCTGCCCAAGGTTGCCGCGCAACGTCGTCCTCCAGATTCTCGTGGAAGAACGATGCATTATTCAGCTTATTCTTATGTGCATTATATTGCCCATTCGCTACCAGCGTGGCAACACCTTCGATGCCCACCACCGCAGCGGCGCGGCGCGCCAACGGCAGGGTGAAGTTACCCATGCCGCAGAACAGGTCCAGCACCCGATCATTGGGTTGAATATCGAGCCATTCAAGGGCCTGCGCCACCATTTGTTGGTTTACAGCGTCATTGACCTGAATAAAGTCACGCGGGCTGAAGTCTAAGCGTAGCCCGTCAACCTGATAATACGGCGTGTCACCGCACAGTTTCTCCACGCGATCGCTGTCCGGCGCCAGATAGACGGCGACGTTTTCCCGCTCGCCAAACGCCAACAGCGCCTGCCGATCCGCCTCTTTCAGCGCGTCGAGATGGCGCAGCACCAGCAGCGGGCCGTTGTCCGCCAGCACCAGCTCCACATGCCCCAGCCGCCGTACCGCCTGCAGCCCGCTCAGGCAGGCGCGCACCGGCGCCAGCAGCTGTTCCAGCTCCGGCCGCAGCACCGGGCAGTGCTCCACCGCCACCAGCTCGTTGGAGGCCGCCTGTCGAAAACCCATCATCAGGCGCTGCAACTTCGGCTGCCATGCCAGGCTCAGGCGAGCGCGGCGGCGATAGCCGTATTCCGGGCCGGCGATCACCGGTTCCTGCTGCGGGGTCACCCCGGTTTCGCGGGCGATCATGCGCACCAGCGCCGCCGCCTTGCTCTGCTGCTGCAGCGCTTCATCCGCATGCTGCTGCTGGCAGCCGCCGCAGACGCCGAAATGCGGGCAGCGCGGCGTCACCCGCTGCGGGCTACGGCTCAGCAAGCGTTTGAGCTTGCCTTTGGCGAACTGGCGCTTGTCTTCGGTCAGCTGGATTTCCGCCTGCTCGCCAGGCAATACGCCCGGCACGAACACCGCTTTGCCGTCGTGGCGCGCCACGCCCTGGCCGAAAGGATCGAGATCGCTCACCGTCACGGTGAAGATTTGTGAGCTCTGCCGGGTCGTCACGCGGCGTTTGGGAGAGTAGAATTGCGCCATATTTGTCGATTGTGTGCTGGTTCATTAAGCTAGTGTCAGCTGTCAATTCTCCCACATTGGAATCCCATGACCAAATACAGCCTGCGTGCGCGCATGATGATCCTGATTCTGGCCCCGACCTTGCTGATTGGTTTGCTGCTCAGCACCTTCTTCGTGGTGCACCGCTATAACGAGCTGCAGGAGCAATTGGTCGACGCCGGCGCCAGCATCATCGAGCTGCTGGCGGTGGCCAGCGAGTACGGCATGACGTTCCGCAGCCGCGAATCGGTCAGGCAGTTGGTCAGCCTGTTGCACCGCCGCCATTCGGACATCGTGCGTTCGATCACCGTGTTCGATGCGCAGAACAATTTGTTCGTCACCTCCAATTATCATCACAACTTCGCTCAGCTACAGCTGCCGAAAGGCGTGCCGTTGCCCACCGAGCTGATGCTCACCCGACGCGGCGATTCGCTGATCCTGCGCACGCCGATCCTGTCGGAAAGCCAGTATCCGGATGAAACCGCCGACGGCGGCAGCCACCCCGACAACAACCTGGGCTATGTGGCGATCGAGCTGGATCTGCAGTCAGTGCGGCTGCAGCAATATAAAGAGGTCTTCGTCTCCACCCTGCTGCTGTTGCTGTGCATGTGCATCGCTATCCTGTTCGCTTACCGGCTGATGCGCGACGTGACCGGCCCGATCCGCAACATGGTGAACACCGTCGACCGTATCCGCCGCGGCCAGCTCGACAGCCGCGTGGAGGGTTACATGCTCGGCGAGCTGCACATGCTGAAGAACGGCATCAACTCGATGGCGATGTCGCTCACCGCCTATCACGAAGAGATGCAGCAGAACATCGATCAGGCCACCTCCGACCTGCGTGAAACCCTGGAGCAGATGGAGATCCAGAACGTCGAGCTGGATCTGGCGAAAAAACGCGCACAGGAGGCGGCGCGCATCAAGTCCGAATTCCTGGCCAACATGTCGCACGAGCTGCGTACACCGCTCAACGGCGTGATCGGCTTCACCCGCCAGATGCTGAAAACCGATCTGAGCGCGACCCAGACCGATTATTTGCAGACCATCGAACGCTCGGCCAACAACCTGCTGACCATCATCAACGACGTGCTGGACTTCTCCAAGCTGGAAGCCGGCAAGCTGGTGCTGGAGCATATTCCTTTCGCCCTGCGTGAAACGCTGGACGAAGTGGTGGTGTTGCTGGCGCCCAGCGCCCACGACAAGGGGCTGGAGCTGACGCTGGATGTGCACAACGACGTGCCGGAGCAGGTGATCGGCGACTCGCTGCGTCTGCAGCAAATCATCACCAACCTGCTGGGCAACGCCATCAAGTTCACCGAAACCGGCAATATCGACATTCGCGTCGAGCTGCGCAAACAGCTGGATCGCCGGGTGGAGGTGGAAGTGCAGATCCACGACACCGGCATCGGCATCTCCGAACGCCAGCAGTCGCAGCTGTTTCAGGCGTTCCGTCAGGCGGACGCCAGCATCTCCCGCCGCCACGGCGGTACCGGGCTGGGGCTGGTGATCACGCAAAAACTGGTGAAAGAAATGGGGGGCGATATCTGCTTCCACAGCCAGTTGAACCGCGGCTCGACCTTCTGGTTCCACATCACGCTGGATCTGAACGAGGGCATGCTGTCGCTGGCGCCGAGCCTGCCGGATCTGAGCGGCAAAACGCTCGCCTATATCGAGTCCAACCCGACGGCGGCGCAGGCGACGCTCAACATGCTCAGCATCACGCAGCTGGTGATCACCCACTCGCCGACGCTGGGCCAGTTGCCGCCAGGCCACTATGACTTCCTGCTGGCCGGCGTGCCTATCCCGTTCCGCGACAACATGGCGCAGCACGAGGACAAATTGCTGGCCTCGCTGAAGCTGGCCGATCGGGTGATTCTGGCGCTGCCGTGCCAGGCGCAGATCGACGCCGAGCTGCTTAAACAACAAGGCGCGCTCGGCTGTCTGATCAAGCCGATCACCAGCACCCGACTGTTCCCTCTGCTCCGGATGGAAGCGCCGGCACGCCTCACCGCGCAGCCTGAGCGTAAACGCCTGCCGCTGACGGTGATGGCGGTTGACGACAACCCGGCCAACCTGAAGCTGATCGGCACGCTGCTGGGGGAACAGGTAGAAAAAACCCTGCTGTGCGAGAGCGGTGAGGAAGCGCTGGCGCTAGCGCGCGACAACGTGCTGGATTTGATCCTGATGGACATTCAGATGCCGAAGATGGACGGCATTCACGCCAGCGAACTGATCCGCCAGCTGCCGCATCACAACTCCACGCCGATCGTCGCCGTTACCGCCCATGCCGCCAGCGGCGAGCGCGAGCACCTGCTGCAGGCCGGGATGGACGACTATCTGGCCAAACCGATCGACGAGAAAATGCTGACCCGCGTGCTGTCGCGCTACCACAGCGGCGACGTGGAAAACGCCATCGCCGACGACGCACCGCTGTCGCTCGACTGGCCGCTGGCGCTGCGTCAGGCGGCCAACAAACCGGACCTGGCGCGCGATCTGCTGCAAATGCTGCTCGATTTCCTGCCGCAGGTGCGCGAACGGGTACAGGCGCTGCTCGACGGCCAGCATGACGACGAGATCCTCGATCTGGTCCATAAGCTGCACGGCAGCTGCAGCTACAGCGGCGTGCCGCGCCTCAAGCAGCTGTGTTTCTACCTCGAGCGGCAGCTGCGTCAGGGCATCACCAACGACGAACTGGAGCCGGAGTGGCTGGAGCTGTTGGATGAGATTGAACTGGTGATCCACGCGGCGCGCGCGCATCTGGCGCAACCCGCCTGAATCCTCAGGCCATAACGCAAAAAGGCACGCCGCAGCGTGCCTTTGTTTTTTTAACGCCTGACGCCTATCACTGCGCCAGCAGGTACAGCTGGCTCTCGCCGCGTTGAATATTCAACGCCAGTACCGACGGCTTGCTGTCGAGGATTTTACGCAGCTCACCCAGGTTCTGGATCGGCTGCTGGTTCACGCCCAGGATCACGTCGCCCTTTTTCAGGCCGATGCGCGCCGCGGCGCTGCCGGCTTTCACGCTATCGACCTTGACGCCCTTCACGTTGCCGACCTGGGTGTTGCTCAGCTCGGCACCTTCAATGCCGGTGTAGATATTGCCCGAGGCCACCTGGGTCTGTGCGCTTTGCTCCAGCGTGACGTCAATCGTCACCGGCTTGCCGTCGCGAATAATGCCCAGCGACATCTTGCTGCCGACTGGCAGCGTGCCGATCTCCGCCCGGAACGAGGCGAAGCTGGAGATGGCCTTGCCGTTCATGGTGACGATCACGTCGCCGGCCTTGATGCCCGCCTTCGCCGCGGAAGACTTCGGCATCACCTGGCTGACGAAGGCCCCGCGCTGCGCGTCGACCTTCATCGCCTTGGCCAGCTCAGAGTTCAGCTCGGTACCCATGATGCCCAGCTCGCCGCGTTTCACCTGGCCATATTCGACCATTTGCGCCGTCAGGTTTTTCACCATGTTGCTCGGAATGGCGAAGCCGATACCGATGTTACCGCCGTCCGGCGCCAGGATCGCGGTGTTGATGCCGATCAGCTCGCCGTTGAGATTAACCAGCGCCCCCCCGGAGTTACCGCGGTTGATCGCCGCATCGGTCTGGATAAAGTTTTCGTAGTTTTCGATGTTCAGGCCGCTGCGCCCCAGGGCGGATACGATGCCCGAGGTGGCGGTTTCACCCAGCCCGTACGGGTTGCCGATCGCCACGGTGTAATCGCCAACGCGCAGCTGATCGGAATCCGCCATCTTGATCGCCGTCAGATTCTTGAAGTCTTTCAGCTGGATCAGCGCAATATCGGAACGCGGATCCTTGCCGATCACCTTGGCGTCGAAACGGCGGCCGTCGCTCAGTTGCACCTGGATCTTGTTGGCGTTGTCCACCACGTGGTTATTGGTCACCACGTAGCCCTTGGCGGCATCGATGACCACCCCGGCGCCCAGCGCCTGGAATTTCTGCTGCGTGCCCTGCGGCTGGCCATCCGGCCCAGGCTGTTCGCCGCCCTGACACATCGGCGAGCCCTGGAACGGCGAACCGTCCTGACAGAACGGCGAATCTTCGCCGAAGAACTGTTGGAACTGCTGCGGCATGCGCGGCGTATTGACCGTGGTGCTGCCCTCAACGTTAATGCTCACCACGGAAGGCATTACCTTTTCCAGCATCGGCGCCAGGCTCGGCAGCTGTTGGGTGCTGGAAGAGGCGGTTTCAGCGGCGCTGGCCGTGACCGGGCCCATCGCCATACCGATACTGAATGCCAGTGCGCTCAGAACTAATGCGGTTTTTTTCATCTGTGTGTCTCTTATAAAGTCGTTCAAAAAGAATGGCTGTCTTGCGTGCTTATTCAGAGTTAATTAATAGCCCGAAGTTCCGGCACAGATGATTGGCAATAGTAAACAAATATTGTCCGTCTTTACAAAACTCGAGACAGCCAACCGATTGGAATTGCTAAAATTATTCTTCAGCGTAATTATTCCGCCGCCATCAATCGACGATATTCGTCATAGGCGTAAAGGTCGGTCATTCCGCTGATATAGTCCTGCAATAAACGCGCGCGGAAATAATATTCCCGAATGGCTTGCTGCTCCGGCGATAAATGCTGCAGCCCCTCTACCGCCTCCGCATACGCCAGCCGATGCTTGGTGGACAGCTTGTGGAACAGGCGCGTTTCGATCGGGTAAGCGCGATGGCTGTCCTCGCGCACCAGTTGGCTGAAATCCGCCAACGACATCGCCAACAGCGGGCTGTAAATGTCCAGCAGGCCGCTGATCACCCGGTAGCCTTGCAGCTCGAGTTGCTCGACCTCCGGGTGGTTGAACACGTGCTTGAACGCCACATTTTTAAATATTTTCAGCAGCCGGTACGCCGGGCTGGAGTCCTCCAGCAGCGCCTGATTGAAACTGCCCTGATAGACCGCATCCAGATTGTCGATAAAGCGCTGCGCCGCGTGCGGCACCAGCCGCGCCACGGTAAACACCCGCAGATACATGAAGAACTGATCTTCCGCGCTGCGCCGCGCGCCGCCGCGATCGATCTTGCGAAACGCGCTGGCGACGGTCTTGTCGAACAGATCGCCCGGCACCACCTCGCCCCACTCCTGAATCAGGTGCTGATACAGCTGCTCGACGGTGAAAATGCTCTTCTCCACCGCGTCTTCCAGATCGGCCACGCAGTACGAGATATCGTCGGCGGCCTCCATGATATAGGTCAGCGGGAAACGATCGAACTCGCCCATGTGCAGCTCGCGCCGCAGCCGATCGACGAAGGCCTCTTCCGCCAGATAGTAGCCGGGCTTTTTCATCAGGTAACTGTGGCTGGCGGGGATGTCGCTCGCCCAGTAGGCCGGGCGGGTGTATTTCAAAATGCAGCCGACCTGCGAGTAGGTCAGGTTGAGCTTGAGCAGGCTGTACACCATGCGGATCGCTTGGGCATTGCCCTCGAAGTGGCTGAGATCCTGACGGATCCGGCTGCGCAGCCGGTTCAGATCGCTTTCCCCCTCATGCAGGCGCAGCGTCGCCACCTGGCAGCGATCGTGGCTGCCCGGCTCGCTGCCGCAGCTGGCGGGATCGAGCCGTTGGGCAAACCAGTCGTTGATCGCCGACTCGCCGAAGTGACCGAACGGCGGATTGCCGATGTCGTGCATCAGGCAGGCCATTTCCACGATGCTTTCAAACGGATCGAGCAGCCGGGTCAGGCCGAGCTCATCAATTCTCCCCGCCTGTTTGAAGCGGTTGAGGATCTCTTTGGCGATGTGGCGCCCAACCTGCTGCACCTCCATCGAGTGCGTCAGGCGGCTGCGCACCGCCGCGTTGCGCTCCAGCGGAAACACCTGGGTTTTTTGCTGCAGACGGCGAATGGCGGCCGAGTTGACGATGCGCCCGCGATCGCTCTCGAATTGCCGCACGATGTCGTACTCTTCCTCGGCCTCGCTCGGTTTGCTGAAAGGCCGTTGGAAGCTGATTTTTTGCTTGAAGTCGATCCCGGACATCTGTTTCTCCGCCGTTGCGCCCTGCCCCCGTGATAACAATTCCCGGCAGCGGATGCAACGCATTATCTCTCATACACAGCCATGATAGACTATGCCGCAATTCTCACGGCCAATCAGCGAGTGTTATTTATGAAAGTAGGCATCATCGGCGCAATGGAGCAGGAAGTCACCCTGCTGCGCGATCAAATCGAAAACCGTCAAACCATCCAGCGCGCGGGCTGCGAAATCTACACCGGCCAGATCGGCGGCGTTGACGTGGCTCTGCTGAAATCCGGCATCGGTAAAGTCTCGGCGGCTATGGGCACCACCCTGCTGCTGGAACACTGCAGCCCGGATCTGGTGATCAACACCGGTTCCGCCGGCGGCCTGGCCAGCACCCTGCGCGTGGGCGATATCGTGGTGTCGGAAGAAGTGCGCTACCACGACGCAGACGTCACCGCCTTCGGCTACGAGCCGGGCCAGATGGCCGGCTGCCCGGCGGCGTTCGTCGCCGACGACGCGCTGATCGCGCTGGCGGAAAGCTGCATCAAACAACTGGATCTGCACGCGGTGCGCGGCCTGATCTGCAGCGGTGACGCCTTCATCAACGGCGCCGAGCCGCTGGCGCGCATTCGCGCCACCTTCCCGCGCGTCGCCGCCGTGGAAATGGAAGCCGCAGCGATCGCCCACGTCTGCCATCTGTTCGGTACGCCGTTCGTGGTGGTGCGCGCCATTTCCGACGTCGCCGACAGCGAATCGCACATGAGCTTTGACGAGTTCCTGGTGGTAGCGGCCAAGCAGTCTACGCTGATGGTCAACGCCATGCTGCAAACCCTGGCCAAGCGCGGTTGATGTGAGGCTGCGCTTCACCTCGATGCTCTGTCTGTTGGCGCTCTGGCTGGCCATGCCGGCCGGCGCCGCTCAGCGGGTGATCAGCCTGGCGCCCAACGCGACCGAACTCGCCTATGCCGCCGGCATGGGCGATGTGCTGGTGGCGGCGAGCGCCTATTCCGATTATCCGCCGCAGGCCGCCAAGCTGGAGCAGGTAGCCTCCTGGCAGGGCATCAATCTGGAGCGGGTGCTGGCGCTCAAGCCGGACCTGATCCTCGCCTGGCGCGGCGGCAATCCGCAGCGCGTGCTGGATCAGCTCGCCGCGTTCGGCATCCCGATTTTCTATGCGGACGCCGACACCCTCGAAGGGATCGCCGGTTTGCTGGACCAGCTGGCGCAATACAGCCCGCACCCGGAGCAGGCGCATCAGGCGGCGGAGGGCCTTCGCCGCCAGTTCGCCGCTCTCAAACAACAGTATGCCGCTAACCCATCGCGGCGCGTGCTGCTGCAGTTCGGCACCCAGCCGCTGTTCACCAGCGCCGGCGCCACATTGCAAAGCCAGGTGCTGGCGCTGTGCGGCGGGCAGAACGTCTTTGCCGACAGCCGCACCCCTTGGCCGCAGATCAGCCGCGAGCAGGTGTTGGCGCGCCAGCCGCAGGCCATCGTCATCACCGGGGGCGCGAAAGAAGCCGCCAGTGTGAAAGCCTTCTGGGCCCCGCAGCTGCAGGTGCCGGTGATCGCGCTGAACGAAGACTGGTTCAACCGCGGCGGGCCGCGCATTGCGTTGGCGGCGCAGCAGCTGTGCCGCCAGCTGGCGGAGATCCGCTGATGCTGGTGTTCTGGTTGGATATTCTCGGCACCGCGGTGTTCGCCGTCTCCGGCGTGCTGTTGGCCGGCAAGCTGCGCATGGATCCGTTCGGCGTGCTGGTCTTGGGTGTGGTCACCGCGGTCGGCGGCGGCACCATCCGCGACATGGCGCTGGCCAACGGCCCGGTGTTCTGGGTCAAGGATCCCACCGATTTGGTGGTGGCGATGATCACCTGCGTCTTGACGCTGCTGCTGGTGCGCCAGCCGCGCCGGCTGCCGAAGTGGGTGCTGCCGGTGCTGGACGCCGTCGGGCTGGCGGTGTTCGTCGGCATCGGCGTCAACAAGGCCTTCGCGGCCGGCACCGGCCCGCTGGTGGCAATCTGCATGGGGGTGATCACCGGCGTCGGCGGCGGCATTATCCGCGACGTGCTGGCACGCGAGATCCCGATGATCCTGCGCACCGAAATTTACGCCACCGCCTGCATCATCGGCGGCATCGTGCACGCCACGGCGTTTTACACCTTCCACATGCCGCTGCAACAGGCCATGATGCTGGGCATGATCATCACCCTGGCCATTCGCCTCGCAGCCATCCGCTGGCACCTCAAACTGCCCGCCTTTATTCTCGAACGCTGAGCCGTCGCCCTGCGGGGCGACGCTTTGCAACGCCGCACCTGGTGATTTATTAGACTATTAACGGGGTTGATGGTATTATTTTCGACCGAAAAATAGCGTAGTGACGATGTAAAATTCTGTTATCCGCAGGTTAATTCCTTTCCCGCGCTGTTAAAACTTTTTAACTTTTTGCCGATAAGTCATCACAAGATGGCTTACGGATGACTATTCCCGCAATGATGAAAAAAATTCTGCTTGCCTGCTGTGGCACCCTGCTGAGTGGCGCCGCGTATGCCGATGCCGTCAGCGGCCAGATCGGCGTTACTCTGACCATTGAACCGCAATGCGCCGTGCGCCTCGAGGCCGCCGCCCCACAGGCCGAATGCAGCCACGCAACGGCGCAGCCGAACATCATCCACAGCCCACCGGCACAGGAGAACGGTGCAGAAGTGATCCTCGTGGAATGGTAGGCATAAAAAAACCCGCCGGCCGGAAGGCGAGCGGGTTGCTATTCTGACAGGCAAACTCAGATGCTGAACGACGAACCGCAACCGCAGGTGGTTTTGGCATTCGGGTTGGTCACCACGAAGCGCGACCCTTCCAGCCCTTCGGTGTAGTCCACCGAGCCGCCGACCAGATACTGCAGGCTCATCGGATCGACCACCAGCGCCACGCCCTGCTTCTCGATGGTCATGTCGCCATCGTTGACCTTGTCGTCAAAAGTGAAGCCGTACTGGAATCCGCTGCAGCCGCCGCCGGTAATGTAAACCCGCAACTTCAGGTTCGGATTTTCTTCGTCAGCAATCAGGAACTTAACCTTGCTTGCTGCTGCCTCGGTAAATTGCAGGGGCAGTGCCGTTTGATCACTCATACTCTTTACTCCCAACATTGTTCAGCATCAGATCGCGACTATGGCTGCCTGATTAATATTAACGATTATCCGATACCTGAGTGTTGCGTTCAAGTATTCACCGCATTTGTTGTATTTTCCTTACCTGTTTTCTCCGCCGCTTCCCGCGCCAGCTGCGCCTCCTGCCTTTGCAGCGTGCGGGCCAGGATCGACGAATACAGCGGCTTGCCGCCGAGCAGCTGCGCCACCACCGTGGCGCCGAGGCAGGTGATGATCATCGGTAAAATGAGTTGGTAGTTGTCGGTCATTTCCAGTACCAGCACGATGCCGGTCAGCGGGGCGCGCACCGTAGCGGCGAACAGCGCCCCCATGCCGGCGATGGCGAAGGTGCCCGCCTCGATGCCGTACTGCGGGAACAGATGCGCCCCCGCCAGCCCAAAGGCGGTGCCGAACAGCGTGCCCAACGCCAGCATCGGCGCAAAGATGCCGCCCGGCGCGCCGGAGCCGAAGCACAGCAGCGTAGTGAAGATGCGGGTAATAAAGATGAACATCAACATGCCGACGCTGTAATTGCCCGCCGCGGCGATCGGGATCAGCCCAAAGCCGCCGCCCGCCGCCTCCGGCTGGATCAGCCCCAGAATGCCGCACACGCCGCCGAGCAGCCCGCCCATCAGCAAAATATTGCGCATTCTGCCGCCGTGCAGGCGCGCAAACATGTCTTGAGTGCGGAAAATCAGCGCGTTGAACCCCACGCCCACCGCACCGAATATCGCCCCCAGCACCAGATAGAGCCACAGGGTATTGATGGGCGCCGAAGAAAGTTTGTCGACTGCGATCACCGATCCCTGGCCGTTAAACAGCTGGAATACCACGCTCGACATGATCACGCCGATAAACACCGCTTTAATCGAGATCAGGTTGTAGCGGAACTGCGGCCGCATCTCTTCGATGATGAACAAGATGCCGGCCAGCGGCGCGTTGAACGCGGCGGACAACCCGGCGGCGGCCCCGGTCGCCAGCAGCGTATGACGCGCCTCGGCGCCGCGAATGCGCAGCACGTCCAATACCATGCGCCCGACGTTGCCGCCCATTTGCACCGTGGGGCCTTCGCGCCCCAGCACCATGCCGGCCCCCAGCGTGCCCATGCCGCCGATGAATTTCACCGGGATCACGCGCCACCAGCGCACCGGCCGCAGCTCCTCCAGCGCGCCTTCGATCTCCGGAATGCCCGAGCCGCCCGCCTCAGGCGCAAAGCGCCGCACCAGGTAATAGCCCAGCGCCGCCAGCGCGGCGGACAGGATAAACGCCAGCGGCCACACCAGGAGCCAGGAGTCGGCGACCTGCGCCAGCGAAGCCAGCCGCTGCTGCTGCACCCACTCCACCGCCTTATCGAAGGCCACGCCGAGCAAACCGGCCAGCGTCCCCACCAGCGCGGCCATCACCAGGATCGCCACCGGGGTCTTATCGCGGCGAATAAACTGACGCACCGCATCGCTGCGGCTAAGACGCGGGCTCAACGTCCCGACTGGCTGTGATTGTGATTCCGTCATCGCGAGTAATTCGTCAGGTAATTTGTAATACAAATAGGCAAGGCGGTTATTCTACCCCAACCCGGTGGCGGGCGCTGCCGTTAATGGTATCTGACTGTGATCGTTTCATAACGCGGCGCTCTCCTCTAGAATAGCGCGGTCAAATCATTCAAAAGAGAATCCAGGAGCCGATTTATGAGCCTACACAGCAAGTCCGAAAGTCTGTACGCCCAGGCGCAACAGTTGATCCCCGGTGGGGTGAACTCTCCGGTGCGTGCATTCACCGGCGTAGGCGGTGTGCCGCTGTTTATCGAGCGGGCTGACGGGGCTTACCTGTTCGATGCCGACGGCAAGGCCTATATCGACTATGTCGGTTCCTGGGGGCCGATGGTGCTGGGGCACAACCACCCGGCGATCCGCGACGCGGTGATCGAAGCGGCGCAGCGCGGCCTGAGCTTCGGCGCGCCGACCGAGATGGAAGTCAAAATGGCGCAGCTGGTCACCGAACTGGTGCCTACCATGGATATGGTGCGTATGGTGAACTCGGGCACCGAAGCCACCATGAGCGCCATCCGTCTGGCGCGCGGCTACACCAACCGCGACAAAATCATCAAGTTCGAAGGCTGCTACCACGGCCACGCCGACTGCCTGCTGGTGAAAGCCGGTTCCGGTGCGCTGACCCTCGGCCAGCCGAACTCACCGGGCGTGCCGGCCGACTTCGCCAAGCACACCCTGACCTGCACCTATAACGACCTGGATTCGGTGCGGGCCGCCTTCGAGCAGTACCCGTCCGAGATCGCCTGTATCATCGTCGAGCCGGTTGCCGGCAACATGAACTGCGTGCCGCCGCTGCCGGAATTCCTGCCGGGCCTGCGCGCCCTGTGCGACAAGTACGGCGCGCTCTTGATCATCGATGAAGTGATGACCGGTTTCCGCGTGGCGCTGGCCGGCGCACAGTCCTATTACGGCGTTGAGCCGGATCTGACCTGCCTCGGCAAAATCATCGGCGGCGGCATGCCGGTGGGCGCCTTCGGCGGCCGCCGCGACGTGATGGACGCGCTGGCGCCGACCGGCCCGGTCTACCAGGCGGGCACCCTGTCCGGCAACCCAATCGCCATGGCGGCGGGCTATGCCTGCCTGACCGAAGTATCACAGGTAGGCGTGCACCAGACGCTGACCGAACTGACCGAAATGCTGGCCGCAGGCCTGCTGCATGCGGCGCAGGAAGAGAATATCCCGCTGGTGGTCAACAACGTCGGCGGCATGTTCGGCCTGTTCTTCACCGACGCGCCGACAGTGACCTGCTATCAGGACGTGATGCAGTGCGACGTGGAACGCTTCAAGCGCTTCTTCCACCTGATGCTGGAGGAAGGGGTGTATCTGGCGCCGTCCGCCTTCGAAGCGGGCTTCATGTCCGTGGCGCACAGCAAGGAAGATATTCAGCGCACCATCGACGCCGCGCGTCGCTGCTTCGCCAAGCTGTAATCCCGGCCGAATGGCCAAAAAAACGGGCGCCTCGGCGCCCGTTTTGTTTTTCGCAGCCGCTTAAAGCAGCGTGCCGTAAATGGTCAACAGCGCCACCACCACCACGATGATCATCGTCACCTTGCGAGCCAGCGTCACCGCCGCCCGCGGCGTTTGCACCGGGTCCATATGCGGATCGCGCGCCAGCGAGAACTGCGCCAGCCGCGTCAACACCTGATACGACGACGAATGCCGATCCCCCAGCGAGGCGAACCAGGCCGGCAGCGCACGCTCGCCGTGGCCGAACAGCGCGTAGGCCACCCCGGCCAAACGCACCGGGATCCAGTCCAACCAGTTCAGCAGATGATCGATACCCGACTGCGAACGCTCCAGCGGCGTATTGTGACGCGCCAGCCAGGTTTGATAGGCGCGCAGGAAGGCATACCCCGCCAACGCGATCGGCCCGTAAGACCCAAAGACCACGAACCAGAACAGCGGCGCCAGGTAATAGCGGAAATTGATCCACAGCAGCGCGTTTTGCAGCTCGCGCAGGCGCAGCTCTTCGCTGCAGTCCACCGGCAAACCGTGGATCAACGCCAGCTCTTCCGCCATCTGATCGCTGGCGTGGGTATCGCCCTGCCGCGCCGCTTTGAGGTAGGCGCGGTAGTGTTTGCGCTTGATGCCGGCGCCGACGCACAGCAGATCGATGACGATCCACAGCAGCAGCGTCACCACGCCGAAGAACAATCCGTGAGACAGCCACAGAACGCCCCAGACGATCACCATCCAAGCGGCGGTCATCGCCAGCGTCTGCGCCAGCGAAACCCGATGCAGCCGCTGAAACACCACTTCGAGACGGTGGTCCAGCTGCCAATGTTCTCCCAGCTTAAACAGGCGCTCCCAGGCCAAAACCAGCAACAGCGTAAACAGCGTCATTAGCGATTCCTCTCCCTTTTTCTTGTCTCAAGCATAGCGTCGGCGGGCGCATCGCGTTGTTCCAGAGATGCCAGATAGCGATCCCAATCGAACGCCGGCCCGGGATCGGTCTTGCGGCCGGGGGCGATATCGCAATGCCCAGCGATATTGGCCACCAGCGGCGGATAATGTTCGGCCAACAGCGCGGTGACCGCCTGCAGCGTGCGGTATTGCGCCTCGGTGTAAGGCAACAGATCGGTGCCTTCCAGCTCGATGCCGATGGAGAAATCGTTGCACCGATCGCGCCCCTGATACAGGGAAACGCCCGCGTGCCAGGCGCGTTGGTCGAAGGGCACATACTGCACGATCTCCCCGTCGCGGCGGATCAGACAGTGCGCCGACACCCGCAGCTGATGGATCTCGGCGAAATAGGGGTGCTGCGCGGGATCGAGCGTACCGGTAAACAACTGGTCGATATAGGGGCCGCCGAACTCGCCGGGCGGCAGGCTGATGTTGTGGATGACCAGCAGCGAGGGGGGCTCGTCATCCGGGCGCCGATCGCAGTGCGGCGAGAGCACTCGCGTCACCCCGACAATCCAGCCATTTTCCAACTGCATCAGACACCTCTCTGCGGTGGTACTTATTCCTGCAACAGAGTAGCATGTTCCCCTACGATCTAACCGTCCATTTCGGAGTTTTCCATGCCGACACGCCGCTACAGTGCCGACAGTCGCCGCACCGAGCTTCTTGAACGAATTGAAAGTGATATTCCCTATGCCGTCGCCCAGGCGCTGCGCGAAGACCTGGGGGGTGAAGTCGACGCCGGGCGCGATATTACCGCGCAATTGTTACCGGCGGACAAGCAGGCCGAAGCCACCGTCATCACCCGCGAAGCCGGCGTATTCTGTGGCCGCCGCTGGCTGAATGAGGTCTTTATTCAATTGGGCAACCAGGTGCAGGTGGAGTGGCTGGTGGCGGACGGCGACCGCCTGACGCCGAACCAACCGCTTTGCCGGCTGCGCGGCCCCGCGCGGGTGATGCTGACCGGCGAGCGCACCGCGCTGAACTTCGTGCAGACGCTCTCCGGCGTGGCGACCGAGGTCAACCGCTACGTGGCCCTGCTGGAAGGCACCCGGACTCGCCTGCTCGATACCCGCAAGACCCTGCCCGGCCTGCGCACCGCGCTGAAATACGCCGTACTGTGCGGGGGCGGCAGCAACCACCGGCTGGGGCTGTCCGACGCCTTCCTGATCAAGGAAAACCACATCATCGCCTCCGGCTCTATCAAGAACGCGGTGGAAAAAGCCTTCTGGCTGCACGCCGACGTGCCGGTGGAAGTGGAAGTCGAATCGCTCGATGAACTGCAGCAGGCGCTGGATGCCGGTGCCGATATCATCATGCTGGACAACTTCAGCGTCGAGATGATGCGTCAGGCGGTCGCTCAAACCCAGGGCCGCGCCCAGCTGGAGGTGTCCGGCAACGTCACCAGCGAGACGCTGCGCACCTTTGCCGAGACCGGCGTGGATTACATTTCGGTCGGCGCGCTGACCAAGCACATCACTGCACTCGATCTGTCGATGCGCTTCAAATGATCCCCCTCGCCCCCGGCCGCTGTCGGGGGCGTTACCGTAAAATTGCGAACCTCCTCTCACCGTTTTTTTCACCGCTGCAAACGACATCATTACTGATGGAAGCGCGCCGAGAAACGCGCAAAAGCCCCTCGCCGAGCCCCCGAGCAAGCCGCTACCGTTGTCTTCCACACCCCAATGGAGAAAACAACGCATGGAAACGCAACGCGGCTTTACCCTGATAGAACTGATGGTGGTGATCGCCATCATCGCCATCCTCAGCGCCATCGGCATCCCTGCCTACCAGCGCTACATCCAGAAAGCGGCAATGACCGACATGCTGCAAACCATGGCGCCGTATAAACTGGCGGTCGAGCTGTGCGTGCTGGACGAAGGCGCCCCCACCGGCTGTGAGGCCGGCAGCAAAGGCATTCCCACCAGCGGCACGTCGCGTTACGTCAGCGGGGTGAAAGTCGCCAAAGGCGTGATCACGCTGACCGGCACCCAAACGCTGCAGGGGCTGGCGGTGGCATTAACCCCCAAAGCGAACGCCGATGGGCTGACCCGCTGGAGCCGGCTGTGCAGCAGCGAAAACGCAACGCTGGTTGAGGTGTGCCAGGAAGTCTTCCGCTTCGACAACGCGGCGGAGTAACGGCAATGAACGCGCAAATCAGCGAAGAGGTTCACGCCCTGTGCCGGCGCTATCAGGCGCTGGCGCTGAACGAAGACCCGACCACTCTCACGATCGCGCTCAACGAAGAAGCGCCGCAGGGGCTGCTGGCGGCGCTGCGTTTCGCCACCGGCAAGCGCATCCATCTGGAACACTGGCCGGCGGCCAGGCTGGAGCAGGCGCTGAACCAACGCCACGAATCGCTGCCGGCGCCGCTGGCAGCCGAAGAAGACACCGCCGACATCGCCTACCCCGACGACGGCGATGCACCGGTGGTGCAGTTCATCAACCAGACGCTGCGTCTGGCCATCCAGCGCCGCGCCTCGGATATCCACTTCGAGCCCTTTCGGCAGCATTTTCGCATTCGCCTGCGCATCGACGGTGTGCTGCAAACCCTCGCCTCACCGCCGCCGCAGCTGGCCGCGCGCCTCATCGCCCGGCTGAAGATCCTCGGCCAGTTGGATATCGCCGAGCGCCGTCAGCCTCAGGACGGGCAACTCAGCCTGACGCTGGACAGCGCGCGCTATGCCATGCGTATCGCCACCCTGCCGACGCTGCACGGCGAAAAGGTGGTGCTGCGCGTTCAGCAAGGTGAGCAGCAGGAGCTGCCGCTGGATCAACTGGGCATGGGCCGGGCGGATCTGGCGCGCTACGCGACGGCGCTGGCCTGCCCGCAAGGTTTGATCCTGGTGACCGGCCCAACCGGCAGCGGCAAGACGGTCACGCTGTACAGCGGTCTGCGCCAGTTGAACGATGCGCAAAGCAACCTGTGCAGCGTCGAGGATCCGATCGAGATACCGCTGTTCGGCGTCAATCAAACCCAGATCAACGCCAAAACCGAGCTGAGTTTCGCCCGGGTGCTGCGCGCCCTGCTGCGCCAGGATCCGGATGTCATCATGATCGGCGAGATCCGCGATGCGGAAACCGCCGAGATCGCAGTCAAGGCCGCGCAAACCGGCCACCTGGTGCTGTCGACGCTGCATACCAACTCCACCGGCGAAACCCTGACGCGGCTAATGCACATGGGTATCCCCGGCTACCTGCTCGCCGGCTGCCTGAAGCTGGTCATCGCACAGCGGCTGGTGCGCAGGCTGTGTCGCCACTGCCGCTACCCGCACAGCCAGCCGACGCATTTTCCTACCTCGGTCTGGCCGGAGCCGCTGACCGCCTGGCGCGCCGACGGCTGCGAGCATTGCTTCGGCGGCTACTATGGGCGCATCGGCGTGTATGAGCTGTTGGCCATTACGCCGGAAATACAGGCGGCGTTGCTGGCGAACGCCGCGCCCAGCCTGCTGGCGGATGTCGCCCGCGAGCAGGGGCAGCTTTCGCTGCTGCAGGCCGGGCTGGCGCTGGCCAGCGAAGGCACGACCTCGCTGGAAGAACTGTACCGCGTGATCGACGTCGTCCAGCTCGGCGTAACCGCACCATGAAAGCGCACCGGCTGTTCCTTTGGCAGGCTTTCGACGCCCAGGGCGCCTTGCGCCGCGGCGAACTGATGAGCGATGAAAAACGGCAGGTGAGCCGGTTGCTGATCGAACAAGGCCTGCAGCCTTGGCGGATTGGGCACGGCAAACGCATCACGCTCGGCCAGTGGCGCGGAGAACCCTTAATCCACTTCACCCGCCAACTCGCCACCCTGTTGCAGGCCGGGTTGCCGCTGGTCAATACGTTGCAGCTGCTGGCGGCAGAGCACCCTTCGGCAGCCTGGCGTTGCCTGTTGCGCCAGTTGGCAGAACAGGTGCGCGAAGGGCAGCCGCTCTCCGAAACCCTTGCCGCGCAGCCAGGCGTTTTTCCACTTATCTATCGCCAACTGATCGCCATCGGCGAACTGACCGGCAACCTCGATCGCTGCTGCCTGCAGCTGGCACAACAACAGGAAGCCCAGCTGATGCTGCGCCGCAAAGTGACCAAAGCGCTGCGGTATCCCCTCTTCATCTGTGCGGTGGCGCTGCTGGTCAGCGTGCTGATGCTGGTGATGGTGCTGCCGGAATTCGCCAAGGTTTATCAGTCATTCGATGCGCCGCTGCCCTGGTTTACCCAAGGGTTATTGGGGGTGTCCGCGCTGCTGATCGCCGTTGGCCCCTATTTGGCGCTGCTGCTCGGCGCATTGCTGCTCGGCTATTGCCGCTGGCTGCATCCACGCCCGCCATGGCGCCGACGTGAACAGGCCGCCTTGCTGCGCCTGCCGCTGATCGCCCGGCTGGTGAGCGGCGGCGCGCTGAGCCAAACCTTTCGTATTCTGACCATGACCCAACGCGCGGGGCTGACGCTGGTGGAAGGGTTGAACGCGGCGGCACTGGCGGCGGATCATCTGCTGTACCGACAGGCGCTGGAGCAGGTGCAGCGGCAGATCGCCGAAGGCGAGGCATTTCATCATGCCCTGGGCCTGCAACCGCTGTTTCCGCCGCTGTGCCGGCAGCTGGTGCGGGTGGGCGAAGAATCCGGTTCGCTGGACGCCTTGCTGGATAAATTGGCGCAGTGGTACGAACGGCAGACGCACGAGCTGGCCGATACGCTGGCGCAAACGCTGGAGCCGCTGCTGATGCTGGTGGTGGGCGGGATTGTCGGCGCTTTGGTGATCGCCATGTACCTGCCTATCTTTCAACTGGGCAGCGTGCTGGGATAAAGAGAGGATAGCGGGCGCCGCTGTGCGCTGCGCCCGAATGCAAGGTGCGGCTTATTTGCTGCCGAAGACGCGGTTTTCCTGCTCCGCCACGCGGATAAAGGTGGTGCGCTTGGTCAACTCTTTCAGGCGCTCGGCACCGACGTAGGTACAGGCGGAGCGCAGGCCGCCGAGGATATCGCGCACGGTAAACTCCACCTCGCCACGCAGCGGCAGCTTGACGGTTTTGCCTTCGGCCGCGCGATACTCCGCCACGCCGCCGACGTGGCGTTTCATCGCCGACTCGGAGCTCATGCCGTAGAACAGCATGAACTTCTCGCCGTTCTCTTCCACCACGGTGCCTTCGCACTCGTCGTGGCCGGCCAGCATGCCGCCCAGCATCACAAAGTCAGCACCGCCGCCGAAGGCTTTGGCAACGTCGCCCGGCACCGAGCAGCCGCCGTCGCTGACGATTTGGCCGCCCAGCCCGTGGGCCGCATCGGCGCATTCGATCACCGCCGACAGCTGCGGGTAGCCCACGCCGGTCTTCACGCGGGTGGTACAGACTGAACCCGGGCCGATACCGACCTTAACGATGTCGGCGCCGGAGAGGATCAGCTCTTCCACCATCTCGCCGGTCACTACGTTGCCGGCGCAGATCACGTGATTCGGGCAGGCTTCGCGCGCTTTCTGCAGGAAGGCGACGAAATGTTCAGAGTAGCCGTTGGCCACGTCGATGCAGATGAATTTGAGCGCCGGAGACAGGGCCAGGATCTGCTGCATTTTGGCGAAGTCGGCTTCGGAGGTGCCGGTGGACACCATTACGTGGCGCAGCACCGATTCCGGCATGCGCTGCACGAAGTCAGCCCATTGCTCGACGCTGTAATGTTTGTGTACCGCGGTGAGAACGTCGAAAGAAGCCAGGGCCTCGGCCATGCGGAAGGTGCCCACCGTGTCCATGTTAGCGGCGATAATCGGCACGCCGGACCAGCTGCAACCTGAATGCTTGAAGGTAAACTGACGTTCCAGTTCAACCTCGGAGCGGCTTTTCAGCGTGGAGCGCTTAGGGCGGATCAACACGTCTTTAAAGCCCAACTTCAAATCTTCTTCAATACGCATGACTTATGATTTCCTGGTTAATGGCGACGGATCGCAAGGAGGATATTCGAACCTCTGCCCGACGGCTTTCCAGTGGCGCAAAAAGACGGCGGCGAGATTAATGCCAGTTCCAGTGACGTTATAATACGCGCTAATAATCGCCGAACAAGACTGCGAATTCGCCTTTATTTACGCTACAATCCGACAAATTTACCTGCATAACCGCAGTGTGATTGCCCGCTCATTTTTGCCGTGCCGCTGCGCTTTTTCTCGCCGTCCGATCGGTGCCGACGCGCAAGCGCCGCCTGCCGACTTGCACTTCTGCGCGATCGCTTTATGATTCGACTATTATTTTTTTATGAACATCGGATGCACCTAACACCATGGCCTACATTGTTGCGTTGACCGGGGGCATAGGCAGCGGCAAGACGACCGTCGCGAACGCCTTTGCGCGCCACGGCGCAACCCTCGTCGATGCCGACGTGATCGCCCGTCAGGTCGTCGAGCCGGGTACCCCTGCTTTGGCCGCGATCGCCGAGCGATTTGGTAATGAAATGTTGCTGCCGGACGGCGCATTGAACCGCGCTGCGCTGCGTCAGCGCATCTTTAGCCATCCCGATGACAAAACCTGGCTGAACCAGCTGCTGCATCCGCTGATACACCGTGAAACCCAGCGCCAACTGGCGCAGGCCACCAGCCCGTACGTGCTGTGGGTGGTGCCGCTGCTGGTGGAAAACAGTCTGCAGGATCGCGCCGATCGGGTGCTGGTGATCGACGTCGACGCCGAAACTCAGCTGGCTCGCACCATCGCGCGCGACGGCGTCAGCCGTGAGCAAGCGCAGAGCATTCTCGCCGCCCAGGCCACGCGCCGGCAGCGCCTCGCCGTGGCGGATGACATTATTGACAACAGCGGCGCCGCTCAGGGGATAGAGCCACAGGTCGCCGCACTGCATCGTCGCTACCTTGAACTGGCGGCAACAGCGCCCCAACAGGATTAAACTGCATGAGTGATGTTTCCCCAACCGTTCTCTTTGAACACCCGCTGAACGAAAAAATGCGTACCTGGCTACGCATCGAATTTCTGCTGCAACAGCTGCACGGCCAACGCGCCCTGAGTGAAACCGCCATCGCCCTCACCTTCTTTCGCACCGTCTCCGACTTGCTGGACGTGCTGGAGCGCGGCGAAGTACGCACCGAACTGCTCAAAGAGCTGGAGCGCCAGCAGCAGAAACTGTTGGCCTGGGCCGATGTGCCGGGCGTGGATATGGCGCTGATCGACCAGCTGCGCGGCCAGTTGAAGTCGCGCTCATCGGCGCTGATGGCGGCGCCGCGCCTCGGCCAGGCGCTGCGCGAAGATCGGCTGATCGGCCTGGTGCGCCAGCGGCTGAATATTCCCGGCGGCTGCTGCAGCTTCGATCTGCCGACCCTGCACATGTGGATGCACGCGCCGCAGCAGGATCGCGATGCCGACGTCGCCACCTGGCTGCAGTCGCTGGATCCGCTGAACCAGGCGCTGATCATGGTGTTGGATCTGATCCGTCAGTCGGGGCCGTTCCGCAATCAGATCAGCCTGAACGGCTTTTTCCAGGACAACGTCGAAGGGGCGGATCTGCTGCGCCTGCGCCTCCATCTGGCGCCGCAGCTTTATCCGCAGATTTCCGGCCACAAGACCCGCTATGCCATTCGTTTCCTGCCGCTGGATAGCGAAAATGGCGTGGTGCCTGAACGCCTGACGTTCGAACTGGCCTGTTGTTGAACTTGTGCAAGAAAGCCTTCTCAGCACTGATAGAAGGCGTAAGGAACCGTTATGACGACCGTAGTAAAATGCCCAACCTGTGGCACCGGCGTGGTTTGGGGTGAAGTTAGCCCCTTCCGGCCGTTTTGCAGCAAGCGCTGCCAGCTGATCGATCTCGGCGAGTGGGCCGATGAAGAGAAGCGTATTCCGAGCAACAGCGATCTGTCGGAAAGCGAAGACTGGAGTGAAATGGACGATCGTTGATCGTCCGCAATTGGCCTGGTGCCCGCCAGGCCAACCTTGTTATTGCGCGGCGTTCGCCTGCGCCACCAGCAGCTGAATAATGCCGGTGTTGGCTTCCGGGAACTCGTCTTCACGCAGCTCCGCCTGTTTAACCCAGCGCATCGGTTGCCCCTCGCGGCCGAACGGCTCGCCCGCCCAGGCTTCCACCAGATAAAAATTCAGCGTCACGATGCGATCGCTGAAGCGGTGCTCCACCACCTCCAACAGTTCGGCACGTTCGGCTTCGATACCGGTCTCTTCCCGCAGCTCGCGACTTAGCGCCTGTTCCGGTGTTTCACCCTGTTCGATCTTGCCGCCGGGGAACTCCCAAAATCCGGCCATGTGCGCGTCGGCGGCGCGGCGGGTAATAAAGATCTCCCGTTGCGCATTACGGATGATGCCCACGGCGATATTCAGATGTTTCATCTCACCCTCCTGATGGGTGTCAAAAAACAGGGGCTCAGCAAGCTGAACCCCTGGGTATTATCGATTAATCGCAGCCGGCATTACTGCAGGCGGCCGTGGCACTGCTTGTATTTCTTTCCGGAGCCGCATGGGCACGGATCGTTGCGGCCCACTTTACGCTCGGCGGTCGCCGGCGCGTTCGGATCTTCGGTCACCAGCGCGTTCTCGTCGTGGTGGCTCAGCTGTTGGTGCTGCGCCAGGCGCTCGGCCTCTTCACGGCGCTGCTGTTCCAGCGCTTCCACCTCTTCCGGCATCCGCACCTGAACCTTGCTCAGCACGCTGATCACTTCATATTTCAGCGATTCCAGCATAGTGGCGAACATGTTGAAGGATTCACGCTTGTACTCCTGCTTAGGATCCTTCTGCGCATAGCCGCGCAGGTGAATACCCTGACGCAGGTAGTCCATCGCCGCCAGGTGCTCTTTCCACAGGGAATCCAGCGTCTGCAGCATCACGCCCTTCTCGAAGTTGCGCATCATTTCGCTGCCGACCACTTCTTCCTTACGCTGGTACTGCTCTTTGGCGTTCTCCAGAATGCGTTCGCGCAGCGTCTCTTCGTGCAGCTCCGGCTCTTTGTCCAGCCATTGTGCGATCGGCATCTCCAGATCGAAGTCGTTCTTCAGGCGCTCTTCCAACCCCTGAATGTCCCACTCTTCTTCCAGCGACTGCGGCGTAATGTAGTTGTCGATGGTGCTCTTGAACACGTCCTCGCGGATGCTGGCGATGGTTTCGCTCACGTCGGACACGTCCAGCAATTCGTTACGCTGGCTGTAGATGGCGCGGCGCTGATCGTTAGCGACGTCGTCGTATTCCAGCAGCTGCTTACGGATGTCGAAGTTGCGGCTCTCTACCTTGCGCTGGGCGTTGGCGATCGCCTTGGTCACCCACGGGTGCTCAATCGCTTCGCCTTCTTTCATACCCAGTTTGCGCATCATGCCGGACACGCGATCCGACGCGAAGATACGCATCAGGGCATCTTCCATCGACAGGTAGAAGCGGGATGAACCGGCATCGCCCTGACGACCGGAACGGCCGCGCAGCTGATTATCGATACGGCGCGATTCATGGCGCTCGGTGCCGATGATATGCAGGCCGCCCGCCGCCAGCACCGCGTCATGGCGCACTTTCCAGGCCGCTTTGATGGCCTCGATCTGCTCTTCGGTCGGCTCTTCCAACAACGCCACTTCGGCCTGCCAGCTGCCACCCAGCACGATATCGGTACCACGGCCCGCCATGTTGGTGGCGATGGTTACCGCACCGCTCTGGCCGGCCTGGGCGACGATGTCCGCCTCCATGGCGTGGAATTTGGCGTTCAGCACCTTGTGCTCGATGCCCGCTTTGGTCAGCTCATGGGAAACCACTTCGGATTTCTCGATTGAGATGGTACCCACCAGCACCGGCTGGCCTTTGGCGGTACGCTCGCGGATGTCTTCGATGATGGCGCCGATCTTCTCTTTCTCGGTCATGTACACCAGATCCGGCATGTCCTTACGGATCATCGGACGGTTGGTTGGCACCACGATGGTGTCCAGCTTGTAGATCGAGCTGAATTCAAAGGCTTCGGTATCGGCGGTACCGGTCATCCCGGCCAGCTTCTCGTACAGACGGAAGTAGTTCTGGAAGGTGATCGAAGCCAGCGTCTGGTTCTCGTTCTGGATCTCCACGCCTTCTTTGGCTTCCACCGCCTGGTGCAGGCCGTCGGACCAACGGCGGCCCTGCATGGTACGCCCGGTGTGTTCGTCGACGATGATCACTTCGCCGTCTTTCACAATGTAGTCAACGTCGCGGGTGAACAGCACGTGGGCGCGCAGCGCGGCGGTAACGTGGTGCATCAGCATGATGTTGGTCGGCGAGTACAGCGATTCGCCCTCATCCATGATGCCGGCTTCCACCAGCATCTCTTCGATCAGGATCAGGCCGCGTTCGGTCAGGTGGACCTGACGCGCCTTCTCATCCACCGAGAAGTGCCCTTCACCCTTGAAGGTGTCGGAGTCTTCTTTTTCCTGGCGAATCAGTTTAGGGATCAGCTTGTTGACCTTGATGTACATCTCGGAGCTATCTTCAGCCGGGCCGGAGATGATCAGCGGCGTACGCGCTTCATCGATCAGGATGGAGTCCACCTCATCCACCAACGCATAGTGCAGTTTGCGCTGCACGCGCTCTTCCGGGCTGAACGCCATGTTGTCGCGCAGGTAGTCGAAACCGTATTCGTTGTTGGTGCCGTAGGTGATGTCAGCGGCGTAAGCTTCACGCTTGGCCGGCGCCGGCATGCCCGGCAGGTTGATGCCGATGCTCAGGCCGAGGAACTCGAACAGCGGACGGTTGTTTTCGGCGTCACGCTGCGCCAGATAGTCGTTGACGGTCACGACGTGCACGCCGCGGCCGCTCAGAGCGTTCAGGTAGGCCGGCAGCGTCGCGGTCAGGGTTTTACCTTCACCGGTACGCATCTCGGCGATGCAGCGGTCGTTCAGCACCATGCCGCCCAGCAGCTGCACGTCGAAGTGACGCATGCCGAACACGCGCTTGCTCGCCTCACGCACTACGGCGAAGGCTTCCGGGATCAGGCTTTCCAGCGACTCACCTTTCTCCAGGCGCGCACGGAACTCGTTGGTTTTCGCTTTCAGTTCGTCATCGGACAGTTTTTCCATGTCCGGTTCCATGCGGTTGATCTGCTCAACCACTTTGCGCATGCGGCGCAGGGTACGATCGTTACGGCTGCCAAAAACTTTGGTTAATAATTTCACTAACATGATGTTTGATATCTCTGTCATGACGGCCGAATACGGCAGTCAACTTGCTATTATTTATGGTTTTTGTGCCCTGAGGGCAGAGTCAGACGAGCGCGGCAGGCCCGGCGCGAATGCCCTGTACCTGCGCCACCCACAGGCCGGTCTGGTGCCGTGCCAGCGTTGGCAGCACCTCAAGGTGGGTATGGCGAATGATGGTCGGCGGCTTCGGCTCGTGCGTCAGCAGCGCGTTGAGGGTAGAAAGCAGCGCCAGTTGCGCTACCTGCAAAGGCGGTTCGGCTTCGGCTTCGCTCTCCTGCACCCGCGCATAAACCGCCTGCGGCGCCAGCGCGAAAGAGAGGTGACGAATGACGGTGCGCAGCGCATGTTGCTGCCAGTAATCTACGCTGAAGGTAGGGCGACGGTGCGCGTCCTGCAGCAGGGCCAGGCTGTTGAAGGTGCCGTTGGCTGAATTTTGCCGGTTAAGGCTGGACGACGTATTCGGCAGTGCGGCCTGATCGGGGGCGCCGGGCAAATTGGAAGACGCGCCAAGCGTGGCCGCAACCATCCCTAACAGGAGATGGGGCCAGAAATAACGTCTGCCAAATTGTCGCCAACGATTTAGAATACCGATCACGAGTTTATAATCCGCCGGAGCCCATTATGCGCGATAGCCGTCCACAATTATTAGATGTCCTGTTCGACGACGCGTCTGCCGGCAGCAAAGGGCCGCTGCATAACGTCCAGCAACGCGCGGTGGCGCTGCTCAAGCTTAACCGTGCAGTGAAGGGCCTGTTGCCTGCTCCCCTGCATCCCTGGTGCCGCGTCGCGAATTTCCGACAGGGTATTTTAGTGCTCGAAACGGCAAATGCCAGTTGGATGATGCGCTTGCGCTACGAACAACCCGCTTTGCTGTCTGCACTACGAGCGCAAATTCTACCATCATTGTCGTCGATCGACATCAGGATTAATCCGGCCTTGATGGCGAAAGGCAGCCACCAGGTGCAAAACGCAGAGAAAGCGCCGGAAAAACCCGTGCCGATGCGGCATTTGAGTCTGGAAAGTGCGGAAGAACTGAGAGGATTGGCGAGCCGTAGCCCGGAGAAACTGCGCAAGATATTGGAACGGCTGGCTGCATTGGCCGGAGAGGGTACCAACACAACCAGTCGTGATAAGTAATCAGCGACACAGCTGCAAAACATCAGATCGCATCACGAGCCTGAGTTCTCAGGCTCCCAGAGGATGCGCCTGCCGTTATTCGCAGCAGGCGAGGAATTCAGACCTTACGCCAATACGGTGGACGGTGCCTTGAATGCCAGCGGCATTTCGGCTTCGTCCTGGAAGGTCACGTATTCCCACGCTTCCTGCTTGGCCAGCACGGCCTGCAGCAGTTTGTTGTTCAGCGCGTGGCCAGACTTGAACGCGGTGAACGCGCCAATGATGTTGTGGCCGCACATGAACAGGTCGCCGATGGCGTCCAGCATTTTGTGACGTACGAACTCGTCTTCGAAACGCAGGCCGTCTTCGTTCAGCACGCGGTAGTCATCCACCACGATAGCGCAATCGAAGCTGCCGCCCAAGGCCAGGCCGCGGGACTGCAGGTATTCGATGTCGCGCATAAATCCAAAGGTGCGCGCGCGGCTGATTTGACGAACGAACGACTCAGCCGAGAAATCGAGACGATAGCGCTGAGAGCTGGCGTCGATAGCCGGGTGGTTGAAGTCGATGGTGAAGTCCAGGCGGAACCCGTTATGCGGGGACAGCTCGGCCCATTTGTCGCCATCTTCAACACGCACGGTCTCTTTCAGACGCAGGAATTTCTTCGCCGAGTTCAGTTCTTCGATGCCGGCATCCAGCAGCAAGAACACGAACGGACTGGCGCTGCCGTCCATGATTGGGATTTCAGCGGCGTCGACTTCGATAACGATGTTGTCGATGCCCAACCCAGCCAGCGCGGCGTTGAGGTGCTCAACGGTCGAAATACGCACGTCATGCTCATTCACCAGGCAAGTACAGAGCATGGTATCACGCACGGATTTTGCATCAGCCGGAAAATCAACCGGTGGATTCAAGTCAGTGCGACGATAGATGACCCCGGTATTAGCCGGCGCTGGGCGCATTGTCAGCGTGACTTTCTTGCCGGTATGCAAACCGACGCCAGTCGCCTGAACAATACGTTTTAATGTCCTTTGTTTGATCATCGTTTTATCTCGCAATGTTATCCATCCTACCAGCCAAGCATACAGCATGGCCGGCGGGACAGTTTAGCACAAAGAGCGGAGATTCCAAATTCTCAGGATATTCTTAGTCTGCCTGTTTACGCAGGAAGGCTGGAATATCAAGATAGTCGGGCTCTTTATTCGGCTGCGCAGCTTGGTCGTTGACCACCTTGGCGGCAGGTTTCACTTCCTGCGGCAGAGGCGACATGCCGTGCTGCTGATAACGGTGATCCATCACCGGCTGGCTGGCCTGCTTATTGGTCACCAGGGTGATTTCAGGACGTTTGTCCATACCGATACCGGTTGCAACCACGGTTACGCGCAGTTCGTCGTTCATTTCCGGATCCAGCGAGGTACCGATAACCACGGTAGCATTGTCGGACGCGAACGCACGGATGGTGTTACCCACGGTTTCGAACTCATCCAGACGCAGGTCGAAGCCGGCGGTGATGTTGACCAGCACGCCGCGCGCGCCGGACAGGTCGATGTCTTCCAGCAGTGGGCTGGAGATCGCCATTTCGGCCGCTTCTTCGGCACGGTCTTCACCGCAAGCCACGCCGGAACCCATCATCGCGTAGCCCATTTCGGACATCACGGTGCGCACGTCGGCGAAGTCGACGTTCATCAGGCCCGGACGGGTGATCAGCTCGGCGATACCCTGCACCGCGCCTTTCAGCACGTCGTTGGCCGCGCCGAATGCGTCCAGCAGAGAGATGCCGCGACCCAGAACTTTCAGCAATTTGTCGTTCGGGATGGTGATCAGCGAGTCCACGTGTTTGGACAGCTCAGCGATACCCTGCTCCGCGAATGCCATGCGCTTCTTGCCTTCGAAGTTGAAAGGCTTGGTCACCACGGCCACGGTCAGAATACCCAAATCTTTAGCCACTTCAGCCACCACTGGTGCCGCACCGGTACCGGTACCGCCGCCCATGCCGGCCGCGATGAAGACCATGTCTGCGCCGTCCAGCGCTGCGCGCAGGGCTTCGCGGTCTTCTTCCGCTGAATTGCGACCCACTTCCGGGTTCGCGCCCGCACCCAGACCTTTGGTAATACCGCTACCGATCTGGATGGTTTGGCCAACCGCCGTTTTGCGGAGCGCCTGGGCGTCCGTGTTCACAGCGAAGAATTCAACACCTTCGATGCGCTCGCGCACCATGTGTTCAACGGCATTGCCACCGCCGCCGCCGACGCCGATGACTTTAATCACCGCGTCATTGGTTAGTTCCATTGGTTCAAACATAGTTTCTCTCCGTTTTGTGCCTGTCGCTGCGAGATCATAAAAAGATTACTCAGCATGATCTCTTTGTTGAAACATTAAAACTCTTTTCTCAGCCAGCTATTGATGCGTTTAAACCAATTGCCCACCGAGGCGCGTTTTTCTACTTCCGTCTCACCGCTCAGGTGAGACTCTTTTCCATAGTGCAGCAGACCTACCGCTGTAGAGTAGTAAGGCTCCTGCGCATAATCCGTCAGACCCGTGATGTTCAAGGGTTGGCCGATGCGTACCTGGGTGTGGAACACCCGTTGCGCACAGGCTGCCAGGCCATCAATCTGGGCGGCGCCACCGGTCAGCACGATACCGGCTGCCAGATGATGCTTCACCCCTTGCTGACGCAGTTGCTCCTGCAATTGCAAAATTTCATCGTTAACCAGATTCAACAGTTCGGTGTAGCGTGGCTCAATGACTTCAGCCAGCGTCTGTCTTTGCAGACTGCGCGGAGGACGTCCCCCGACGCTAGGCACCTCTACATTCTCATCCTTGCTAACAATCGACCCAAGCGCACAGCCGTGTCGAACTTTAATCGCTTCCGCGTCGGTCGGCGGCGTGCCGAAGGCGTAGGCGATATCGCTGGTGACCACGTTCCCGGCATAAGGGATCACTTTGGTGTGGCGCAGCGCACCGCCGGTGTACACCGCCATATCCATGGTGCCGCCGCCGATATCCACCACGCAAACGCCGAGTTCGCGTTCATCTTCAGTCAGCACCGCGTAGCTCGCGGCCAGACCGGCGAAAATAAGTTGGTCAACTTTCAGGCCGCAACGTTCCACGGCCTTGACGATGTTCTTCGCCATATCGTTATGGCAGGTAATCAGATGCACCTTGGCCTGCATACGCACGCCGGACAGCCCAACCGGGTTTTTGATGCCTTCCTGATAATCGATGGCGTATTCCTGAGGAATCACGTGCAGAATGCGGTGTTCGTCGCGCACGCGCACCGATTTGGCGGTGTGCACCACGTTCTCCACGTCGTCCTGCGTCACTTCCTCTTCCGAGATCGGCACCATGCCGATTTCGTTCTGGCAGCTGATGTGTTTGCCCGACAGCGCCAGGTACACCGAGGAGATCTGGCAGTCCGCCATCAGCTCGGCCTGATCGATGGCGCGCTGTACGCACTTCACCACCGACTCCAGGTCGTTTACGCCACCCTTATCCATGCCGCGAGACGGGCAACTGCCCACCCCGATAATGTTGACCATGCCATCGGGCAGAACTTCCCCTACCAACGCGGAGACTTTTGCAGTACCGATCTCCAGTCCAACTACCAGTTTTCTGTCCGTCGACTTGATCATTGTTGTTTTGCCTGTGCCTGATTCTGTTGCTGATTACTGTTTTGCTGACCGCCAAGCGCCTGCGGATCGACCAACACCGGAGCCCACCCTACCGAAGCGCCGGACTCGTAGCGCAGATCGACATAGCTGACACGCTTGCTCTCCGCCTGGCCCTGCTGCTGCAATACCGGGTAAAGCTCGATAAACCGCTGCAAACGCCCGTTGCGGTCATCGCGCCCCAGCTCAAGCCGGACATCGTTGTCCAGCGCCAGCTGCCAGGAATGGCGCGCGGTCATCGCCGCCATTTTCAGCGTATATTTGCTGGCCGCCAACGTGGCGCTCATCGCCCGATAGCCTTCCAGCACATCCTGCTCGCTCCCTTCCGGCCCGTAGAGCAGCGGCAACTTCTGTTTGCCCGCCCGCTCCGCCGGCACGCTGAACGCTTTACCTTCGGCGTCCACCATGTGCAAATCGTTCCAGCGCGCCACCGGGACGTACTCCACCAGATGGATCTTCAGCTCATCCGGCCATTGTTTGCGCACGCTGGCCTGCTTGATCCACGGCAGACGTTCGATCTGCTGCTGGATGACGTCCACATCCTGCGTCATAAAGGTGCCGGGCGCGCCCAGCGCCAGGATCGCCTGACGAATATCATCGTTGGTGGTGTAGTGGCGTTCGCCGGTCACCACCAGCCTTGAGAGCGGCAGGCGACTGGCGTCTTTCATCCAGCCAAGCACCGCCCAACCGCTCCACACGACCGTTCCCAACACCATCAGCAGGAAAATCATTCCCGCCAACTGGGTTCCATTGCTGCGGCGCGGGCCGTTATCCACCTCGCGATCGCGCGCATTCAGGGCAGCTTGCGACATATCAGTCGGCCAACTCCAAAATTCTCGCCACCAACTGCGAGAAGCTTAATCCAAACTGGCGCGCCGCCATCGGCACCAGGCTATGACTGGTCATGCCCGGAGAGGTGTTCACCTCAAGCAGATAGAAGCTGCCATCGCTGTCTTGCATCACGTCGACGCGGCCCCAGCCGCTGCAGTCCAGGCCGCGATAGGCGCGCAGCGCCAACGCCGCCATCTCGGCTTCCTGCTCGGCGCTCAAACCACTCGGGCAGAAGTACTGCGTGTCGTCCGAAATGTACTTGGCCTGGTAGTCGTAAAACACGCCGGCCGGCTGGATGCGGATCGACGGCAGAACCTGGTCGCCCAGCATCGCCACGGTATATTCCGGGCCGCTCAGCCACTTCTCCACCAATACGTCGTCATCATGGCGGAAGGCCTCTTCCAACGCGGCTTCCAACGCGGCGCTTTCAGTGACCTTGCTCATGCCGACGCTGGAGCCTTCACGGCTCGGCTTGACGATCAGCGGCAGGCCGAGCTCCGCCACGCGTGCCAGCAGCGCCGCTTTTTCGCCGCCGAGGTACAGCTGGCGATTCAGCGCCACGTAAGGCGCCACCGGCAAACCCATCGACTGCCACACCATTTTGGTGCGCCATTTGTCCATGGTCAGCGCCGAGGCCATCACACCGCTGCCGGTATAAGGCAGTTCGAGGAACTCCAGCAGCCCCTGCAGGGTGCCGTCCTCGCCGCCGCGGCCATGCAGCGCGATAAACACTTTGGTGAACCCCTGCTCTTTCAGCTGGGTCACCGGGAAATCGCGGGTATCGACGCCGTGCGCATCGATACCGGCTTCGCGCAACCCGGCCAGCACCGCGGCGCCGGATTGCAGGGAGACTTCACGTTCAGCGGAGGTGCCGCCCAGCAGAACTGCAACTTTATCAGCCATGGTGCTCCTCCTCTTTCTTCGGCGGCTGCAGCTTCAGCTCAGCCAGTTTACGGGCGATTTTGCCCACGTTGCCGGCGCCTTGCACCAGCACCAGGTCTTCATCCTGCAGCAGCTGCGCCAGGGTTTCCGGCACGGTATCGGCATCGGAAACCAGGATCGGATCCAGCTTGCCGCGGCTGCGGATGGTGCGGCACAGCGAACGGCTGTCCGCGCCCGGGATCGGCGCTTCGCCGGCGGCGTACACGTCGAGCATCAGCAGCACATCCACCTGCGACAGCACGTTGGCGAAATCGTCGTACAGATCGCGGGTGCGCGTATAACGGTGCGGCTGGAAGATCATCACCAAACGCTTGTCTGGCCAGCCGGCGCGCGCCGCTTTCAGCGTGGCGTCCACCTCGGTCGGATGGTGGCCGTAGTCGTCCACCAGCATCGCGCTGCCCGCTTTGCCGTTGACCGGCTCCAGCGGGAACTCGCCGAGGAAATCGAAGCGACGCCCGGTGCCCTGGAAGCCCGCCAGCGCGCGCAGGATATCTTCGTCGTCGATGCCTTCTTCGGTTGCCACCGCCACCGCCGCCGCCGCGTTCAACGCATTGTGGCGGCCCGGCGCGTTCAGCGTCACCGTCAGCAACGGTTTGTCCTGACGGCTCAGGGTAAAGTGCCCCTGCGGCCCAATCTGCCGGTAGTCTTCGATGCGCACATCGGCATCTTCACTGAAGCCATAGGTGGTGATGTGGCGACCCACGCGCGGCAACAGCTCGCGCACGACCGGATCGTCGATGCACATCACCGCACGGCCGTAGAACGGCAGGTTGTGCAAGAAATTGATAAACGTCTGCTTCAGGTTCTCGAAGTCACCCTGGTAAGTGTCCATATGGTCGGCTTCGATGTTGGTGACCACGGCCACCATCGGCTGCAGATGCAGGAACGACGCATCGCTCTCATCCGCTTCCGCGATCAGATAACGGCTGGACCCCAGTCGCGCGTGGGTGCCCGCCGCCTTCACCAGCCCGCCGTTGACGAAGGTCGGGTCCAGGCGGGCTTCGGCGTAAATGCTCGAAACCATCGCCGTGGTGGTGGTTTTGCCGTGCGTGCCGGCGATAGCGATGCCGTGGCGAAAACGCATCAGCTCCGCCAGCATTTCTGCGCGGCGGATCACCGGGATGCGCGCTTCACGAGCGGCGACGATCTCCGGGTTGTCGGCGGAGATGGCGGTAGAAACCACCACTACGCTCGCATCCAGCACGTTTTCCGGACGGTGATTGAAATAAATCGTCGCCCCGAGCGCGCTCAACTGTTGGGTGACCGGATTCGGCGCCAGGTCGGAGCCGCTGATCTGATACCCTTCGTTTGCCAACACTTCGGCGATACCACCCATGCCGGCGCCACCGATGCCGACAAAGTGAATGTGCCGGACGCGACGCATCTCGGGCACGATAGTACGTAGTTTCGCCAGTTGTTGTGTATTCATCACTCTCTCTAATCCGGATCCGGTACCCCGGCCCTACATCACATTGCTTTTATTCAGGTTCGGCGCACCGAACCCCTGCACTCGTTACTTGGCGAGCCGCACCAGCTCCGCCGCCACGCGCTCGGTGGCGTCCGGAATGGCGACCGCACGCGCTTTCTCGGCCATGGCCAGCAGCGTCTTGCGATCCCAGCTCGCCAGCAGTTCAGCCACCACATCGGCGTTGAACTGCGGCTGTTCGATAATCTTCGCCGCGCCGGCTTCTTCCAGCGGACGCGCGTTCCAGTACTGCTGACGGTCCTTGTGCATGAACGGCACGAAGATCGCCGGCAGCCCCGCTGCCGCGATTTCGCTGACGGTCAACGCGCCGGAGCGGCAGACCACCACGTCGGCCCAGGCGTAGGCGGCGGCCATATCGTCGATGAACTCGGTCACCTTGTGCTGCGTCTGCCCTACCCTTTCGTAGTCGCGCAGCACCGTTTCCAGCGCGCCCTTGCCAACCTGATGCCAGAGCGTAATTCTATCGCCCAAACGCGCCGCGACTTCAGGAACTGTCTGATTCAGCACGCGCGCGCCCTGACTTCCGCCAATCACCAGCACGCGGATCGGGCCTTCGCGCCCCTGCAACCGCTCCGCCGGCAACGGCAGCGCCAACACGTCGGTACGTACCGGGTTGCCCACCACCTCGGCGTTCGGGAATGCGCCGGGGAAGGCCTGCATCACTTTGGCGGCGATGCGCGCCAGCCAGCGGTTGGTCAAGCCGGCAATGCCGTTCTGCTCGTGCAGCACCACCGGGATGCCGCACTGCCAGGCCGCCAGGCCGCCGGGGCCGGACACGTAACCGCCCATCCCCAGCACCACGTCCGGCTGATAGCTGCGCATGATGGCTTTCGCCTGGCGCACCGCCTGCCAGATCCGCAGCGGCGCAGTCAGCTGGGCCTTCAGGCCTTTGCCGCGCAGGCCGGAGATGCGGATAAAATCAATCTCGATCCCGTGCTTCGGCACCAGATCGGCTTCCATTCGGTCTGCGGTTCCGAGCCAGCGCACCTGCCAGCCCTGCGCCATCAGATGATGCGCGACCGCCAGCCCCGGGAACACGTGCCCGCCGGTACCGCCTGCCATCACCATTAAACGCTTAGGTTTCCCGCTCATCCCTTACCTCTTCACAAACGCCTGAGCCTTGGTCAGGCGCGTTTCATAATCAATTCGCAGCAACAGCACGATGGCCGTCGACATAATCAGCAAGCTCGAGCCGCCGTAACTGATCAGCGGCAGCGTCAGACCTTTGGTCGGCAGCATGCCCGCGGCGGCGCCGACGTTAACCAGCGCCTGGAAGCTGAACCATACGCCGATCGCGCAGGCCAGGAAGCCGGAGAAGCGTTGGTCGATCTCCAGCGCGCGGCGCCCGATGGACATCGCGCGAAAAGCGACGAAGAATACCATTAACAGGGCTAAAACCACACCGATATAGCCCAGTTCTTCACCCAAAATGGAGAAGATGAAGTCGGTGTGTGCTTCCGGCAAATACTCCAGTTTCTGCACCGAGTTGCCGAGCCCCTGTCCCCAGAACTCGCCGCGGCCGAACGCCATCAGCGACTGGGTCAGCTGGTAGCCGCTGCCGAACGGATCGGCCCACGGGTTCCAGAACGACGTCACGCGGCGCATACGGTACGGTTCCGCGATGATCAGCAGCACCACGGCGAACACGCCGGAGCCGATGATCGCCAGGAACTGCCACATTTTCGCGCCGGCCAGGAACAGCATCGCCAGCGTGGTGATGAACAGTACCACCACGGTACCGAGGTCCGGCTGCGCCAGCAGCAGCACTGCCAGCACCACCATCACGCCCATCGGCTTGCAGAAGCCCCAGAAGTTGCTGCGTACCTCTTCCACCTTGCGCACCAGATAGCTCGCCAGGTAGCAGAACAGCGACAGCTTGGACAGCTCCGCCGGCTGAATACGCAGCGGGCCAAGCGCGATCCAGCGCGAGGCCCCGTTCACCGAACTCCCCACCACCAGCACGATCAGCAGCATCACGATCGACATCAGCAGCATCACGTTGCTGTAGCGCTGCCAAATCTCCATCGGGACGCGCAGCGTCACCAGCGACAGGCCGAACGCCAGGCCGAGGTACAGCGCGTCGCGTTTGGCGAACAGGAACGGATCGTCCGCCAGGCGTTGGCCGATCGGCATCGACGCCGAGGTCACCATCACGAAGCCGATGATCGCCAACCCGAAGGTCAGCCACAGCAGGGTGCGATCGTACAGCACCATGTTGACCGCGTCGTTGTCGCGCGCGCCGGTCACCCAGTCTTTCAGTCGTTCTGTCAGCCCGAAGTTCGGCAAGCGTAGTTTCATCCGCCAAGCTCCTGCGCCAGGCGGGCGAACTCATCGCCGCGCACTTCAAAATTACGGAACTGATCGAGGCTGGCGCAGGCCGGCGACAGCAATACCATGTCGCCAGGCTGTACGCGGCCGGCGATGGTGCGCATCGCCTGCTCCATGGTCTCGGTCAGCGTCGCCACCTCCGGCCGCAGCTGTGCCAGCTGGGCGCCGTCGCGGCCAAAGCAGTACAGACGCACGTTGTCGCCCTGCAGGTAGCGCGCCAGCGGCGAGAAATCGGCGGACTTGCCGTCGCCGCCCAGCAGCAGATGCAGCGTGCCGTCTACCTGCAGGCCGTTCAGCGCCGCTTCGGTGCTGCCGACGTTGGTGGCTTTGGAGTCGTTGATCCAACGCACGCCGTTGTTCTCCCAGGCCAGCTGGAAGCGGTGCGCCAGGCCGGTGAAGGTGGTCAGCGCCTTCAGGCTGGACGCGCGCGGGATATTGACCGCATCCGCCAACGCCAACGCTGCCAGGGCGTTGGTGTAGTTGTGGCGGCCGGTCAGTTTCATCTCGCGCGTATTCAGCACTTTCTCACCGCGCACCCGCAGCCAGGTTTCCCCCTGCTGACGGTTCAGGTGATAGTCGCCCACGTCGGCGCCGAAGCTGACGCAGCGCTCGTCGGCGCCGCGCACCGGCATGGTCAGTGCATCGTCTGCGTTCACCACGCACACGGCGGCGTTTTCATACACGCGCAGCTTGGCGCCGCGATACTGCTGCAGGCCGAACGGATAGCGATCCATATGATCTTCGGTCACGTTCAGGATGGTCGCCGCCGCCGCCCGCAGGCTATACGTCGTTTCCAGCTGGAAGCTGGACAGCTCCAGCACGTAAAGCTGGCATTCCTGACGCAGCAGGCTCAGCGCCGGCAGGCCGATATTGCCGCCCACGCCCACCGCCCAACCGGCGGCTTTCGCCATCTCGCCCACCAGGGTGGTGACGGTGCTTTTGCCGTTGGAGCCGGTGATCGCCACGATCGGCGCCTGCGCTTCACGGCAGAACAGTTCGACGTCGCCGACGATTTCCACGCCGGCATCCGCCGCGGCGCTCAATGCCGGGGTCGCCAGCGCGACGCCCGGGCTGGCAACGATCAGATCCGCCGCCAGCAGCCAGTCCTGATTCAGATCGCCCAGATGACGCTCCACGCTCTCAGGCAGTTTGTCCAAGCCTGGCGGCGCGATACGGGTATCCATCACGCGCGGCGTCACACCGCGCGCCATGAAGAAATCGACGCAGGACAGGCCGGTGAGGCCCAACCCGATGATGACGACTTTTCTACCCTGATAGTCTGCCATGATTAACGCACCTTCAGCGTTGCCAGGCCAATCAGCACCAGCATCAGCGAAATGATCCAGAAGCGCACGATAACGCGCGGCTCAGGCCAGCCTTTCAATTCATAGTGGTGGTGAATCGGCGCCATGCGGAAAATGCGTTGCCCGCGCAGCTTGAACGATCCCACCTGCAGGATCACCGACAGCGTCTCTACCACGAATACGCCGCCCATGATCACCAACAAGAACTCCTGACGCAGCAGCACCGCAATGGTGCCCAGCGCGCCGCCCAGCGCCAACGAACCGACGTCGCCCATAAACACCTGGGCCGGGTAAGTGTTGAACCACAGGAACCCGAGGCCGGCGCCGACGATGGCGGTACACACGATCACCAACTCACCGGCATGACGCAGATACGGAATATGCAGGTAGTTGGCGAAGTTCATGTTACCGGTCGCCCAGGCCACCAGCGCGAAGCCGGCCGCCACGAATACCGTCGGCATGATAGCCAGGCCGTCCAGGCCGTCGGTCAGGTTGACCGCGTTGCTGGTGCCGACGATCACGAAATAGGCCAGCAGGATGTACAGCAGGCCCAGCTGCGGCATCACGTCCTTAAAGAACGGCACAACCAGCTCGGTGGCTGGCGTGTCTTTTCCTACGGCGTACATGGCGAATGCGACAATCAGCGCAATCACCGACTGCCAGAAATACTTCCAGCGGGCGATCAGCCCTTTGGTGTCCTTACGCACCACCTTGCGGTAGTCGTCGACGAAGCCGACGATGCCGTAACCCACCAGCACGAACAGCACGCACCAGACATACGGGTTGGACGGGTAAGCCCACATCAGCACCGAAATGGTGATGGAGGTCAGGATCATGATGCCGCCCATGGTCGGCGTGCCGCGCTTGCTGAAGTGCGACTCGGGGCCGTCGTTACGCACCACCTGGCCGAAGGACATTTCTTGCAGGCGCTTGATCACCCGAGGGCCCATCCACAGCGACAGGAACAGTGCGGTCAGCAGGCTGACAATGGCTCGGAACGTCAGATAAGAAAAGACGTTGAAGCCTGAGTAATACTTGACCAAATGCTCGGCCAGCCAAACTAACATGGTGCTTTCTCCTGTAACGCGCGTACTACCTGCTCCATTGCGGCACTACGTGAACCTTTGATTAACACGGTAATGACCGCATGTTCCGACAGTAATTCCGCCACGCGCGCGATCACTGCTGTCTTGTCTTGATAATGTTCGCCGTTGCCGGACGCTTCGCTCAGCACGCGGCTCAAACCGCCGACGCTGATCACCTTGTCGACGCCGGCCAGACGGGCGGCTTCGCCCACCTGACGGTGGCACTCTTCCGCTTCCGCGCCCAACTCGGCCATATCGCCGACCACCATCACGCGATAGCCCGGCATCTCTGCCAGCACCTGCGCCGCCGCGGTCATCGACCCGACGTTGGCGTTATAGCTGTCGTCCAGCAGCAGCTTGCCTTCGGCCAGCGCCACCGGGAACAGACGCCCCGGCACCGCCTGCAGCTGTTTCAGCCCCTGACGCACCGCTTCGAGGGTGGCGCCCACCGACATCGCCAGCGCCGTCGCCGCCAGCGCATTGGCCACGTTGTGGCGCCCCGGCAGCGGCAGCGCGATCTCGGCGGTGCCGAACGGGCTGTGCAGCGTGAACTGCGTGCCTGCACCGTTCACCCGCACGTTATCCGCGAAGAAGTCCACGCCTTCGGCAGCCTGCGGCGAGAAGCGCCAGACGGTTTTGCCGCCCAGCATGCTCTGCCAGTGCGGCCAGTCGTTGTTATCGGCGTTGATGATCGCCACGCCGTCGGCCGGCAGGCCGGTAAAGATTTCACCTTTCGCCTGGGCGACGCCGGCCAGCGAGCCGAAGCCTTCCAGGTGCGCCGCCGCCAGGTTGTTCACCAAAGCGGTCTGCGGACGCGTCAGTGCGGTGGTGTAAGCGATTTCGCCAATATGGTTAGCGCCCAGCTCTATCACGGCAAAATCATGGTGCGGCTCCAGACGCAACAGCGTCAGCGGCACGCCGATGTCGTTATTGAAGTTGCCGGCGGTATACAGCACTTCGCCGCATTCGCGCAGAATGGCGGCGGTCATTTCTTTCACCGAGGTCTTGCCCGAGGAACCGGTCAGCGCCACCACGCGCGCCGGCACCTGCTGACGCACCCAGGCGCCAAGCTGCCCCAGCGCCAGACGGGTGTCTTGCACCACCAGCTGCGGCGCGTCCACCAATAAGCGCTTACTGACCAGCAGCGCCCCGGCACCTGCGGCTACGGCATCCACCGCAAAGTCGTGAGCGTCGAAACGCTCGCCTTTCAGCGCCACAAACAGGCAACCGGCGGTCACCTTGCGGGTGTCTGTCGTCACCTCGACAATTTGGCAATCGGCGCCGATCAGTTCAGCGCTCAATACCTCAGCCAGTGTCTGAAGAGAGACAGGGATCATGCCAGCACCCCCAGCAGTCGGGCGACCGTCGTACGGTCGGAGTAATCCAGGCGGCGGTTGCCCACCAGCTGATAATCTTCGTGGCCTTTGCCTGCCACCAACACCACATCCTGTTCCTGCGCCTGCATGATGGCGCTGGTCACCGCTTCGGCGCGGCCGTGGATCACCAGCGCCTGCCCGGCGTCCAGCAATCCGGTCAGGATATCGTTGATAATCGCGCGCGGCTCTTCGGTACGCGGGTTGTCATCGGTGATCACCACGCGATCGGCGAACTGCTCGGCGATGCCGCCCATCAGCGGACGCTTGCCCTTGTCGCGATCGCCGCCGCAGCCGAACACGCACCACAGCTGCCCCTGGCAGTGCAGGCGCGCGGCTTCCAACGCTTTCTCCAGCGCATCCGGCGTGTGGGCGTAATCCACCACTACCGTCGGTTTGCCCGGCGCGTTAAACACTTCCATGCGGCCACAGACCGGCTGCAGGCGGCTGCCGGTTTCCACCAGCGCCTCCAGCGGATAGCCCAGCGACAGCAGCGTCGCCAAGGCCAGCAGCAGGTTGCTGACGTTGAAAGCGCCCATCAGGCGGCTTTCGATCTCGCCATCGCCCCAGCTGGAGCTGAAACGAACGGTGGCGCCGTTGTCGTGATAATCGACCGCCGTGGTTTTCAGCCAGCGGCCGTGGCCGCCCGGCTGCAGGTTGCCCTGCATCGTCACCGCCACCGCATCCGGCAGCTTGCTCAGCCAGCGCAGACCGACTTCATCGTCGGCGTTGATGATCGCCTGCCCCACGCTGTGGGCGGCGAACAGCGACCATTTGGCCGCCTCGTAATTGGCCATGTCACCGTGGTAATCCAGGTGATCGCGGCTCAGGTTGGTGAAGACCGCCGCGGCGAACGGCAGCGCCGCCACCCGGTGTTGCACCAGACCGTGGGAAGAGACTTCCATGGCGGCGAAGGTCGCGCCCTGTTCCGCCAAATCGTTTAATACGTGTTGAACATCCACCGCAGAACCGGTGGTATTCTCGGTCGGGCACACCTGGCCCAGCAGGCCGTTGCCGACGGTGCCCATCACCGCGCTGGTTTCGCCCAGCAGTTGGCTCCACTGCGCCAGCAGTTGGGTGGTGGTGGTTTTGCCGTTGGTACCGGTCACGCCGACCAGACGCAGACGCTCGCCCGGCTGGTGGTAAAAACGCCCGGCCAGCGCGGAAAGGCGCTGGTTCAGTTGGCTCAGATAGATCACCGGCACGCCGTGCATTTCAATGATGGCGCCGTCTTCGGCCTGACCGTCAGCTTCGGCGATCACGGCGGAGACGCCCTGCGCGATGGCCTGCGGAATATAGCGGCGTCCATCCGTTTGATGGCCGACAACGGCGACAAACAGATCCCCGGCAGCCGCCACACGGCTGTCTAATGTCATTTCCCGCAGCGCGCGCCCAGGTGCCGTCGGCACCCACGGGGCGAGTAAGTCGCGCAAATTACGATCTGCCACCTGAACCCTCTTTCTTGTTAATCACTAATTCGCTTTTGTCACCGGTAGGCAACGCGTCAGGCTCGACGTTCATGGTGCGCAATACGCCGCCCATGATGGCACCGAACACCGGCGCGGAGATTGCGCCACCATAGTATTTCCCACCCTGCGGGTCGTTGATGACGACCACCAGGGCAAAACGGGGGTTACTTGCCGGCGCAACGCCGGCGGTATAAGCGATGTATCGGTTGACGTATTTGCCGTCCGGGCCCACTTTTTTCGCGGTACCGGTTTTGATGGCGATACGGTATCCCTTGATGGCGGCTTTCACGCCGCCGCCGCCCGGCAAGGCCACGCTTTCCATCATGTGCACCACGGTGCGCACCAGAGGTTCAGGGAAAACGCGTTCGCCGGCGACCGGAGGGTCAACCTTGGTGATCGACAATGGGCGATATACGCCCAGGCTGCCGATCGTTGCATAGACTCGCGCCAACTGTAACGGAGTTACCATCAGCCCGTAGCCGAAAGAGAAGGTGGCCCTCTCTATGTCAGACCACCGTTGTTTTTTTGGGTATATGCCACTGCTTTCTCCGACCAGCCCCAAATTGGTCGCTTTTCCCAGCCCAAAACGAGAGTAAGTATCTACTAACGCTGAGGACGGCATCGCTAACGCCAGCTTTGAAACACCGACGTTACTCGACTTCTGCAAGATCCCGGTCAATGACAGCTCCGAGTACCGCGCCACATCTTTGATCTCGTGGCCCTGAATGCGGTACGGGATGGTGTTCAACACACTGTTTTCTCTCACCACGCCGTTTTGCAGCGCGGTCATCACCACCATCGGCTTCACGGTTGAACCGGGTTCAAAAATATCGGTGATAGCACGGTTACGCATGGTCTCTTTCGGCGTACCGGCCATGTTGTTCGGGTTGTAAGACGGGCTGTTGGCCATCGCCAGCACTTCGCCGGTGTTCACGTCGATCAGCACCGCAGTGCCCGACTCGGCCTTGTTGAACGCCACCGCGTTGTTCAGCTCGCGATACACCAGCGCCTGCAGGCGTTCATCGACGCTCAGCACCAGGTTGTGCGCCGCCTGGCTGTCTACGGAGGAAATATCTTCGATGACCCGGCCGAAGCGGTCCTTACGCACCGTTCTCTCGCCCGGTTGCCCGGTCAGCCAGCGGTCGAAGCTCTTCTCGACGCCTTCAATGCCTTGTCCGTCGATGTTGGTCACGCCGATGATGTGCGACGTCACCTGCCCCGCCGGGTAGTACCGGCGCGACTCCTGCCGCAGGTAGATCCCCGGCAGCTTGAGCTTGTGGATGTAGTCGCCGATCGCCGGGTTCACCTGGCGCGCCAGATAAACGAAGCGCCCTTTCGGGTTGGCGTTGATGCGGTTGGAGAGTTGGTCCAGCGGGATGTTCAGCGCATCAGAAAGCGCTTTCCAACGGCTGTCCAGCGTGATACCGCCGCGCTCGTTCAGCTCTTTCGGATCCGCCCACACCGCATTGACCGGCACGCTGACCGCCAACGGACGGCCGGCGCGATCGCTGATCATGCCGCGCGCGGTCGGCACTTCCTGCACGCGCAGCGAACGCATGTCGCCTTCTTTCACCAGACGATCGGGGTTGATGACCTGCAGGTACGCGACGCGCAGCATCAGGCCAACCATCGCCAGCAAAATGCAGCCGCACAGCAACGCAAAACGCCAGCTGACAAAGCTGGCCTGATCTTCCTGGCGTCTCAACTTACCGGGGCGCGCTGCTTTCATGCGTTTCCTTTCTACTCCGTGTCATTATTCCGGTTAAACCATTCATTGTTTAACGATGATATTTTCCTGCGATGGATCAACGTGTTGCATCTGCAGTTTTTCTGTCGCGATACGTTCAACCCGGCTGTGATCGCCGAGGGCGTTCTCTTCTAAAATCAGGTTGCGCCACTCGATATCCAGCGCATCGCGCTCCAGAACCAGCTGTTCGCGCTCGGCGGTCAGCAGGCGGGTGCGGTGCGCGGTGGTCACCACGAAAATCGCGGAGACCAGTGACGCAATCAGTAAAATCAGGGGGATCTTGGCGTTGCGCAGCAGGTCGCCGCCAATAACCCCGACCAAACCGTGGCGTTCGTTGCCGATCACGCGGGCATCCTCTCAGCAATACGCAGCACCGAGCTGCGCGCACGCGGGTTGTCCGCCACTTCCGCTTCCGAAGGCATCATTTTGCCCAGCGCTTTCAGCGTTCGCCCGCCCATGCTGCGCAGTTGCTCTTCGGTCAACGGAATGCCCGCCGGCACCTGGGCGCCGCGGCTATGGTGACGCATAAAGCGTTTGACGATGCGGTCTTCCAGCGAGTGGAAGCTGATGATCGACAAACGGCCCTGTGGGGCCAGCACTTCCAGCGCGCCGTCGAGCGCACGCTCGATCTCTTCCAGCTCGCTGTTGATATAGATACGAATCGCCTGGAAGCTGCGCGTCGCCGGATGCTTGTGCTTTTCACGGAACGGACTGGCATCGGCAATCAGATCCGCCAACTCTTTGGTGCGCGTCATCGGCTCCACGCGGTTTCTTTCCACGATGGCGCGTGCGATGCGCTTGGCGAAACGCTCTTCGCCAAAGGTTTTCAGCACCCAAGCGATGTCGTCCGCTTCGGCCTTCATCAGCCACTCTGCGGCGGACAGGCCGGTGGACGGATCCATGCGCATGTCCAGCGGACCGTCGCGCATAAAGGAGAATCCGCGCTCTGCGTCGTCAAGCTGCGGCGAAGAAACGCCCAGATCGAGCAGAACGCCGTCGATCTTGCCCACCAATTCACGTTCCCGCACGTAGTGCGACAACTCGGAGAATGGGCCGTGTACGATGGTAAAACGAGGATCTTCAATAGATTTGGCGGCTGCAATCGCCTGAGGGTCACGGTCAATCGCCAGCAAGCGCCCTTCCGGCCCCAGCTGGGACAGAATCAGACGAGAATGGCCACCGCGACCAAAAGTACCGTCGATATATATGCCGTTGCTGCGGATGTTGAGGCCGTTGACGGCTTCGTCCAGCAGGACGGTGGTGTGTTTATAGTTTTCCAACATGCTTATAGCGACAAGTCCTGTAGCCGCTCAGACAACGGTTCCTGAGTCGACTGTTCAGCGTCAATATCATCCTTGACTTGTTGATACCAGGTCTGTTCATCCCACAGTTCAAACTTGTTGAACTGACCGACCAGCATCACTTCTTTCGTGAGCCCGGCGTGTTGCCGCAGCGTATTGGCTAACAGCAAACGACCGGCACTATCCATCTGACACTCACTGGCATGCCCCAGCAGCAGGCGCTGAACGCGGCGCTCGGCGGGATTCATGCTCGACAGACGTGATAATTTTTGTTCAATAATTTCCCATTCGGGCAAAGGATAAAGCAGCAGGCAGGGCTGATGGAGGTCAATGGTACAGACCATTTGGCCTTGCGATTCCTCGTTGAGCAATTCCCGATATCGGGTAGGTACGGCAAGCCGCCCTTTGCTGTCGAGGTTGACCATCGTCGCTCCACGGAACATTCCTGAGCTACCCCTTAGTGACCGTTTTCACCACTTTACCCCACAAATTCCCACACAATGGAGTTTACGGAGGGTATGAAAACCTTGTCAAGCCAGAGCGCCAGCGCTTTGGCAATATTTCTCTGGTCATTTTGGGAGCTGACTCGCGAAAGAAACTCTGATTATTCGACGATTAAAAATTAACACCATGATAAACGGAGAGAATTTTCTAAGCGGAAAGAATCTGATTAAAAACCTGACGAACTGGCGATTAATTAACTCATTACTTCCTTCTGCAAGCCATGTCTCATTTTTCAGCTCGGCAATCTCAGTGCGGTAACCGCTGGCGAGCCGCGCCCGCCAAGGCTCGGCGTTGGGCGAACCGATCGCGGAATAAGGCCATAACTCCTTGAGTTAATAACGCTCAATCGTTATTCACCGTAAAACCGGGCGCTATTTTACTTCAATTTGCATGGCCGTGATGCGGCCGCGATAAAAATAAATGGTTCGGATATTACGAGCAGAAGTAATTTCGATTTAAATCAATTTGGTAAGATTATTCCCAAAATACCTGTTTACAATTATGGTTTCATTTTCTTACACCTTTATTTCCACAATTTTTGCCGGAAAAAATCCCCATTCGACGCCAAAAATCGCAACCGTATGTTTTTAATGAATTTATTTTAAATTGCCGATTTTAATCTCTCTACCCTCTCCTATCGCCCGGTTCTGCGGGACAAAAACCGAACAAATGTTAAAAATAAAAATATAAATCTAGTTAAAAAACACAATGCAGATTAGTACACTATATAAAAAGCAAAAAAGCAGCTTTAACAGCCAACAATTAATAAATTAACAGAATTTTAACCAAAGGGAGATAACACATGCTTTCGCCCGCCGCTCACTGGCGTAGCGCCGCTGCCGATACGTTCGCACTGGTGGTGTACTGCTTTATCGCCGGCATGGCGATAGAAGTGTTGATCTCCGGCATGAGCTTCCAGCAATCCCTCTCTTCGCGCCTGCTGTCGATCCCGGTCAACATCCTGATCGCCTGGCCTTACGGTCGCTATCGCGATCTGTTTATCCGCACGGCGCGCCGCTGTCCACGCGGCCAGTTCGTGCTGCGCAACCTCGCCGACCTGCTGGCCTACGTCAGCTTCCAATCGCCGGTTTATGCCGCCATTCTGTGGAGCGTAGGCGCCGACGGTCAACAAATGCTGGCGGCGGTCACCAGCAATGCGCTGGTCTCCATGGCGATGGGCGTGGTGTATGGCTATTTCCTGGAATATTGCCGGCGGCTGTTCCGGGTGGTGGGCTACGTCTAAACCAGGAGCCCGACATAGCGGGCTCCTGTAGAGCGGACTATTTGCGGCTCAGGCTGCCGCGGCGGAACAGATTACGGCGGATACGCGTCAAACCCGGCTTGGGTTTACGCGGTTCGTCCAGGCTGGCCAACACCAGCTCCAGCACGCGTTCGGCTACGTCACGATGGCGCTGCGCCACCGCGAGCACCGGGCACTCGAGGAAATCCAACAGTTCATGGTCGCCGAAGGTGGCAATCGCCAGATCGGTCGGCAAACGGCCACGTTGCTTCAGCGTCACGTCCATCACGCCCTGCAACAACGAGAACGAGGTGGTGAACAGCGCCTGCGGCATCGGGTGCGTTTTCAGCCATTCGGCAAACAGCGCGCCGGCGGCTTCACGTTCATAGCTGTTGGCGTACAGATAATCGACGTGGCGGGGATCTTCTTGCCAGGCCTGACGGAAGCCCTGCTCACGCAGGAAGCTCACCGAAAGCTCCGGCAAGGCGCCCAGATACAGCACCGATTCAGCCGGGAAGGTGCGCAGCTCCTGCGCCAGCGCAAAGGCGTCTTCCTGATCGGCCCCGACGACGCTGATGAAATGCTCGCGATCCAGCGCGCGGTCCAGCGCGATGATCGGCAGCGGATCGTTGGCCCAGCGTTGATAGAAAGGATGCTCCGGCGGCAAGGCGGTGGAGACGATGATGGCGTCCACCTGGCGCTGCAGCAGGTGCTCGATACAGCGCATTTCGTTGTCCGGCTGATCTTCGGAACAGGCGATCAGCAATTGGTAACCACGCTGGCGCGCCTGGCGTTCCAGGTAGTTGGCGATGCGGGTATAGCTGGTATTTTCCAGATCCGGGATCACCAGACCGATAGAACGGGTACGCCCGGCGCGCAGCCCCGCCGCGACGGCATTCGGGTGATAGTTATGCTCCCTGACCACGGCCATCACTTTCTCGACGGTTTTATCGCTGACACGATACTGCTTCGCCTTGCCGTTGATGACGTAACTGGCCGTCGTGCGCGAAACGCCCGCGAGACGCGCGATTTCATCCAGTTTCACATTAACCCCTTAATGACGCTGAAAATAGAAGTGAAGGCTGTGCTCGGATTAACCATGACATCCCGTACGGTTATTCAATCCAGCCTCTGCGATCTAACAGCAGAAAACACTGCCTAGCAACCGCTTTTGCCGAAAGGTGCCAGCAATCGGGCAAAAAATACCGAAAAACAAAGGGCGCAGCCACGCCGCGCCCCCGATTATTCGCCGCCAGACCGCGCTCAGCGCATGATTTTGTCGCCGCGCGACACGCCAACCACGCCGGAACGGGCCACTTCCACGATCTCCGCCACTTCACGCACTGCGCTCAGGAAGGCGTCGAGCTTGTCGCTGGTGCCGGCCAGCTGTACCGTGTACAGCGTCGCCGTCACATCGACGATCTGGCCGCGGAAAATGTCGGCGCAGCGCTTCACCTCTTCACGGCCGTAGCCGCTGGCCTGCAGCTTCACCAGCATGATCTCGCGCTCGACGTGGGCGCCCTGCACCAGCTCGCTGACGCGCAGCACGTCCACCAGCTTGTGCAGCTGTTTCTCAATCTGCTCCAGCACTTTCTCGTCGCCGACGGTCTGGATAGTCATGCGCGACAGCGTCGGATCGTCGGTCGGTGCCACCGTCAGGCTCTCGATGTTATAACCGCGCTGAGAGAACAGCCCGACCACGCGCGACAAAGCGCCGGATTCGTTTTCCAGCAAGACAGATAAAATACGGCGCATGATCAGGTCCTCTCCGTTTTGCTAAGCCACATTTCGTCCATGCTTCCACCGCGGATCTGCATCGGGTAAACATGTTCGGTTTCATCGACGGTCACGTCGACGAACACCAGCCGCTCTTTTTCCGCCAGCGCCTGCGCCAGCTTGCTTTCCAGCTCATCCGGCGTGCGGATGGCGATACCGACATGGCCGTAAGCCTCGGCCAGCTTGACGAAGTCCGGCAGAGAATCCATGTAGGACTGCGAGTGACGGCCGGAATAAATCATGTCCTGCCACTGCTTCACCATGCCCAGATAGCGGTTGTTGAGGTTCACCACCACCACCGGCAGGTTATATTGCAGCGCGGTGGACAGCTCCTGAATGTTCATCTGAATGCTGCCGTCGCCGGTCACGCACACCACGGTTTCCTCCGGCAGCGCCAGCTTGACGCCCAATGCCGCCGGCAAACCGAAGCCCATGGTGCCGAGGCCACCGGAGTTGATCCAGCGGCGCGGTTTGTCGAATGGATAATAGAGCGCGGCGAACATCTGGTGCTGGCCCACGTCCGAGGTGACATAGGCGTCGCCTTTGGTCAGGCGATGCAGGGTTTCGATCACCGCCTGCGGCTTGATGGTGCCACTGTGCTTGTCGTAACCCAGGCAGTCGCGGGCACGCCACTGCTCGATAGACTGCCACCAATCGCGCAGCGCGTCGTGATCCTGCGCTTTCTCGTCCTGCGCCAGCAGCTCCAGCATCTGAACCAACACCTGCCTGGCATCGCCGACGATCGGAATATCGGCGTCCACCGTTTTGGAGATCGAAGTCGGATCGATATCGATGTGCAGCACGGTGGCGTCCGGGCAGTATTTAGCGAGGTTATTGGTGGTGCGATCGTCGAAGCGCACACCGACGGCGAAGATCACGTCGGCATGGTGCATGGTTTTGTTGGCTTCATAGGTGCCGTGCATGCCGAGCATGCCGACGCTCTGGCGATGGGTGCCGGGGAAAGCGCCCAATCCCATCAGGCTGCTGGTCACCGGCAGGTTCAGCTGCTCCGCCAACGCCAACAGTTCGGCCTCGCAACCGGCGTTGATCGCGCCGCCGCCGACGTACATCACCGGCTTTTTGGCCGCCAGAATGGTTTGTAACGCGCGTTTGATCTGCCCGCGGTGGCCCTGCACCGTCGGGTTATAAGAACGCATGCTCACGTCCTGCGGGTAGGCATAAGGCATCCGCACCGCCGGGCCGACGATATCTTTCGGCAGATCGATCACCACCGGGCCGGGGCGGCCGCTGGAAGCCAGGTAGAACGCCTTCTTCAACACCGCCGGGATGTCTTCGGTGCGTTTTACCAGGAAGCTGTGCTTCACCACCGGGCGAGAAATCCCCACCATATCGCACTCCTGGAAGGCGTCGTAGCCGATCAGCGAGCTGGGCACCTGCCCCGACAGCACCACCATCGGGATCGAGTCCATATAGGCGGTAGCGATGCCGGTAATGGCGTTGGTGGCGCCGGGGCCGGAGGTCACCAGCACCACGCCCACTTCACCGGTGGCGCGCGCGTAGCCGTCGGCCATGTGCACCGCCCCCTGCTCGTGGCGCACCAGAATATGATCGATCCCTCCTACCGTATGCAGAGCGTCGTAGATATCGAGCACCGCCCCGCCGGGGTAGCCGAATACATGCTTAACGCCCTGATCGATCAACGATCGGACGACCATCTCGGCTCCTGACAACATCTCCATGGGTTTGCCTCCAGGCTTGCTTATTCTTCTCTGGCGCCGGAACGTAGCGCCTGCTGCGGGGCAATGCCCCAAAGTTTTTATGGGTTGTCGCTATCGAATTAACATAACGTCAGAATATGGGGCAGGCAAACGGCAAAATGGCTTAACGGTAGCGGGGTTATTGCCAAGCAGCTGGAGATCGCGGCTTTATAAAAACAATGCGCTAGCCTCGGGGTTGTCAGGCTAGGCATTGTTTCGAACAGGGGGAAAATTACAGAACTAAATCAGGTGAAGGATATGCCGCTTTTTTGGCCGGGTGCATGGCCCGGCGGCGGCGTCAGGCCTGTTCCTGGTACATCGAGTCGATTTCACGCTGATAGCGCTGCAGGATCACTTTACGGCGCAGCTTCAGCGTTGGCGTCAACTCCCCCAGCTCCATCGAAAAGGCCGCCGGCAGCAGCGTGAACTTCTTCACCTGTTCGAAGCGCGCCAGCTCCTTTTGCATCTCGCGCAGGCGCTTTTCGAACATCTCGAGGATTTCGCCGTTGCGCAGCAGTTCCAGGCGATCCTGGTATTTCAGGTTCACTGACTTCGCGTACTCTTCCAACGACTCAAAGCACGGCACGATCAGCGCGGAAACGAATTTACGCGCATCGGCGATGATCGCCACCTGCTCGATAAAGCGATCCTGCGCCAGCGTGCCTTCCAGCATCTGCGGCGCGATATATTTGCCGCCTGAGGTTTTCATCAAATCCTTCAGGCGTTCGGTGATGAACAGGTTGCCCTCTTCATCGATCGCCCCGGCGTCGCCGGTTTTCAGCCAGCCGTCCTCGGTAAAGGTCGCGGCGGTTTCCAAAGGTTTGTTGAAATAGCCGCGCATCACAATCGGCCCGCGCACCTGGATTTCATTTTCCTCGCCAATGCGCACCTCGACCTCCGGCAGCGGTTTACCGATGGAGCCGAAGCGGAAATGCCCCTCTTCCCAGCAGGAGACGGTCGCACAGGTTTCGGTCATGCCGTAACCGTACTTGATGTTGACGCCCATCGCCTGGAAAAACAGGATCACATTGTCGTCCAGCTTGGCGCCCGCCGCCGGCAAAAAGCGCACCCGGCCGCCGAGGATACCGCGCAGCTTGCTCAACACCAGCTTATCGGCCCAGCGGTGGGTGAAGTCGAACACTTTGCCCAACGGTTTGCCGGCGCGCTCCTGCAGGAATTTGCGCTCGCCGCAGACGATCGCCCAGTGGAACAACGCACGGCGCAGCCAAGGGGCGCGCGCCACTTTTTCGTGCACCGCGCTGAAAATCTTCTCGTAGAAACGCGGCACCGCACACATCAGCGTCGGGCGGACCTGCCCCATCGCTTCCCGCACCCAGTCGGTGTTCGGCAGGAAAACGTTCTGCGCGCCGGAATGCATCACAAAGAAGCTCCAGGCCCGCTCAAAAACGTGCGACAACGGCAGGAAGCTGAGCGACACATCTTCTTCGCCGACCGTCAGCCTTTCATCATGCAGGTAGAGCTGCGCCGCCAGGTTGCGGTAGTCCAGCATCACCCCTTTCGGCTCGCCGGTAGTGCCCGAGGTATAGATCAGGGTGAAGAGATCCTGCAGGTCGCACTCTTCAATACGCTGCTGGCGTTGAGCGGCAAAAGCCGCCGGATCGGCAGCGCGCTCGAAGGTGCTCAGATGCTGTGCGATCTCGCAGCCGCGCAGATCGGCCCCCTCGTCGAAGACGACAATATGACGCAGCTGCGGGCAGACGCCGCGCAGCGCGATGGCGGCGTCAAGCTGCGCCTGCTCGCCGACGAACAGTATACGGATGTCGGCGTCGTTGGTGACGAACGCCGCCTGTGCCGGCGTGTTGGTGGAATAAAGCGGAACGCTGATGCCGCGCAGGTGAAGGATAGCGAGATCGGTCAACGCCCAGGCCATCGTGTTATTGGCGAAAATACCGATGCGTTCTTGTACTTCGACGCCCAGCCCCAGCAGCCCGGCGGCAATGCGGTCAATACGAGTGGCGGCCTCTCCCCAGGTCAGCTGCAACTCGCCGTTGGGCGACCATTGGCGAAAAGCTGTGCGATCGGCTCGGTGGATGATTTGATGCTGTATACGATGGATCAAATGGTATTGCAGCAGATTAGTGATCATAGTGCTCTAAGCCTGAAATGAATCAAACAGTTAAGCCGGAACGACGCCTTACGGCCCTCATCTCAGCTTACACGTGTTTACTTTTTTTTGCGCAGTCTACCTAGTCTCAGGCAAGGGGAAAAGCGATTTCAGCGTAGAAGTGTGAGCCAAAACTCAGTCCGGCTTCCGCACTTTCATTGGTTGGAAAAAACGGGGAGGAAAAGGTTTGCTGATGGCAATAAAACGCGGCCCATCCGGGCCGCCGCATCGAGTTAGTTTAAAATACCAGCCGGAAAGTAAAAATCAGAATATTAATTTATATTAATTATTTTTGCTGAACGAACAAACTCACTCTGAAAATAAGTTATTTTATCGCCGTAAAACCAAGAAACATCTTAATAAAAACACAGATAGTTCTTAGTTTTTATCATGAGAAAAAAACGCTCAGTTGAATATTATCTTTATGTGGCTCCCATTCTTTATCGCTTTACTTTGGGTTACCCGCCTCAATCAGGACGGATTTCATCCACTGGTGGCCTTTATCCCGCTCGGAGGATTCATGCCAGGAGAGATAGCAGGTGGCTTTATTCTCGTTGCCACATAAAGGAACCGCCTTTATTTTCAACGCTTCCGTCTGCTGTCGCACCAACCAAGCGGGCGCAATCGCCACCATTTCCGTTTGCGACACCATATTCAACACGCTGTAGAGATCAGTGCACTGTTGCGTCACAGCGCGCAGCATCGGCTCCTCTAAATAAAAAGGTTTACTGAACGATCCAAAACTCTCCAGGGAAACCGCAGCGTGCTGCTCGGCCAGCATGTGCTCCGGCGTCACTTCCTCGCCTATTCTCGGATGCGCCTGCGCAACCGCCAGCACTAATTCGTCGTCGAACATCGCCAGGCTGCGAAACTCCGCCGATTCGAAACGGCTGTAGCCGATGACAAACTCGACGTCCTGATAACGCAATTGATGCTCAATATTATTGTTGATGTACGACTTTATTTGCAGGTTAAGCTGCGGCGCGATCTGTTTGACGTGATTGATTATCCCGGCGCCCAGACGCAAATCGAGCGGGCTGCACAGCGACAGGGAGAACGCTCGCGTGCTGGTCAGCGGTTCGAACTCGGCGCCCGGCAACTCATTTTGCACCAGCTGCAGCGCTTGCCGCACCGGCCCAAAAAGCTGCCTGGCCCGCATGGTGGGCTGGATCCCGCGCCCGCAACGCACGAAAAGCTCATCGTTGAACATCACCTTCAGGCGCGCCACCGCGTTGCTCACCGCCGGCTGCGACATCCCTAACGAATTAGCGGCTCGCGTAATATTTTGCATTTGCATCACGGCGTCAAACACCGTCAGCAAATTAAGATCGACGCTGCGCAAATGAATCTCCGCCGGCTCTTTGACCATGGCGATTTCTGAATCATATTCAGCCATATTTCACTCCACTAAATCCTGTGTAGATAATCTAATCCTTGTGCTCGACAAACAATGAAACGCCGCATTGTCTTATCTTTGCACGACAAATCCTGCCATTACCGCCATCAGCCGATAAAAAACCTCGTGTTATCGTCACGATATAAGTCGTATGTGGAATACATGTCAGCAGCTTCTCCCGTCAGCGGGAAGAATGCCACTTGGGTGGTACTAATAATTAGGTATCAACAATGATTAAGACAATTAAACAACCTAACCGCACAGTATGAGACAAACTATAGAAACACATCATAAGCAATCAAACCATCTAAAAACACCGCTCACTTTGTGTAAAAACGCATTATTTTGTTATATTATGACTAAAACAATCGATTAATCATATGAATTCAATTTAAATCATTTGTATTAAAAATGTTATTTTATTGCCCCCCGTGATTAATTCCTCTTATTTTTTCATCACAAATCTTAACGCAACGAAATCCAGAAGCAATTAGCGCAGTATATATTCGATTCGTTTATGCTAAGCAGCACGCAAACTGGCCCCGTTTTTTCTCTAGGGCGTCGCTTTTTTGCCGCATGATCCTCTGTTCGGCCGATTCGCCGATGCATTGTCCCCGCATTCAATCAGGTGTTGACATCGCCAGGGCAATCACGTATCAAATTAGGCAGACACCCCATTTAAGAGAAGCTGAACCCTTATGATCCGTACTCACCGTCTACTAGGCCTACTACTTAACGCATCTTGTTTGCGCGGTATGCCTGTGGGCGAAGTTCGGAGCTGACTCAGCCGATCACCCATAAGAAACCCGCGCTACTGCGCGGGTTTTTTTTTGCCCGCTTAGCGTGAAATCAACACGATAAGGAATGCACCGATGAGCCAACAAGTCATTATTTTCGATACCACGCTGCGTGATGGCGAACAGGCATTGCAGGCCAGCCTGAGCGTAAAAGAGAAGATTCAGATTGCGCTGGCGCTGGAGAGAATGGGCGTCGACGTGATGGAGGTCGGCTTCCCGGTCTCCTCGCCGGGCGACTTCGAATCGGTGCAAACCATCGCGCGCCAGATCAAGAACAGCCGCGTCTGCGGCCTGGCCCGCTGCGTAGACAAAGACATCGACGTGGCCGCAGAAGCGTTGCGCGTCGCCGAAGCGTTCCGCATCCACGTGTTCCTGGCCACCTCGACCCTGCACATTGAATCGAAGCTGAAACGCTCGTTCGACGAAGTGTTGGAGATGGCGGTGCGCTCGGTCAAACGTGCCCGCAACTACACCGACGACGTAGAGTTCTCCTGTGAAGACGCCGGCCGCACGCCGATCGACAATCTGTGCCGCGTGGTCGAAGCCGCCATCAACGCTGGCGCCACCACCATCAATATCCCGGACACCGTCGGCTACACCACGCCGAACCAGTTCGGCGGCATCATCACCACCTTGTATGACCGCGTGCCGAACATCGACAAAGCCATCATCTCCGTGCACTGCCACGACGATTTGGGCATGGCGGTCGGCAACTCCATCGCCGCGGTACAGGCCGGCGCCCGGCAGGTGGAAGGCACCCTGAACGGCATCGGTGAGCGCGCCGGCAACTGTTCGCTGGAAGAGGTGATAATGGCGATTAAAGTGCGCCAAGACATCATGAACGTGCACACCAACATCAATCATCAGGAAATTTTCCGCACCAGCCAGATCGTCAGCCAGCTGTGCAACATGCCGATCCCGGCCAACAAGGCGATCGTCGGCTCCAACGCCTTCGCCCACTCCTCCGGCATTCACCAGGACGGCGTGCTGAAGAACCGCGAAAACTACGAAATCATGACCCCGCAGTCGATCGGCCTGAAGGACGTGCAGTTGAACCTGACTTCCCGCTCCGGCCGCGCGGCGGTGAAACACCGCATGGAAGAGATGGGCTACCAGGAGCAGGACTACAACCTGGATACCCTGTACGCCGCCTTCCTGAAGCTGGCCGACAAAAAGGGCCAGGTGTTCGACTATGACCTGGAGGCGCTGGCCTTCATCAATAAACAGCAGGAAGAGCCGGAGCACTTCAGCCTGGGCTACTTCAGCGTGCAGTCCGGCAGCAGCATCATGGCTACCGCCTCGGTGAAACTGATCTGCGGCGGCGAAGAGAAAGCCGAGGCCGCCACCGGCAATGGCCCGGTCGATGCGGTTTATCAGGCAATCAACCGCATCACCGACTACCCGATCGAGCTGGTGAAATACCAGCTGACCGCCAAGGGCCATGGCCGCGACGCGCTGGGCCAGGTGGATATCGTGGTCTCATACAACGGCCGCCGCTTCCACGGCGTAGGTCTGGCGACCGACATCGTCGAATCCTCCGCCAAGGCGATGGTGCACGTGTTGAACAATATTTGGCGCTCACAGCAGGTAGAAAAAGAAAAGCAGCGCCTGCAGCAAAACAAACATCAAAATAATCAGGAAACGGTGTGAACATGACGAAGACTTATCACATTGCCGTCTTGCCCGGAGACGGCATCGGCCCGGAAGTAATGGCTCAGGCGCGCAAAGTGTTGGACGCGGTGCGTCAACGCTTTGACATTCGCATCACCACCGCCGAGTACGACGTCGGCGGCATCGCCATCGATCGCCACGGCAGCCCGTTGCCGCCGGCGACCGTCGCCGGCTGCGAGCAGGCCGACGCCATCCTGTTCGGATCGGTAGGCGGCCCGAAATGGGAACACCTGCCGCCGGCCGAGCAGCCGGAACGCGGCGCGCTGTTGCCGCTGCGCAAGCACTTCAAGCTGTTCAGCAACCTGCGCCCGGCACGCCTGTATCAAGGGCTGGAGGCATTCTGCCCGCTGCGCGCCGACATCGCCGCCCGCGGCTTCGACATTCTGTGCGTGCGCGAACTGACCGGCGGCATCTACTTCGGCCAGCCGAAGGGCCGCGAAGGCCAGGGCATGCAGGAGCGCGCTTTCGATACCGAGGTGTATCACCGTTTCGAGATTGAACGCATCGCACGCATCGCCTTCGAATCCGCCCGCAAGCGCCGCCACAAGGTGACGTCGATCGACAAGGCCAACGTGCTGCAGAGTTCTATCCTGTGGCGTGAGGTGGTCAATCAGGTCGCCAAGGATTACCCGGACGTGTCGCTGTCGCACATGTATATCGACAACGCCACCATGCAGCTGATCAAGGATCCGTCCCAGTTCGACGTGCTGCTGTGCTCCAATCTGTTCGGCGACATCCTGTCCGACGAATGCGCGATGATCACCGGCTCGATGGGTATGTTGCCGTCCGCCAGCCTGAACGAGCAAGGCTTCGGCCTGTACGAACCGGCGGGCGGTTCCGCGCCGGATATCGCCGGCAAAGGCATCGCCAACCCGATTGCGCAGATCCTGTCCGCCACCCTGCTGCTGCGTTACAGCCTGGGCGCCGATGAAGCGGCCGACGCCGTGGAGCGCGCCATCAACCAGGCGTTGGAACAGGGCTACCGCACCGCCGATCTGGCCGGTGACGGCAAAGCCGTCAGCACCGATGAAATGGGCGACATCATCGCTCGCTTTGTAGCTCAGGGGGCATAACATGGCCAAGACCTTATACCAGAAGCTGTACGACGCCCACGTGGTGCACGAAGCGCCGAACGAAACGCCGTTGCTGTATATCGACCGTCATCTGGTGCACGAAGTCACTTCGCCGCAGGCGTTCGACGGCCTGCGCGCCATGGGCCGCAAGGTGCGCCAACCCGGCAAAACCTTCGCCACCATGGATCACAACGTGTCGACCCAGACCAAAGACATCAACGCCAGCGGCGAAATGGCGCGCATCCAGATGCAGGAGCTGATCAAGAACTGCGCGGAATTCGGCGTTTCGCTGTATGACCTGAACCACCCGTTCCAGGGCATCGTACACGTGATCGGGCCTGAGCAAGGCATGACGCTGCCGGGCATGACCATCGTCTGCGGCGACTCGCACACCGCCACCCACGGCGCTTTCGGCTCGCTGGCGTTCGGCATCGGCACCTCCGAGGTGGAACACGTGCTGGCGACCCAGACCCTGAAGCAGGGCCGCGCCAAGACCATGAAGATTGAAGTCACCGGCGACGCCGCCGTGGGCATCACCGCCAAAGACATCGTGCTGGCGGTGATCGGCAAAACCGGCAGCGCCGGGGGCACCGGCCACGTGGTGGAGTTCTGCGGCAAGGCAATCGAAGCGTTGAGCATGGAAGGCCGCATGACCCTGTGCAACATGGCGATCGAAATGGGCGCCAAGGCCGGGTTGGTCGCGCCGGACGACACCACCTTCGCCTACCTGAAAGGGCGCCAGTTCGCACCAACCGGCGAAAACTGGGAGCAGGCGGTCGCCTATTGGCGCACGCTGAAGTCCGATGCCGACGCCCAATTCGATACCGTGGTGACGCTGCACGCCGAAGAGATCGCGCCGCAGGTCACCTGGGGCACCAACCCCGGCCAGGTGATCGCCGTCAATCAGGCGATCCCGGCGCCGGAATCGTTCAGCGATCCGGTCGAGCGCGCCTCTGCGGAAAAAGCCTTGGCTTACATGGATTTGAAACCGGGCATCAAATTGACCGACGTGCCGATCGATAAAGTGTTCATCGGCTCCTGCACCAACTCACGCATCGAAGATCTGCGCGCGGCGGCGGCGATTGCCAAGGGGCGCAAGGTCGCCAGCGGCGTGCAGGCCATCGTGGTGCCGGGATCCGGCCCGGTGAAGGCCCAGGCGGAAGCCGAAGGGTTGGACAAAATCTTTATCGAAGCCGGTTTCGAATGGCGTTTACCGGGTTGTTCGATGTGCCTGGCGATGAACAACGACCGCCTGAATCCGGGCGAGCGCTGCGCATCCACCAGCAACCGTAACTTCGAAGGGCGTCAGGGCCGCGGTGGGCGTACCCACCTGGTCAGCCCGGCGATGGCCGCCGCGGCCGCCGTCGCCGGTCACTTCGCCGACATCCGTGATATTCACTAAGGGGCTAACGTGGCTAAATTTACTCAACATACCGGCTTAGTGGTGCCTTTGGATGCGGCCAACGTCGACACCGACGCCATTATTCCCAAGCAGTTTTTGCAGAAGGTGACCCGTACCGGCTTCGGCCAGCACCTGTTCAACGATTGGCGCTTCCTCGACGACGCCGGCCAACAGCCGAACCCGGAGTTCGTGCTGAATAAACCGCGCTATAAAGGCGCGAGCATCCTGCTGGCGCGCGAGAACTTCGGCTGCGGTTCCTCGCGCGAACACGCGCCCTGGGCGCTGACCGATTACGGGTTCAAAGTGGTGATCGCGCCGAGCTTCGCCGATATTTTCTACGGCAACTCGTTCAATAACCAGCTGTTGCCGGTGACGCTGAGCGAGCAGCAGGTGGATGAGCTGTTCAACCTGGTCGGCGCCAACGAAGGGACGGAGTTCGTGGTGGATCTGGAGAACCAGACGGTCAACGCCGGCGGAAAAAGCTATCCGTTCGAAATCGACAGCTTCCGCCGCCACTGCATGATCAACGGGCTGGACAGCATCGGCCTGACGCTGCAGCACGAAGCGGACATCTCCCGCTACGAAGCGCAGCAGCCGGCGTTTCTGAATTAATCCCCTTCACCCGCCGCCCGGCGGGTGAATATTTTCCTCACCAGTAGCCCAACAGCTTCCACCACGCCCCGCCGATCAGCATCCAAATCAGCAGGTTAACCACGCTCATCACCAGCCCCGCTTTCCACCATTCCCCCAGCGTCACGTAGCCGGAGCCGAAGATGATCGGCGCGGTGCCGGTGCCGTAATGCGTCAGCGACATCATCAGCGAGGAAGAGAACGCCAGGATCAGGCCCAGCAGCGCCGGCGGCGCGCCGAGCGCGATGCCGGCGGCGAAGAAGGCGGCGAACATCGCCGTCACGTGCGCGGTGGTACTGGCGAAGAAATAGTGAGAATACAAATAGATGAGGGTCAGCAAGATCGTGCCGCCCACCCAGCTCATGCCCATATGGTCGATGCCGTTGCCCACGGTTTGCGACAGCCAGCCGATCAGCCCCAGCTTGCCGAGGAAGCTGGCCATCATCACCAGCGCCGAGAACCATACCACGGTGTCCCAGGCACCTTTATGCTTGAGCACATCCTCCCAGCTCAGCACGCCGGTGGCCAACAGCACCGCCAGGCCGATCAGCGCCGCGGTGGTGGGATTGACCGCCAGCGCCGGGCCGAAGATCATCGCCGGGATGCCAGCCCACAGCACCAGCAGCAGCGCGAACACCCCGAGGGTGATTTTCTCCGGCAGCGTCACCGGCCCCAGCGCCTGCAGTTTTTCGCGCGCGAAGCGCGGCGCGTCCGGGGTACTTTTCACCTCCGGCGGATACAGCAGATAGATGACCAACGGCATCACGATCAGCGAGCACAGCCCCGGCACCAGCGCGGCGACTGCCCACATCGACCAGGACAGTTCGAAGCTGCCGTGGGTGCCTTTGGCAATCAGGCTGACGATCAGCGGGTTAGGCGCGGTGGCGGTGATAAACATCGCCGAAGTGACCGGGTTGATGTTGTAGTTCACCAGCGACAGATAGCGACCGATTTTACCGGAGGTATTGAGCTCGGGTTTGGAACCGAAGCTGTCAGCGATCGACTTCATGATCGGGTGAATGATACCCCCGCCGCGTGCGGTGTTGCTCGGCGTCACCGGCGCCAGCGTGGTTTCCGCCAGCGTCAGCGCATAGGCGATACCCAGCGTTTTTTTGCCAAACAGCGAAATGAAGTAGTAGCCAATGCGCGCGCCCAGCCCGGTTTTGTTCAGGCTGAGGGAGATCATGATCGAAAAACCGATCAGCCAGATCAGCTGGTTGGAAAAGCCGCTGAGCGCGTCGTCCAGCGCGGCGCCCGGCTTGCCGGGGTTGGTGACGCCGGTCACCGCCACCAGGGCGATGGCGATCACCGAGACCGCGCCGATCGGCATCGCCTTGCCGATGATGGCGATGATGGTGCCGATAAACAGCGCCAGCAGCTGCCAGGCGTTGGGTGCAACGCCCTCCGGCACGGGAATGAGGAACCAGATAATCAGCGTGGCGGCGAGGGCGCACAGGGAAGGAAGCGGTTTGAGCGGTGTGAGTTTATCCATAACGTTCCCACTGTTCTAAACAACAAGGCGGCGTCTCAATAGCGAGACGGGCGTGGGCGCAACGATCGCGCTCCATATGCCTTCAGCTTGGGCGTCCGTTTCAGCCTTCTCAATGACTTGCATCAAGAATGCCGCCGTTTGACCTCACACTTCACGCACTTTGGCGCTCATCCAGAGCGCCGCCAGCGCCAACAGCGCCGCCATCCAATACACCGAGCCATGACCGAAGTTCTCCACCAGCGCCCCCTGCAGCACCCCGGCCAGGATCACCCCGGTCGAGATACTGTTGGTGAACAGCGTGGTGGCGGCGCCCGGTCGGCCCGGCATCAAATCTTGAAAATAGAGCATGCCGATACCGGCGACGATGCCGATAAACACCGCGTTGAGCAGCTGCAGCGCGATCAGGGCCGGCTTGGCCGCCAGCACTATCAGCCCGAGATAAAACAGCACGCCCGCCGCCACCGCCAGCAGCATCATGTTGCGCTTGCCGAAGCGTTTGACGTAATAACCGGCCAGCAGCATTGCCGGGATCTCCAGCCCGGCGGCGGTGCCCATCAGCACCCCGGCCAGCCCTTCCGGCAGGCCGAGATCGGCGGTGATATACAGCGGCATGTCGATGATGTACAGGGTGTTGCAGGTCCACATCAGCATTGAGGCAATGAATAGCCAGCGCACGTCGCGATTGCGCCAGGCGCTGGCGGGCGCAATCGGCGCGGAAGCGCCTTCCCGCAACCCTTCGCCATCCGCCGCGCGCGGCACCGAAGGCAGCATGAATCCGACCAGCAGCACGCAGACCGCGAAGGTGGCGGCGGCGATCAGGAACATCACGGTAAAGCCGTAGTTCAGCGCCAACGCAAACGACAGCGGCGGGCCGATCACCCAGGCCAGCGAAAGCTGGGCGCGCATCACCGAGCTGAACATCACCACTTCACGCGCCTCGCTGTCGGCGTATTCCCGCGCCAGGGCGAAGATCTGCGGCATGGCGGTGTTGGCGATCGCCGCCATCAACACCCCGGCGGTGATCAGCGTCAGGTAATCGCGGTTAAAGGCGAACAGCAGGCAGTTGCCGACCGCCATCAGGCAGCACAGCAGGATCAGCCTGCGCCGGTCGCCGCGGGTGTCAGAACGTTTGGCCAGCAGGAAGCTGACCACGATGCCGGCCACGGCGTTAGCGGTGTAAAACAGGCCGACCCACAGCGGCCGCACCTTGACCTCGGTGGTCAAAAACAGGCTGAGCGTCGGCGTCAGCAACGCGCCGGCGATGCCGGAGAGAAAAGCGATCAGCAGGAATGCGGCAAAGATGGGGTTGATGCGCAGTGACAACCGGCTCAGGCGTTGCATATCGTCTTCCCTGACCTTAAAGCAGAAGAATGAACCTTAGGTCACGGCGAGAAAAATGCAAGCATATCGCCATGACCACGCATAAAAAAACCAGTGGGTCGCCCCACTGGCTGGTGAAACAGCACCATTACTCAGAAACTTGTTGCCGCCGCCCTTACAGGTGCTCGCGATACTGCTTATCGGTCATCTCTTTGATATCCCACTGGGTCAGGTGCGCCAGCATCGCCAGCCGCGCCTGTTCGGGCACCACGCTCAGCCAGTCGGCGCGCTGGCGGCGCACCGCGCTGAAATAGCGTTGATAGAACTGTCTGGATAAGAAAGCTTTCATGATTACGCCCTCCCCTTTCATTGATGAAAATTATCGGCGTAATATAGGGAAAGAAAAATTGACGAGTTGAGGCAGGAGCGTTCCTCTTTTATGTCTACGTCCCGATTGCAGCAGCAGTTCATCCGTCTGTGGCAACGTTGCCACGGTGAAACGACCGACACCACACTGCAGGCGCTGGCGGAGGTGCTGAGCTGTTCGCGGCGCCACGTGCGCTCCCTGCTGAGCGCCATGCAGCGGGAGGGTTGGCTCACCTGGCAGGCGGAGTCGGGGCGCGGCAAGCGTTCGCGGTTAACCTTCCACTACACCGGCCTAGCGCTGCAGCAACAGCGGGCCGAGGAGCTGCTGGAACAGGACCGCATCGATCAGTTGGTGCAGCTGGTGGGCGACAAAAACGTGGTGCGCCAGATGCTGCTGTCGCAGCTGGGGCGCAGCTTCCGCCAGGGGAAACACATCCTGCGGGTGCTCTACTACCGGCAGCTGTACAACCTGCTGCCCGGCTCGGCGCTGCGGCGTTCGGAGACCCATTTGGCGCGTCAGATCTTCAACGGCCTGACGCGCATAAATGAGGAAAACGGGGAACTCGAGTCCGATCTGTCTCACCATTGGCAGGCGCTGACGCCTCTGCACTGGCGGTTTTACCTGCGCCCGGCGATCCATTTTCATCATGGCCGCGAGCTGGAGATGGCGGACGTCATCACTTCCCTCTCGCGTCTGACCTCGCAACCGCTGTTCTCGCATATCGAGAGCGTCACCTCGCCGACGCCGTTCGTTATCGACGTGCAGCTGCGCAGCCCCGACCACTGGCTGCCCTGGCTGCTGGGCAGCGTGCAGGCCATGATCCTGCCGCGCGAATGGCGCGAACTGCCGGATTTCGCCCGCCATCCGGTCGGCACCGGCCCCTACCGCATGGTGCGCAACCATCCCAGCCAGATGAAGATCCACGCCTTCGACGACTATTTTGGCTACCGGGCGCTGATCGACGAGGTGAACATCTGGGTGCTGCCGGAGTTTTCCGAAGAGCTGGTGCACTCCGGCGTGCAGCTGCAGGGCGATGAAACCGGCAACAGCGAGCTGGAAAGCCGGCTGGAAGAGGGTTGCTATTTCCTGCTGTTCGATCAGCGTTCTCCGCTGGCCGCCGACCCCGCCATTCGCAGTTGGCTGTGCGAATTGATCAACCCCATTTCGCTGCTGAGCCACGCCGGGCCGCTCTACCAGCGCTATTGGTCGCCGGCGTACGGCCTGCTGCCGCGCTGGCACCACAACCGCACGCTGGCGCAGCAGCCCAAGCCCGCGGGCCTGACCGAACTGACGATGACCCACTTCAATGAACATTCGGAGTTTCACGCCATCCGCCAGGCGATAGAACCGCTGCTGGCACAGCACGGCATCCGCCTGATCGTGCAAAGCGTGGATTACGCCACCTGGCACCAGGGCGACGCGCGCAGCGATCTGTGGCTCGGCAGCGCCAACTTCTATCTGCCGCTGGAGTTTTCGCTGTTCGCCACGCTGTACGAACTGCCGCTGATGCAGCATTGCATGAACGAAGATCTGGCGCAGGACGCGGCGCTGTGGCGCGCCAACCGCTTGCCGCTAGCCGAGTTCTGCCAGCGTCTGGTCAGCAACCACCAGCTGCATCCGCTGTTCCACCACTGGCTGCAGCTGCACGGCCAGCGCAGCATGCGCGGCGTGCGGATGAACACCCTCGGCTGGTTCGACTTCAAGTCCGCCTGGTTTGCCCCGCCGGAGGCATAAGCGCCTTTCGCCCGGGTCGGTTAATCTTTACAATAGCGCCGTCTCAACGGGGTGCGGTAAGTCGGGCCGCGTGATAAGCCCGATTTTCCGCTGAGAGCACACCCGTCGAACCTGATCCGGTCAATACCGGCGGAGGGATTTGAGCCCAGCGAACCGGCGACGCCGCCTCGCCCCCTCAGATGCCCTTGCCCCCTTATTTTTCAGGAGTGCAACGTGGTCAAAACATATCTGCCCTGCTTATTGCTGCTGTGTGCCGCGCCGGTGTTCGCCAAGCCGACGCTGACGGTTTACACCTACGATTCCTTCGCCGCCGACTGGGGCCCAGGCCCGGCGGTGAAAAAAGCCTTTGAAGCCGAGTGCGACTGTGAACTGAAGTTCGTCGCGCTGGAAGACGGCGTCTCGCTGCTGAACCGCCTGCGCATGGAAGGCAAGAACAGCGCCGCCGACGTGGTGCTGGGGTTGGACAACAACCTGTTGCAGGCGGCGCAGCAAACCGGCCTGTTCGCGCCGAGCGGCGTCGACACCGCCAAACTGACGGTGCCGGGCGGCTGGCAGGACGCGACCTTCGTGCCATATGACTACGGGTACTTCGCCTTCGTCTACAACAAAGAAAAACTGAAGAACCCGCCAAAAAGCCTGCAGGAGCTGGTCAGCAGCGATCGCAACTGGAAAGTGATCTACGAAGATCCGCGCACCAGCACGCCGGGCCTCGGCCTGCTGCTGTGGATGCAAAAAGTGTATGGCGACAAGGCGCCGGCCGCCTGGCAGCAGCTGGCGAAGAAGACCGTCACCGTCACCAAAGGCTGGAGCGAAGCCTACGGCCTGTTCCTGAAAGGCGAAGGCGATCTGGTGCTCAGCTACACCACCTCTCCCGCCTATCACCTGATCGAAGAGAAAAAAGATCTCTACGCCGCCGCCACGTTCAGCGAAGGCCACTACCTGCAGGTGGAAGTGGCGGGCAAGCTGAAGGCCGCCAAACAGCCAGAGCTGGCGGAGCGCTTCATGCAGTTCATGGTGACGCCGGCCTTCCAGAACACCATCCCGACCGGCAACTGGATGTACCCGGTGATCAACACCCCACTGCCCGTCGGCTTTGAGCAGATGAACGTGCCGCATACCGCGTTGCAATACAGCGCCGAAGAGGTGGCCAAACAACGCGGCGGTTGGATCCGGGCATGGCAAACCGCCGTCAGCCGCTGATCCCCCGCTGGCTCTGGCCGGGGCTGCTGGCCGCCGGCGTGATCCTGTTGGTCGCCGCGCTGGCGATGGGCTCGCTATGGCGTCACGCGCCGGACAGCGACTGGCGCGCCCTGTGGCAGGACAGCTACCTGTGGCACGTGGTGCGCTTCACCTTTTGGCAGGCGCTGCTGTCGGCGCTGATTTCGGTGCTGCCCGCCGTTCTGCTGGCGCGCGCGCTCTATCGCCGCCGCTTCCCCGGCCGGCAGCTGCTGCTGCGGCTGTGCGCCATGACGCTGGTGCTGCCGGTGCTGGTGGCGGTGTTCGGCCTGCTCAGCGTCTATGGGCGCCAGGGCTGGCTGGCGACGCTGTGCGGCTGGCTGGGCGTCGAGTATGGCTTCTCGCCCTACGGCCTGCAGGGCATTCTGCTGGCGCACCTGTTCTTTAACCTGCCGCTGGCCACCCGCCTGTTGCTGCAGGCGCTGGAGAATATCCCGGTAGAGCAGCGCCAGCTGGCCGCCCAGCTGGGCATGAATGGCTGGCAGCAGTTCCGCTTCGTCGAATGGCCGGCGCTGCGCCGCCAGATCCTGCCGAGCGGCGCGTTGATCTTCATGCTGTGCTTCGCCAGCTTCGCCACCGTGCTGTCGCTGGGCGGCGGGCCGCAGGCCACCACCATCGAACTGGCGATCTATCAGGCGCTGAGTTACGACTACGATCTGGGCCGCGCCGCCATGCTGGCGCTGATCCAGTTAAGCTGTTGTCTGGGGCTGGTGTTGATCAGCCAGCGGCTGAGCCAGGCGCTGCCGGTGGGCCATACCCACGCCCAGCGCTGGCGCAACCCGGAAGACAACCTGTGGCGGCGCGTCAGCGATTTTCTGCTGATCGCCGCCGCGCTGCTGCTGCTGCTGCCGCCTCTGCTGGCGGTGATCGCCGACGGCGCCAATCAGGCCGTCGTCAGCGTGCTGCGCCAGCCGGTGCTGTGGCAGGCGCTGTTCACGTCGCTGCGCATCGCCCTCGGCGCCGGGCTGTTGTGCGTGGCGCTCACGATGATGCTGCTGTGGAGCAGCCGCGAGCTGAAGCTGCGGCAGCACCTGCGCGGCGGCCAGGCGCTGGAGCTGAGCGGCATGGTGATCCTGGCGATGCCGGGCATCGTGCTGGCCACCGGCTTCTTCCTGCTGCTGAGCGATACGATCGGGCTGCCGCAGTCGCCCTATGCGCTGGTGATCCTCACCAATGCGCTGATGGCGGTGCCCTATGCGCTGAAGGTGTTGGAGAACCCGATGCGCGACCTCGCCGAACGTTACAACCCGCTGTGCCTGTCGCTGGATATCCACGGCTGGCAACGGCTGCGGCTGATCGAACTGCGCGCGCTGCGCCGCCCGCTGGCGCAGGCGCTGGCCTTCGCCTGCGTGCTGTCGATCGGCGATTTCGGCGTGGTCGCCTTGTTTGGCAACGAGCATTTCCGTACCCTGCCTTTTTACCTGTATCAGCAGATTGGCGCCTATCGCAGCAACGACGGGGCGGTGACCGCGCTGCTGTTGCTGCTGTTGTGTTTCCTGCTGTTTACCCTGATCGAACGCTTACCGGGGCGCCATGCTGACGCTTGAAAAACTGACCTATCTGTACGAACACCTGCCGATGCGCTTTGATCTGCGCATCCAGCCGGGCGAGCGCGTCGCGGTGCTCGGCCCCAGCGGCGCCGGTAAAAGCACCCTGCTGAGTTTAATCGCCGGTTTTCTGCCGGCGGCCAGCGGCCGGCTGCTGCTGAACGACGAAGACCACACCGCCACGCCGCCGGCCAAACGGCCGGTGTCGATGCTGTTTCAGGAGAACAACCTGTTCGCGCACCTGACGGTGGCGCAGAACATCGGGCTGGGGTTGGATCCCGGTCTGCGCCTGACTGAACAGCAGCGCCAACAGCGGGCGCATATCGCCCGTCAGGTCGGTCTGGAGGAGCACCTGGAGCGCCTGCCGTCGCAGCTTTCCGGCGGTCAGCGTCAGCGCGCCGCGCTGGCGCGCTGTTTGATTCGCCAACGGCCGATCCTGTTGCTCGACGAGCCCTTCTCGGCGCTCGATCCGGCGCTGCGCAACGAGATGCTGCAACTGCTGCAGACGGTGTGCGAACAGCGCAACCTGACGCTGCTGATGGTGTCGCACAACCTCGACGACGCCGCGCGCATCGCGCCGCGCACGCTGCTGGTGGTCGACGGGCGCATCTACTACGACGGCCCGACGCAGGCCCTGCTGGACGGCAGCGCGCCCGAAGCGCGCGTGCTGGGCATTTCGGGTAAAGCGTGATCTGACGCGCGTTTTTTATGCTGCAGCAATAAACCTGTTGTGCGAATTTTGCGCCTGTGTTTTTATAAAAACCTGACTTTTTTTACTGATGATAAGGTTCCCTGTGATCGCATCCTCGCTGACTTCGACCCTACTAGTTACCGCGCTACCAGCCGCGGTGGTCGTCGTGCGTGTGGTGGTGGTCGTCGGCAATGCGCCGTAGGGTCCGAATCAACGCATCGATTCCCAAACCCCGCCGGCGCAAACCGGGCGGGGTTTCTTGTTTTAGCACCCTGCCCAGAAAAGCTCACCGGCCTTGAGAAAGGACAGGAACATGGCAACTTCGGGCACGCCTCAGCCGGGCACCAGCTTCACCGGCGCACAATTGATCGTTCATCTGCTGGAGCGGCAGGGCATCACCACCGTCGCCGGCATCCCCGGCGGCGCGGCGCTGCCGCTGTATGACGCGCTGAGCCAAAGCACCCGCATACACCACGTGCTGGCGCGCCACGAACAGGGCGCGGGCTTTATGGCGCAGGGCATGGCGCGCGCCAACGGCAAAGCGGCGGTGTGCATCGCCTCCAGCGGGCCGGGCGCCACCAACCTGGTCACCGCCATCGCCGACGCCAAGCTCGACTCCATCCCGCTGGTGTGCATCACCGGTCAGGTGCCCTCCTCGATGATCGGCACCGACGCCTTCCAGGAGGTGGATACCTACGGCATTTCCATTCCGATCACCAAGCACAACCATCTGGTACGCGATATCCGCGAACTGCCACAGGTGATCGGCGACGCGTTCCGCATCGCCGAGTCCGGCCGCCCCGGCCCGGTCTGGATCGATGTGCCGAAAGACGTGCAGACCGCCACCATCACCCTGGAAGAGCTGCCGCCGATCGCCGTGCCGGACGCCGCACCGAGCTTCGATCCGGCGCTGGTTTCGCAGGCCGCCGCGATGATCAACCAGGCGAAACGCCCGATCCTCTACCTGGGCGGCGGCATCATCTGCGCCGACGCTCACCGGCAGGCGCTGGAACTGGCCGAACGCGCCGGTCTGCCTACCACCATGACGCTGATGGCGCTGGGGGCGATGCCGGTGGAACACCCGCTGTCGCTGGGCATGCTGGGCATGCACGCGGCGCGCAGCACCAACTTCATTCTGCAGGAGGCCGATCTGCTGATCGTGCTGGGCGCGCGCTTCGACGATCGGGCAATCGGCAAAACCGAGCAGTTCTGCCCTAACGCCGCCATCATTCACGTGGATATCGACCGCGCCGAGCTGGGCAAGGTCAAACAGGCCAACGTGGCGATCCATGCCGACGTCGGCCAGGTACTGCAACAGCTGCTGCCGCAGATCGACACGCAGCCGCGCAGCGCGTGGCTGAGCACCGTCAACGACCTGAAACGCGAGTTCCCGTTCAACATGCCGAACGCCGACGATCCGCTGAGCCATTACGGCCTGGTGCTGGCCGCCGCGCGCTGCGTGGACGACAGCGCCATTATCACCACCGACGTGGGCCAGCATCAGATGTGGGTGGCGCAGGCCTATCCGCTGAGCCGGCCGCGCCAGTGGCTGACGTCGGGCGGCCTGGGCACCATGGGCTTCGGTCTGCCGGCGGCGATCGGCGCGGCGCTGGCGGAGCCTGAGCGTAAAGTGCTGTGCTTCTCCGGCGACGGCAGCCTGATGATGAACATTCAGGAAATGGCCACCGCGGTCGAACACGATCTGGACGTGAAAATCATTTTGATGAACAACCAGGCGCTGGGGCTGGTGCACCAGCAGCAAACCCTGTTCTACCAGCAGCGCATCTTCGCCGCCGCCTATCCGAAGCGCACCGATTTCCTGAAGATCGCCGCCGGATTCGGGCTGGATACCTGCGATTTGAACGCCGCGGAAGATCCGCAGGCCGCACTGGCCGAAGCGATCCAACGCCCGGGCCCCTGCCTGATCCACGCGCTGATCGACATCAACGAAAAAGTGTTCCCGATGGTGCCGCCGGGCGCCGCCAACATCGACATGATTGGAGAATAAGCCATGCTGCAACCACAAGATAAACCCCAGGTGATCCTGGAGCTGGCCGTGCGCAACCATCCCGGCGTCATGTCGCACGTTTGCGGGCTGTTCGCTCGCCGCGCGTTCAACGTCGAAGGCATTCTGTGCCTGCCGCTGAAGGACGGCCAGCAGAGCCGCATTTGGCTACTGGTGGCCGACGACCAACGGCTGGAGCAGATGATAAGCCAGGTGGAAAAGCTGGAGGACGTGCTGCAGGTGAAGCGCCACAGCGAAGACGTGCGGGTATTTGAACAGCTGGAAGCGTTCTTCCAGTAAGGCGAACGGGGGCTGACGCCCCCTATCCATTATGATGATTGCCCGGACAGCACCTGCCACAACAGGTGCCGATACACCGGCATCAGCGGCTGCTGGCTCAGCAGATAACCGACCGCCAGCGCCGCCAGCCAACTCACGGCGCACACCACGCGCAGCCGCAGCGGCGTCAGCCAACGGCTCAGCCGATCGGCGTTGCGCTTGCCCTCACGCCACCAGCGCCAGCTCAGCCACACCGCCAGCCAGAGGGTGAGCGCCGCGGCGAGCAGCAGCCACTTGAACATCGCGCTGTTGGCGCCGGCGGGAATGTCGATCGCCACGCCCGCCAAAATGCCGGGGAAGAAATAGACCGGCGGCCAGGTCAGGCAGCCGATGATGTTCGGCAAGGCAAACTTGTACGGCGGCAGATCGAGCATGCCGGCCACCATCGGCACCAGCGGGCGCGTCGGGCCAACGAAGCGGCCGATCAGAACGGTCGCCATGCTGTGCTGGTGCAAGGCGTGTTCGGTTTTGTCGAGCAGCGCTTTGTTCTTCTTCAGGAATGACCAGCGGTGCAAGGGCCCTTTGAAGGCGCGGCCGACGAAATAGGAGATCCAGTCGCCGAGCAGGCAGCCGACGATCCCCGCCGCCCAGGCGTAGTAGAAGTCCACCTTGCCGCTGCCGATCAGAGCGCCGATGCTGGCCATCATCACCGTGCCGGGCAGCAGCAGCCCTACCAGCGCCAGCGACTCGAGAAAAGCGACCAGCAGGACGACCATCAGGGTGAAAGCCAGTGACTGGGTGATCAAATCTTGTAAATAGGCTTCCATTACACCTCTGCGGATTATTCGGCCAAAAGGGGCGAAGGATTTTCCAGTGCCGCCGCAGACGAGTCAATCGATGAATTGTATGCGTATTTGGCAACGCCGCACGGCAATGGACAATCACTGTATAAAAACCCATACTATAATTTATCTATATTAGCGCCAAAACCGGCATCTCGCTGAATGTCGCGCACGCCGCCCGGCGGAAGACGAAGGGGTTATGACAGCACTGCAACAGGGTTTCCTGCTCACTCGCCACTGGCGCGACACGCCCGCCGGCACCGAGGTCGAATTTTGGCTGGCGACCGACGCGGGCCCGCGTCAGTTGCGTCTACCGCCGCAAACCTCGGTGGCGTTTATCCCCGCCGAACAAAAGCCGCGCGCGGAACAGCTGCTGCGCGAAGAACGGCAAGTCGAACTGAAACCGCTGGCGCTGACGGATTTTCATCACCGCCCGATGCTGGGGCTGTACTGCCGCCAGCACCGTCAGCTCATCAAGCTGGAAAAGCTGCTGCGGGAAGGCGGCGTTACGGTCTACGAGGCCGACATTCGCCCGCCCGAGCGCTACCTGATGGAACGCTTCATCACCGCGCCGGTGTGGTTCAACGGCCAGGGCAACGGCGATGGGCCGTTGCTCAATGGCCAGATGAAGCCGGCGCCGGACTACCGCCCGACGCTCAGGCTGGTGTCGCTGGATATCGAAACCACCGCCCACGGCGAACTTTACTCCATCGCGCTGGAAGGCTGCGGCCAGCGCCAGGTCTACATGCTGGGGCCGGCCAACGGCGGCGATGCGCCGCTGGATTTCGATCTGGAATACTGCGCCAGCCGCCCCCAGCTGCTGGAACGGTTGAACGCGTGGCTGGAGCGCCACGATCCTGACGCCATCATCGGCTGGAACCTGGTGCAGTTCGATCTGCGGGTGCTGCAAAAGCACGCCGAACGCTACCAGATCCCGCTGCGGCTGGGGCGCGGCGGCAACCTGCTGGAGTGGCGCGAGCACGGCTTCAAACAGAACCACTTTTTCGCCGCCGCCGCCGGCCGCCTGATCATCGACGGCATCGAAGCGCTGAAATCCGCCACCTGGAACTTCCCCTCCTTCAGCCTGGAATACGTTTCGCAGGCGCTGCTGGGCGAAGGCAAGGCGATCGACAACCCCTATCAGCGCATGGCGGAGATCGACCGACGCTTCGCCGAAGACAAGCCGGCGCTGGCCCGCTACAACCTGAAGGACTGCGAGCTGGTGACGCGCATCTTCGCCAAGGCCGACCTGCTCAACTTCCTGCTGGAACGCGCCACCGTCACCGGGCTGGCGGCCGATCGCAGCGGCGGATCGGTCGCGGCCTTCAGCCACCTCTATATGCCGCGCATGCACCGCCTGGGCTTTGTCGCCCCCAACCTCGGCGAACAGCCGGAGGAACACAGCCCCGGCGGCTTCGTGATGGACTCCCAGCCCGGCCTGTACGATTCGGTGCTGGTGCTGGACTATAAAAGCCTGTACCCGTCGATCATCCGCACCTTCCTGATCGATCCGGTCGGGTTGGTGGAAGGCATGCGCCACCCAAATGACGCCGACTCGGTGCCCGGCTTTCGCAACGCCCGCTTCTCGCGCAGCAAACACTGCCTGCCGGCGATCGTCGAACAGATCTGGCAGGGGCGCGAAGCCGCCAAGCGCCAACACAATAAGCCCCTGTCGCAGGCGTTGAAGATCATCATGAACGCGCTGTACGGCGTGCTGGGATCGAGCGGCTGCCGCTTCTTCGATCCGCGGCTGGCGTCGTCGATCACCCTGCGCGGCCACGAGATCATGCGCCAAACCCGCGAGCTGATCGAAGCCGAAGGCTATCAGGTGATTTACGGCGATACCGACTCCACCTTCGTGTGGCTGAAACAGCCGCATGATGAGCAGCAGGCGGCGCAGATCGGCCGGGCGCTGGTGCAGCGGGTCAACGCCTGGTGGCAGCAGCATCTGCAGCAGCAGTTCGGGCTGGAGAACGCGCTGGAGCTGGAGTTCGAAACCCACTATTCCCGCTTCCTGATGCCGACCATTCGCGGCGCCGAACAGGGCAGCAAGAAGCGCTACGCCGGCCTGATCGCACGCGCCGGCGGCGAGGAAGAGATGGTGTACAAAGGTCTGGAAACGGTGCGCACCGACTGGACGCCGCTGGCGCAGCAGTTCCAGCAGCAGCTCTATCAGCGCATCTTCAAACGGCAGCCCTACCAGGACTATGTGCGCGACTACGTCGGCAAAACCCTGAACGGCGACTTCGACGATCAGCTGGTGTACCGCAAGCGCCTGCGCAGAAAGCTCGACGACTATCAGCGCAACGTGCCGCCGCACGCCCGCGCCGCGCGCATCGCCGATGACTACAACCGCAGCCAGGGGCGGCCGCTGCAGTATCAGAACGGCGGCTGGATCAGCTACGTGATGACCGTCGCCGGGCCGGAACCGCTGGAAACGCGCCATTCGCCCATCGACTATCAGCATTACCTCGAACGCCAGCTGCAACCGGTGGCAGACGCTATACTCCCTTTCTTGCACGACGATTTCACCACGCTGGTCACCGGGCAGATGGGGCTGTTTTGAGATTGCGCCAGGTTAAGAAAAATCATCCGGTTTTGCAGGTGACGAACGCGCCGCCTTCCATTACCATAGCGCCCTTCCCAAAACTGAACCACGCTTAGCCCTGCCGTCTCGCGACGTCTGCATGGCGTGAACGGCTATTGCCCGTCAAATTTAAAACAAACCGGGATTAGCAGACGTTCAGTACAGGTGCCGCGGCCCTTCCCGCCCGGTAACAAGACTTACTTACAAAGAATCGAGCCGACAATATATGCCTTTTACTCTTGGTCAACGCTGGATCAGCGACACGGAAAGCGAATTAGGACTGGGCACCGTCGTGGCGCTGGACGCGCGCATGATTACCCTGCTTTTCCCCGCCACCGGTGAAAACCGCCTCTATGCCAGAAACGATTCGCCGATCACCCGCGTGATGTTCAACCCGGGCGATACCGTCAGCAGCCACGAGGGATGGCAGCTGCAGGTGGAAGAGGTGAAAGAGGAAAACGGTCTGTTGACCTATATCGGCACCCGCCAGGACACCCAGGAAAGCGGCGTGGCGATGCGCGAAGTCCTGCTGGACAGCAAGCTGACCTTCAGCAAACCGCAGGATCGTCTGTTCGCCGGCCAGATCGACCGCATGGACCGTTTCGCGCTGCGTTTCCGCGCGCGCAAATACCAGAGCGAGCAGTATCGCCTGCCGTTCGCCGGCCTGCGCGGCATGCGCGCCAGCCTGATCCCGCACCAGTTGCACATCGCCCATGAAGTCGGCCAGCGCCATGCGCCGCGCGTCCTGCTGGCGGACGAAGTCGGCCTCGGCAAAACCATCGAAGCCGGCATGATCATCCACCAGCAGCTGCTGGCGGGCCGCGCCGAGCGCGTGCTGATCGTGGTGCCGGAAACGCTGCAGCACCAGTGGCTGGTGGAGATGATGCGCCGCTTCAACCTCTACTTCTCGCTGTTCGACGACAGCCGCTACGCCGAAGCCAAGCTCGACAGCAGCAACCCGTTCGAAACCGAACAGCTGGTGATCTGCTCGCTGGACTTCGTGCGCCGCAACAAGCAGCGCCTGGAAGAGCTGGCGGACGCCCAGTGGGATCTGCTGGTGGTCGACGAAGCGCACCACCTGGCCTGGAGCGAAGAAGCGCCGAGCCGCGAATATCAGGTGATCGAACAGCTGGCCGAGCATATCCCCGGCGTGCTGCTGCTGACCGCCACCCCGGAGCAGCTGGGCCAACAGAGCCACTTCGCGCGCCTGCGCCTGCTCGATCCGAACCGTTTCCACGACTACGGCGAGTTCGTTGCCGAGCAGCAGAAATACCGCCCGGTGGCCGACGCCGTCACCCTGCTGCTGAGCGGTGAGCGCCTGGCCGATGACAAGCTGAACCTGTTGGGCGAACTGATCGACGAGCAGGACATCGAACCGCTGCTCAAAGCCGCCAACAGCGAAGGCGACAACGCCGAGCAGGCGCGTCAGGAGCTGGTTTCCATGCTGATGGATCGCCACGGCACCAGCCGCGTGCTGTTCCGCAACACCCGTAACGGCGTGAAGGGCTTCCCGCACCGCAACCTGCACCAGATCAAGCTGCCGCTGCCGACCCAGTATCAGACCGCGATCAAAGTCTCCGGCATCATGGGCGCCAAGAAGTCCGTCGAAGCGCGCGCGCGTGACATGCTGTACCCGGAGCAGATCTACCAGGAATTCGAAGGCGAAAACGCCACCTGGTGGAACTTCGACCCGCGCGTCGAGTGGCTGCTGGACTACCTGCTGGCCAACCGCAACGAAAAAGTGCTGGTGATCTGCGCCAAGGCCGACACCGCGCTGCAGCTGGAGCAGGTGCTGCGCGAGCGTGAAGCGATCCGCGCCGCGGTGTTCCACGAAGGGCTGTCGATCATCGAGCGCGACCGCGCCGCCGCCTACTTCGCCTCCGAAGAGGAAGGCGCACAGGTGCTGCTGTGTTCCGAGATCGGCTCCGAAGGCCGCAACTTCCAGTTCGCCAGCCAGCTGGTGATGTTCGATCTGCCGTTCAACCCGGATCTGCTGGAGCAGCGTATCGGCCGTCTGGACCGTATCGGCCAGATGCACGATATCCAAATCATGGTGCCTTACCTGGAGCACACCGCGCAGGCGGTGCTGGGGCGTTGGTTCCACGAGGGGCTGGATGCCTTCGAACACACCTGCCCGACCGGCCGCACCATCTACGACAGCTGCTACGAGCAGTTGATCGGCTATCTGGCCGCGCCGACCGAACAGGAAGGCTTCGACGAATTCATCCACGCCTGCCGCCAGCAGCACGATCAGTTGAAAGCGCAGCTGGAACAGGGCCGCGACCGCCTGCTAGAGATGCACTCCAACGGCGGCGACAAAGCCCAGGCGCTGGCCGCCGCCATCGCCGAGCAGGATAACGACGTCAATCTGGTGGGCTTCGCGCTCAACCTGTTCGACATCGTCGGCATCAATCAGGAAGACCGCAGCGACAACCTGATCGTGCTGACGCCGTCCGATCATATGCTGGTGCCGGACTTCCCGGGCCTGCCGCAGGACGGCTGCACCGTCACCTTCGACCGCGATCGGGCGCTGTCGCGCGAAGACGCGCAGTTCGTCAGCTGGGAGCACCCGATCATCCGCAACGGCCTGGATCTGATCCTGTCCGGCGACACCGGCAGCTGCGCAGTGTCCCTGTTGAAAAACAAAGCGTTGCCGGTCGGCACCCTGCTGGTTGAGCTGGTTTACGTGGTAGAAGCCCAGGCGCCGAAGCACCTGCAGCTGACCCGCTTCCTGCCGCCGACGCCGATCCGCATGCTGATGGACCGCAAGGGCACCAACCTGGCGGCGCAGGTCGAGTTCGAAAGCTTCAACCGCCAGCTGAACGCGGTCAATCGCCACACCTCCAGCAAGCTGGTCAACGCCGTGCAGCAAGACGTGCACGCCATGCTGCAGCAGGCGGAAAGCCTGGTGGAAGCGCAGGCGCGCACGCTTATCGAACAGGCGAAGCAAGAGGCGGACGACAAGCTGAGCGCCGAGCTGGCGCGTCTGGAAGCGCTGAAGGCGGTCAACCCGAACATCCGCGACGACGAAGTCGAAGCGCTGGAGTTCAACCGCCGTCAGGTGCTGGCCAACCTCAATGAAGCCGGCTGGCGCCTGGACGCCATTCGTCTGGTGGTGGTCACCCACCAGTAACCGGCGCGACGCGGGGAGGCAAGCGCCTCCCCGCTCGGCCCTTATCGCGGAGCCAAGATGGAACCCTACAATCCCCCGCAGGACCCGCTGCACATCCTGTATCAGGATGAACACATCATGGTGGTCAACAAGCCCAGCGGCTTGCTGTCGGTGCCCGGCCGCGCGCCGGAAAACAAAGACAGCCTGATGACCCGCATTCAGGCCGATCATCCGGCTGCCGAATCGGTGCACCGGCTGGACATGGCCACCAGCGGGGTGATCGTGGTGGCGCTCAACAAGGCCGCCGAGCGTGAGCTGAAGCGTCAGTTTCGCGAACGCGAACCGAAGAAATCCTATATCGCCCGCGTTTGGGGGCATATGGAGCATGACGAGAGGTTGGTGGATTTGCCGCTGATCTGCGATTGGCCGAACCGGCCGCTGCAAAAGGTGTGTTTTGACACTGGCAAAGCGGCGCAAACGAAGTATCTGGTGCTGTCGCGCGACGCCGACGGCAGCACCCGCGTGAAGCTAACGCCGATCACCGGCCGCTCGCACCAGCTGCGGGTGCACATGCTGGCGCTGGGGCATCCGATCCTCGGCGACGGTTTCTACGCCCCGCCGGAGGCCAAGGCGATGGCACCGCGGCTGCAGCTGCATGCGCAAGAGCTGCGCATCACCCACCCCGCCTTCCAGACGCCGATGCACTTTCGCGCCGAGCCGGATTTCTAAGGCTAAAACCCAACGGGCCCAGCATACCGGGCCCGCTTACATCGCTTATTTAAAGCCTTTCTCGCGTTTGATCAGGTCGTACGCCGCCTGAATCTCCTGCGCTTTCTGCTTGGCCATTTCCATCATCTGCGGCGGCAAGCCTTTCGCCACCAGCTTATCCGGATGGTGTTCGCTCATCAGTTTGCGGTAGGCGCGTTTGATGGTGGCGGCATCGTCGCTGCTGCGCACGCCGAGCACCTTGCACGCGTCGTCGAGCGTCGGGCCGCGCTGAGCCTGCTGATAGCCGCCCTGCGAATATCCGCCCTGCTGACCGCCGCCGAACTGGCGCCCACCTTCCATCATGCTGAGGAACTGGTCGAACTGCGCGCGTGAAATACCCAGCTCCTCGGCGATGACGTACAGTACCTGGCGTTCGTTCGGGTGCAGCGAGCCGTCGGCAAACGCCGCCTGAATCTGAATTTCCAGAAACATCCGAATCAAATCGAAGCGGCCAAAACAGATGCTGCGGAACTGCTGCAGCGTCTCACGCAGCGGGAACTGGCTCTGTTTGCCCTCGCGGAACGCCTGCTGCGCCGCGGTGCGCGCTTCGCCGTGCAGCTGCAGGCGATCCATGAACAGGCTGGCGATCTGGATATCCGCCTCGGTAACGCGTCCTTTGGATTTGGTCAGGTGGCCCATCACCTGAAAAGTGGTGCGGAAAAACAGCGTTTGCCGCGTTTGCTGGTCGGTGAAGAACCCCCGGCTGCGCTTGTTGCTGCGCGCCGTATCGATCATATGACCGATAATCAGCCCCAGAACTACACCCCAGAATCCCGCGCCAGACCAGATGGCGACGATGACGCCGAGCAGTTTTCCCCAATACTGCATATACTCCTCAATTATCATGCCGAAAGCCGCCCACTCCCCTTCGCTTCAGGAAAGGGTGCAGGCGATTTTTCCTAGAATTTGGATTATCATACCTGTCATTTATCTTTGCGCCTAACGACGACGCAAGTAAACGGCTGGATTTAGCACTAGCGCAACGCAGATGAGTAATATAGTCTCTGACCGTTTGCCGGACATGACGCCTCTGATGACGGAACACCAAAACCGCGTATGAAAAAAAGTTTCCCAACACTGCTGGCCACGATGATTTGGACGGCACTCTACAGTCAGCATGCGCTGGCTGATCTGGCCGAGCAATGCATGCTTGGCGTTCCCGTTTACGACAAGCCTTTGGTCAGCGGCGATCCGAACAGCCAACCGGTGACGATCAATGCCGATGACTCGCGCGCCGACTACCCGAAAAGTGCCCTGTTCAGCGGCAACGTGCGCGTCGAGCAGGGCAACAGCACCCTGACCGCCAAAGAAGTTGAGCTGAACCAGACGGAAAAACCCGGCCAGACGGAGCCGGTGCGTACCGTCACCGCCACCGGCGACGTGCACTACAGCGACAATCAGATCAAACTGAAAGGCCCGAAGGCCTGGTCGAACCTGAACACCAAAGATACCGACGTCTATGAAGGCGACTACCAGATGGTAGGCCGCCAGGGGCGCGGCGACGCCGACAAAATGAAGATGCGCGGTGCCAACCGTTACACCATTCTGGAAAACGGCACCTTTACCTCCTGTCTGCCGGGCGACGACAGCTGGAGCGTGGTCGGTTCCGAAGTGATCCACGATCGCGAAGAGCAGGTGGCGGAAGTGTGGAACGCCCGCTTCCGCATCGGCGGCGTGCCGGTGTTCTACAGCCCGTACCTGCAGCTGCCGGTCGGCGACAAGCGCCGTTCCGGCTTCCTGATCCCGAACGCCAAGTACGGCAGCAACAACGGCTTCGAGTTCATGTTGCCGTACTACTGGAACATCGCGCCGAACTACGACGCCACCATCACACCGCACTATATGTCCAAGCGCGGCCTGCAGTGGCAGACCGAGTTCCGCTATCTGGTGCAGCCGGGCCTCGGCCTGATGGAGTTCGACTGGCTGCCGGACGACAAGGAATACGGCAAAGATCATGACGACAACAAACGCTGGCTGTTCTACTGGAACCACAACGGCGTCATGGATCAGGTGTGGCGCTTCAACGTCGACTACACCAAGGTCAGCGACTCTAAATACTTCACCGACCTGGATTCCAAGTACGGTTCCACCACTGACGGCTACGCCACGCAGAAATTCAGCCTCGGCTATGCCAACGAGAACTGGAACGCCACGCTGAGCTCCAAACAGTTCCAGATTTACGACGACACCGATCGTTCACAGTCGGACTCGTATAAAGTCCAGCCACAGCTGGATCTGAACTACTACAAGAACGACCTCGGCCCGTTCGACTTCCATATCTACGGTCAGGCGGCCAAGTTCACCAGCGTCAACCCATACAGCCCGGACGCCACCCGTCTGCATATGGAGCCGACGCTCAACCTGCCGTTGACCAACGGCTGGGCCAGCCTGAACACCGAAGCCAAGGTGATGGCGACCCATTACCAGCAGGATATTCCTGACGGTTTCGCCGCCAACTACCAGAGCCGTAAAGGCGTCGCTGCACCGGAACTTGATGACTCGGTCAACCGCGTACTGCCGCAGTTCAAGGTTGACGGCAAGCTGGTATTCGAACGACCGATGATCTGGGCCGAAGGCGCCACCCAGACGCTGGAGCCGCGCGTGCAGTACCTGTACGTGCCGTACCGCGACCAGAGCAACATCTACACCTACGACACCACGCTGCTGCAGACCGACTACTCCGGCCTGTTCCGCGACCGCACCTACAGCGGCCTGGATCGCATCGCTTCGCAGAACCGCGTCTCCACCGGCTTGACCACCCGCATTTATGATGACGCGCTGGTTGAACGTTTTAACGCTTCCGTGGGTCAAATCTACTACTTCAGCCGTTCGCGCACCGGCGACCAGGTAACCGGGTACGACAACAACGACGATACCGGCAGCGTGGCCTGGGCCGGCGATACCTATTGGAAAATCGACGATCGTTGGGGCCTGCGCGGCGGCCTGCAGTACGACACCCGCCTGAACAGCGTCTCGCTGGGCAACGGCGTGGTGGAATACCGCCAGGATGCCGAGCGCGTGGTGCAGCTGAACTACCGTTACGCCACGCCGGAATATATCCAGACGGCGTTGAACACCAAAACGGTTCCGGCCTTCCAGGACGGCATCTCGCAGGTGGGCATCACCGGCAGCTGGCCGATCGCCGATCGTTGGGCGGTGGTCGGGGCGTATTATTACGACACCCGCGCCAAACAATCCGCCGATCAGCTGGTGGGGCTGAAGTACAACACCTGCTGCTGGGCAGTGACCCTGGGCTATGAGCGCAAGATCACCGACTGGAACAACAGCAACAATACCAGCGTTTACGACAACAGAGTTTCGTTCAACGTCGAACTGCGCGGCCTGAGCAGCGATCATAGTCTCGGCTCCGCAGAAATGCTGCGCTCCGGCATTCTGCCGTATCAGCGCGCATTCTGACGCTTTGCAACACTTTGAAAACGAGAACTTTCACCCGCATTTGCGGATTACATAATGGGAAATGTATGAAGAACTGGAGAACGCTTATTCTCGGATTGGTGGTTTGCGCCAATGCCGCGTTCGCAGCACCCCAAGAAGTGGATAAAGTCGCCGCCGTCGTGGATAACGGCGTGGTACTCGAAAGCGACGTCAACGGTCTGTTGCAGTCAGTGAAGCTCAACGCCCAGCAGGCCGGCCAACAGCTGCCGGACGACAAGACGCTGCGCCATCAGATCATCGAACGCCTGATCATGGATAACATCCAGCTGCAGATGGCCAAGAAAATGGGCATCACCGTGTCCGACGCCGATCTGGATAAAGCGATCGCCAATATCGCCGCACAAAACAAGATGAGCGTCGATCAGCTGCGCAGCCGCCTGTCGTACGAAGGGTTGAACTACAACACCTACCGTTCGCAGATCCGCAAAGAGATGCTGATCTCCGAAGTGCGTAACAACGAAGTGCGCCGCCGCGTCACCATCCTGCCGCAGGAAGTGGACTCGCTGGCCAAACAGGTGGGCGCGCAGAACGGCAGCGACACCGAAATGAACATCAGCCACATCCTGATCCCGCTGCCGGAGAACCCGTCTCAGCAGCAGGTCGACAAAGCCGAAGAGCTGGCCAAACGCCTGGTGGGCGAGATCAACAGCGGCGCCGACTTCGGCAAGCTGGCAATCACCTACTCCGCCGACTCTCAGGCGCTGAAAGGCGGCAACATGGGCTGGGGCAAGCTGCAAGAGATCCCGACCCTGTTCGCGGAACGTCTGGTGAGCGCCAAGAAAGGCGACGTCGTCGGCCCAATCCGCTCCGGCGTCGGCTTCCACATCCTGAAAGTGAACGACATCCGCGGCGCGAGCCAGTCGGTGTCGGTTACCGAAGTGCACGCCCGTCACATCCTGCTGAAACCTTCGGTGGTGCTGACCGACGATCAGGCGCGCGCCAAGCTGCAATCCGTTGCGGAAGCGATCAAGAGCGGCCGCGCCAAGTTTGCCGACGAAGCCAAACAGCTGTCGCAGGATCCGGGTTCCGCCATGCAGGGCGGCGATCTGGGCTGGGCTTCCCCGGACATCTACGATCCGGCCTTCCGCGATGCGTTGCTGAAGCTGAGCAAGGGTGAAATCAGCGCGCCGGTCCACTCTTCCTTCGGTTGGCACCTGATCCAGCTGCTGGATACCCGCCAGGTGGATAAGACCGACGCCGCGCAAAAAGATCGCGCTTACCGCATGTTGTTCAACCGTAAGTTCGCCGAAGAAGCACAGACCTGGATGCAGGAACAGCGCGCCCAGGCTTACGTGAAGATCCTCGATGGCAGCGATGCACAGCAATAAACGCGTCGTCATTACCCCCGGCGAACCCGCCGGGGTAGGGCCGGATTTGGTGGCAGCGCTGGCGCAACAGGATTGGCCTGTTGAGCTGGTGGTGTGCGCCGATCCGGCCCTGCTGCTTGAACGCGCCAAGCGTTTGGGCCTGCCGCTGACGCTGCACGACTACCAGCCGCAGCAGCCGGCCGAAGCGCAACGCGCCGGCACGCTGACCGTGCTGCCGGTCTCGCTCGCTCACCCGGTCACCGCCGGGGAGTTGAACGTCGGCAACAGCGCCTACGTGGTGGAAACCCTGGCGCGCGCCTGCGACGGCTGCCTGAACGGCGAATTCGCTGCGCTGATCACCGGCCCGGTGAACAAGGGCGTGATCAACGACGCCGGCGTGCCGTTTATCGGCCATACCGAATTCTTTGCCGATCGCAGCCGCTGCGATCGCGTGGTGATGATGCTCGCGACCGAAGAGCTGCGCGTGGCGCTGGCGACCACCCACCTGCCGCTGCTGGCGGTGCCGGGCGCCATCACGCAACAGAGCCTGTTCGAAGTCATCCGCATCCTCGACCACGATCTGAAAACCAAATTTGGCATCGCCCGGCCGCACATTTACGTTTGCGGTCTGAATCCCCACGCCGGGGAAGGCGGCCATATGGGGCACGAAGAGATAGACACCATCATCCCGGCGCTCGACGCGCTGCGCGCTGAGGGCATCCATCTTGTCGGCCCGCTGCCGGCGGACACCCTGTTCCAGCCCAAATATCTGCAAGATGCCGATGCGGTGCTGGCGATGTATCACGATCAGGGGCTGCCGGTGCTAAAATACCAAGGGTTCGGCCGCGCGGTGAATATCACCCTCGGTTTGCCTTTCATACGCACCTCGGTCGACCACGGTACCGCTCTGGAACTGGCCGGCACCGGCACCGCCGATGTCGGCAGTTTCCAAACGGCCCTGAATCTCGCCATTAAAATGATAATTAATTGTAATGAATAACAGAGTCCACCAAGGGCACTTTGCCCGCAAACGCTTTGGACAAAACTTTTTAACCGATCAGTTTGTCATCGATAGCATTGTCTCCGCCATTCACCCGCAGCCGGGCGAAGCGGTGGTCGAGATCGGCCCCGGCCTCGGCGCCCTGACCGAGCCGGTCGGCGCACGCATGGACCGCATGACGGTGATCGAACTGGACCGCGATCTGGCCACCCGGCTGGAGAACCACCCGCGGCTGAAAGACAAGCTGACCATCCACCAGCAGGACGCCATGACGGTGAATTTCGCCGAACTGGCCGAGGAAGCTGGCCAACCGCTGCGCGTATTTGGTAACCTGCCGTACAATATTTCGACGCCGCTGATGTTCCACCTTTTCAGCTATACTCAGGCAATCCGCGACATGCACTTTATGTTGCAAAAAGAGGTGGTCAACCGTCTGGTGGCCGGCCCGAACAGCAAGGCCTACGGGCGTTTGACCGTGATGGCGCAGTACTACTGCAACGTCATTCCGGTGCTGGAAGTGCCGCCGACCGCGTTCGCGCCGCCGCCGAAGGTCGATTCCGCCGTGGTGCGCCTGGTGCCGCACAGCGTGCTGCCGAACCCGGTGGGCGACGTGCGCATGCTGAGCCGCATCACCACGCAGGCGTTCAACCAGCGGCGGAAAACCATCCGCAATAGCCTGGGCGACCTGTTCACGCCGGAGCAGCTGACGGAGCTGGGCGTCGATCCTTCGCTCAGAGCAGAAAATATTTCTGTGGCGCAGTACTGCAAGCTGGCGAACTGGCTGTCAGCCAATCCGACGCCGCAGCAATAAGGAGTTGTTGTCATGATTGATTCGCCCCGCGTGTGTATTCAGGTTCAGAGCATCTATGTGGAATCACAGTCGATCCCTGAAGAAGAGCGTTACGTCTTCGCCTATACCATCACTATCCGCAATCTGGGGCGGACCGACGTGCAACTGCTGGGCCGTTACTGGCTGATCACCAACAGCAACGGCCGCCAAACCGAAGTTCAGGGCGAAGGCGTGATCGGCGAACAGCCCGTCATTCCGCCCGGCGGAGAGTTTCAGTATACCAGCGGCGCCATTCTGGAAACGCCGCTGGGCACCATGGAAGGCCATTACGAAATGGTGGACCATCAGGGTCAACCGTTCCGCACCGCTATTCCCGTGTTTCGCTTAGCCATTCCAACGCTGATCCATTAATTATGTCGACATACCTTATCGGCGACGTTCACGGCTGTTACGATGAACTGAAGTCGCTGCTGGCTCAGGCTGCTTTCGATCCCGAGCGCGATCGGCTGTGGCTGACCGGCGATCTGGTGGCGCGCGGCCCCGCCTCGCTGGACGTGCTGCGCTTCGTGCGCTCGCTCGGCCCGGCGGTGCGCATGGTGCTGGGCAACCACGATCTGCACCTGCTGGCGGTCTACGCTGGCATCAGCCGCAACAAACCCAAAGATCGCATCACCCCGCTGCTGGAAGCGCCGGACGCCGACGAGCTGATCAACTGGCTGCGCCGCCAACCGGTGCTGCAGGTGGACGATGAGCAAAAGCTGGTGATGGCGCACGCCGGCATCACCCCGCAGTGGGATATCGACACCGCGAAAATGTGCGCGCGCGAAGTGGAAGCGGTCTTGAGCAGCGACAGCTACCCGCTGTTTCTCGACGCCATGTACGGCGACATGCCGAACAACTGGGCGCCGGAACTGAGCGGCCTGGCGCGCCTGCGTTTCAGCACCAATGCGCTCACGCGCATGCGCTACTGCTTCCCCAACGGCCAGCTCGACATGATCTGCAAAGATGCGCCGGGCACCGCGCCGGCGCCGCTGAAGCCGTGGTTCGAGCTGCCGCGCCTGGTGGATCCGGAATACACCATCGTCTTCGGTCACTGGGCCTCGCTGGAAGGCAAGGGCACGCCGGAAGGCGTAATCGGGCTGGATACCGGCTGCTGCTGGGGCGGCGATCTGACGATGCTGCGCTGGGAAGACCGCCGTTACTTCACGCAGCCCGCCAACCGTGGCGAAGCGCCTGACCACGCCGGCAGACTGACCGCGTCCTGAAAACAAACATAAAGGCGGCCCAGGCCGCCTTGGTTCTCTTTACTGCCTTACGCCCCAATCACCCCGCCATCTTCACGCGTGATCATCAATACCGATGAACGCGGGCGCGGGCTGTTGTTCGGGAAGTGCGAATCGCCCTCTTCTCCCGGATGCTGCACGTTGACGAACATCGTCTTGTAGTCCGGAGTGAAGGTGATGCCGGTCAGTTCGCAGGACTTCGGCCCCACCATGAAACGGCGAATTTCGCCGCTGACCGGATCACCCACCAGCATCTGGTTGTTGCCCTGCCCGACGTAATCCCCCTTGTTGCTGTACTTGCCGTCGGTGAGGATCCACAGGCGGCCGGCGCGATCGAAGCCCAGCCCGTCCGGGCTGTTGAACGTGTTGTCCGCCGTGATGTTCGGCGTGCCGCGGTTGACGCCTTCCGGGTGGGCAATCGGGTTGCCACACAGCGCATACATGTCCCAGGCAAAGGTGCCGGCGGTGGCGTCACCGCCTTCGTCCCAGCGAATGATCTGGCCATAGATATTGTTCGGCCGCGGGTTGGCGGCGTTCAGCGGCATCCCTTCCTCACCGCGCTTACTGTTGTTGGTCAGCGTGCAGTAAGCGCGGCCGTCATGCGGGTTCACCGCGATCCACTCCGGACGATCCATTTTGGTGGCGCCGACCTGCTGCGCCGCCTTGCGGGCGAAGATCAGCACTTCGGCCTCATCGCGGAAGCCGTTCTCCGGCGTCAGGCCGTTCTTGCCGAATTCGAGCGCAATCCAGCGTCCTTTGCCCTTCAGCGGCGTGCCGGCGTCGTCGCCGTCGAACTGCGCCACGTACAGCGTTCCCTCGTCCAGCAGCGTGCGATTGTTGGCCGGGTTGGCGGCGTCGACCACACCTTTGGAAACGTACTTATAGATATGTTCGCCGCGCTCGTCGTCCCCCATGTACACCACCAGACGGCCATCTTTGGCCACGGTCACCGCCGCATTTTCATGCTTGAAGCGGCCCAGCGCAGTGTGCTTGATGGGCGTCGAAGTCGGATTCAGCGGATCGATCTCCACGATCCAGCCATGGCGGTTGAATTCGTTGGGGTTCTTCGCCACGTCGAAGCGCTCATCATAGTCCGGCCAGTTACGCTCCGGCTCGCTGACCTTCAGCGTGTAGCGCTTCTGTTCCGGCGTGGTTGGGTAATCGGCCTGGCGGGTGCCGAAGTAGGTATCGAAGTTTTCTTCGCAGGTCAGATAGGTGCCCCACGGCGTCTTGCCGTTGGCGCAGTTGCCGAAGGTGCCCAGCACCTTGCGCCCGCTCGGATCGGCGGCGGTCTGCAACAGCGGATGCCCGGCGGCCGGGCCGCTGAACTGCATGTCGGTGTTGGCGGTGATGCGGCGGTTATAGCGCGACGGGCGCTCCACTTCCCACCGCTGGCCGTCGCCGACGCGCTTTACCGCCACGATGGAAACGCCGTGCGCCGCCTGCGATTTACGCACCTCTTCCAGACTGGTGGCCTTGGCGCCGCCGTGAGCGAACAGGTACTGCTCGTTGACGTATTCGTTATTGATGGCCATCACGCCGTGGCGATCGTCGATCGGGAAGAAGCTCATGCCGTCGTTATTGTCGCCGAACTGTTTTTCCTGATCGGCGGCGCTGTTGTTGCCCTGCGGATCGAAGGCCGGTGCGCCATCCACCAGCGGCTCCCCCCAGGAGATCAGCACCTCCGCACGGTAGCCCGGTGCGATGGTCACCTCGTCGGCGGTAGAGGCGGCGATGCCCTGAAAGCCCAGCAGTTTGTTCGGCGGCAGATCCTCGGCCAACGCCTCGGCGGAGACCGACCAGATGCCGCCGCCGAGAAAGCCGGCCAGGCCGACGGCGCCGGCGCTGCCGAGCAGCAGTTTGCGGCGAGTGGGATCGATCAGGCGGTCGGCGTCTAATTGCTCAATTTGCTTGGTCATAGCGTGGTTACCTTTTTAGTTATGGCGCCGCGGTCAAGATTCACCAGAGTTGCCGGGGCGCTCGGAGTTGGGCTTCATACTAATCAGGTAATGTGACGGAAAGGTTACGGACGACGGGCGCAAAAAGGCCGGGGGCGCAATTGCTTGCGCCCCCGGGGAGAGTTGGCTAACGCGCTGAAATCAGCGGCGCTGCAGGATCTCGAAGCAGTAGCTGTGCGAATTCAGATCGTCGGCGTCGTGGAACTCGCTGAACGTGGTTTCCCACTCGTCCGGCTCGTAATCCGGGAAGTGGGTATCGCCGCCGACCTCGGCGTCGATGTGCGTCAGGTACAGGCGATCGGCACGCGGCAGCAGCTGGGTATAGATGCGCCCACCGCCGATCACCATCACTTCTTCCACGTCGCCGGCGGCGGCCAGCGCTTCATCCATCGAGGTCACCCAGGTCACCCCGGCTTCGCTACCCGGACGGCTGCTCAAAACGATATTGTGGCGGCCCGGCAGCGGGCGGCCGATGGACTCGAAGGTCTTGCGGCCCATAATAACCGGCTTATTCAACGTGTTGCGTTTAAACCACGCAAGGTCCGCCGGCAGGTGCCACGGCATGGCGTTTTCCATGCCAATAACGCGATCCGCCGCCAAGGCAGCGATCAGGCTGATAATCATTGTTTAACCCTGTGTAGGCAGCAAAATTGGTGACACTATACGTAAAGGCCTGAGTGCCGTCGATAGGCTAATCAAGCAAGATGAATATATAAGATAGCTCTTATCAGCATATCTAATAACCAACGATCTCCCGCCGGGAAATTTCACACGCCGGGGCGTTTGCGGTACAGCCACAGACCCGGCAGCGACAGGCCGATCGACAACGCACCGACGATGAAACTGGCCTTGAGGAAGTTGGTGATCATGGTCTCCATCAAGGCTTCGCTGTAGCCCAAATGTGAGATCTCTACCACAGTTATCATCGCGGTATAGGCGGAAATGCCGGGGAACATCGGGATCACCGCCGCCACGGTGAACACCTTCGGGTGCGCCAGCAGCCAGCGCGACCAGTAGATACCGATGATACCGATCAGGATCGCCGCCAGCAGCGAGGCCCACTCGATGTTCATGCCGCCGTGCATCATCAGCATGCGCGAACCGCGCCCGATGGCCCCAAGCAACGCGCAATAACGCAGCGCGCGCAGCGGCACGTTGAACACCATGGCGAAGCCCAGCGCCGGCACCGCCGCCAACAACATCTCCTGCAACAAGGCCCACAGCAGACTCATGACCACCCCCGCAGATCCCACAGCGACATCGCCATCACCACCCCGATGCAGGTCGCCAGCGTCAGCAGGCTGGCCATCGCCCAGCGCGCCAGCCCGGTATTGACGTGCCCCTTGAACATATCGGCCACCGCGTTGATCAGCGGGAAGCCCGGCACCAGCAACAGCACGCTGGCGGCCATCGCCACGCTCGAGGTGTCCTTAAACGCCGGCAGGCGCAGCAGCAGCCCGGAGATCGACGTAGCGACAAACGCCGTCAGGCAAAAATTGATCAGCGGATTCATATGGCGGGCGGTGAGAATTTGGCGCACCAGCATCGCCGTGCCGCTGGCGATAAAGGTCACCAGGAAGGCGTCAGCGCCACCACCGTTGAGCATGCTGAAGCACCCGCAGGACAACCCCACCATCAGCACCACCAGCCAGCGCGGGTAGCGCAACGGCCGGATCCTGTCAAAACGGCGCGCCACGTCGTGCGCATCCGCCAGGTGGTGCTCGGCGAGGATCACGATATGCTGCACTTCGGTCACCACCTGCATATTGATGCCGCGATCGACGTTCTTGCGGGTGGTGGTCAGACAGGCGCCGTGGCTGAGGGTGGTCAACACCACCGCATTGGCGGAGATCGAGCTTTCCACGCTGTCCATCCCCAGCGCCAGTCCCAGGCGGGTCGACAGCTGTTCCACCACCGTGCTCTCAGCGCCGTGCTGCAACAGCAGCAGCGCGCATTGAATGCACAGGCGGGTTATTTCACGCTGTTGCCGGTGCGGTTCCGGCATGTCTGTGGCGTTAGTCTGCTGCATAGGGCTCCGTCGCTGGCGGTAGATGAATAATTATCATAGAGCCTAACAATACCTCATTGGGTTGATGCGCATCAGAGGAAGCGGCGTTATTATCGCCAGAACTCTGTCTTTTGCGCGAGACGCCCCATGCTTGAAACTTCGCTGTTCGTCGCCGGCATTGCCGCCCTCGGCATGCTCTCCCCCGGCCCGGATTTTTTCCTGGTGATCAAAAACGCCGCCCGCTATCCGCGGCTGGCCGCCATGATGACCGCCTTCGGCGTGATCTGCGGCGTCGCCACCCACATGTCCTACTGCGTCGCCGGGCTGGCGGTGGTGATCACCACCACGCCGTGGCTGTTTAACCTGCTGAAATACGCCGGGGCGGTCTATCTGGTGTGGATCGGCATCCAGGCGCTGCTGTCGCGCGGCGGCGGCAAGATGAACGTCAGCAATCTGCCGCAGCAGCAGGTCAGCCTGAAGAGCGCCTTTGCGCAAGGCTACCTGTGCAACCTGCTGAACCCGAAGGCCACCCTATTCTTCCTGGCGGTATTCACCCAGGTGCTGCAGATCGATTCCGGCCTGGGCGACAAGCTGTGGTACGCGGGGATTATTCTCGGCCTGTCGGTCATCTGGTGGCCGCTGCTGGTGTTCCTGATCCAGAGCGGGCCGGTGCGTCGCGGGTTGGAAAAGACCCAGAAGATCGTCGACAAGCTGCTGGGCGGTATGCTGATCGCCTTGGGCATCAAGGTCGCACTGAGCTAAGCAAAAAAAGGGGCGCCGATCTGGCGCCCCTACTCTTATCCTTTGGCTTCCACCACTTCATCCTCCGGCGCCTTGCCGTCGATACTGCCGCGCCAGCCGGTCTGCTGCACCCGCGCCAGCCGATTCTGATCCTGCTCGATGGCCGCGCTGAGCATCTCCTTGGCCCGCTGCAGGCTGGCGATGCGGAACTCGGTGTCCTGATAATTCTCCAGCGTGTCTTCCAGCATCTTCAGGTTATAGCGGCGGAACGTATCCGCCTTCTCGCGCGCCTCATAGGCGTCCAGCCCCAGCAGCTCAAGCGTTTCACGGCCGATGCGCAGCGAGCTTTCAAAGGTTTCGCGCTCCGGTTTTTCCACCCCCAGCTGCCGCAGCTGATACCAGTGATCGACGTCGCGCGCTCGCGCCACCACCTTCAGATGCGGGAAGTGCTGTCTGGCCAGCTCGGTTAGCGCCAGGCTGTCTTCCACGTCGTCGATGGCGTTGATCAGCACCTTGGCGTGGGCGGCGCCGGCGGCCTCCAGCAAATCGGCGCGCGTGGCGTCGCCGTAGAACACCTTGGTGTCGAATTTGCGCAGCGTCTCGATATGGTCCGGATCGTGATCCAGTACCACGGTGTGTACGCCGTTGGCCAACAGCAAGCGGCCGGCGATCTGACCGAAACGGCCGAAGCCGGCGATGATCACGCTGGCATTCTCGTCGTCGATAACGTCAGCCGGGCGCTCCTCTTTCGGCGCATTTTTCTCCAGCTGCGCGGCGATCACCAGCAGCAGCGGCGTGGCCGCCATCGACAGCGCCACCGCCAGCGTCAGCGACTTGGCCCATTCGACCGGCAGGACGCCGGCCAGCTGCGCGGCGCTGAAGATCACGAAGGCGAATTCACTGCCCTGCCCCAGCAGAATGGCGAACAGGCCGCGCTGGCGCTTCGGCACGCCGAGCAGCGGCCCAATCAGCCACAGCAGCGCCGCCTTGATCAGCATAAAGCCCAGCAGCAGCGAGGCGATCAGGAGCGGATGATGGAACAGCGTGCCGAAATCGATCGACATGCCGACGCCGATAAAGAACAGCCCCAGCAGCAGCCCCTTGAACGGCTGAATATCGCTCTCCAGCGCGTGGCGGTATTCCGAGCTCGCCAGCAGCACCCCGGCGAGGAACGCCCCCATCGCCATCGACAGCCCGGCCATCTCCAGCAGGATGCCGAAACCGAACACCAGGAACAGCGCCACGGCGCTGAACACCTCGCGCATGCCCGAACGGGCGACGAAGTGCAGCAGCGGGCGGGTGACGTAGCGGCCGAGCAACACCACTATCGTCAACGCGCCCACCACCTTGGCCGCCGACAGCACGAAAGCGCCCAGCGTGGTGGTGGCGCCGCTGCTGGCCAGCAGCGGGATCATCGCCACCAGCGGGATCGCCGCGATATCCTGGAACAGCAGCACCGCAAATGCGCTGCGGCCGATCGGCGACGGCGTCAGGTTGCGTTCGCTCATCGCCTGCATGGCGATGGCGGTGGATGAGAGCGCCAGCGTCAGGCCAATCAACAGCGCCACCTTCCAGTTGAGGCCCAGGAAGTAACAGAAGGCGCTCAGCGCCAGGCCGCAGCCCACCATCTGAATGCTGCCGCCGCCGAACACCGAGGCGCGCAGCGTCCACAGCCGCTTGGGATCCAGCTCCAGGCCGATGATAAACAGCATCAGCACCACGCCGATCTCGGCGAAGGTCAGGATCGACTCGGCATCCGACACCAGCTTCAGCCCCCAGGGGCCAATGATGCAGCCGGCAATCAGGTAGCCGAGCACCGAGCCCAGCCCCAGTCGCACCGCGATCGGCACAAACAGCGCGGCGGAGCCGAGGTAGATCAGCCCCTCGATCATCATGTGGTGGTTATCCATGGCTGGCCTCCCGTGTTTCCGCTTCGGCATGTTCCATCAGGTAGTCGACCAACCGCTGCCGGTAGGCTTCGCCGGCGGCGAGCAGCGCCGGTTCGTTGCAGGTAAAGGTGTTATGCAGAGCGAAAAAAGGCTGCCAGTTCATGCCGCAGTAAATCGCCGTGGCCTGCAGCGGCTGCGCCAGCGCGGCGAAGTTGGGAAAGTCGCCCAGCTCGAAGTGGTGCTCGTCGCCGCCGCTGGTCACCGCCCACAGGCAGTCTTTACCCACCAGCGCGTTGCCGTCGTGGCCGTAGGCCCAGCCGTGCTCCAGCACTTTGTCGATCCACAGCTTCAACAGCGGCGGGAAGCTGTACCACTGCATCGGATGCTGCAGCACCACCAGGTCGGCGCGCTCCAGCGCCCGCTGCTCGGCGTTGATGTCGATATTGAAATCGGGGTACAGCTCATACAGCGAGCGCACCTCTACCTCGGGGAGATCCCTCACCGCCTGCAGCAGGCGCTGATTGGCATGCGAATGCCGGGGATACGGGTGAGCATAAATTATCAGAATCATTGTTATCGTCGTTCCTTCGTTCCTTGCCAATACACCAAGCATATACCAATCACACAGGGTGACAGTTTGCCCACTGATTGATAGCGGAAATTTTTAACGCCAGCCGACAAATTCGCTGTATAAAAAAGGGCGCTGCATCTGCAGCGCCCCTGGCGTAGCGTTATCGCGCGGTTATTTGCCGATGCGCGCGTGCATTTCCTGCACCGACGTGACCTGTTCGGTCGGATCCGCTTTCAGCGCCATCGCGGTGGCGAAGCCGCCGTTCAGCGTGGTGTCGTAGTGCACCTTGTACTGCAGGGCGCTGCGGCGAATCAGCTTGGAGTCTTCAATCGCCTGACGGCCGGCCGTGGTGTTGACGATGTAGGTGTACTCGCCGTTCTTGATACGGTCCTGAATGTGCGGACGCCCTTCGTGCACCTTGTTGACCAGGCGCGGGTTGATGCCCGCTTCGCCCAGCACAACCGCGGTGCCGTGGGTAGCGTCCAGCTCGAAGCCCTGCTTCAGCAGGCTGGCGGCCAAATCGACCACGCGAGCCTTGTCGCCTTCACGCACCGACAGCAGCGCGCGGCCCTGCTTTTTCATGCCCGAGTTACTGCCCAGCATCGCTTTGGAGAAAGCTTCCGCGAAAGTGCGGCCCACGCCCATCACTTCCCCGGTAGAGCGCATTTCCGGCCCCAGAATCGGGTCGACGCCCGGGAATTTGTTGAACGGCAGCACCACTTCTTTCACCGAGTAGTACGGCGGGATAATTTCTTCGGTCACGCCCTGCTCAACCAGCGTTTTGCCCGCCATCACGCGCGCGGCCACTTTAGCCAGCGGCACGCCGGTCGCTTTGGACACGAACGGCACGGTACGCGCGGCGCGCGGGTTCACTTCAATCAGGTAGACTTCGTTGTCTTTCACCGCGAACTGCACGTTCATCAGGCCGCGTACCTGCAGCTCGAACGCCAGTTTTTCCACCTGGCGACGCATCACGTCCTGAATTTCCTGGCTCAGGGTGTATGCCGGCAGCGAACACGCGGAGTCGCCGGAGTGCACGCCCGCCTGCTCGATGTGCTCCATGATGCCGCCAATCAGCACGCGCTCGCCGTCGCAGATGGCGTCGACGTCCACTTCCACCGCGTCGTCCAGGAAGCGGTCCAGCAACACCGGCGCATCGTTGGACACGCTGACCGCAGTCTGGAAGTAACGGCGCAGGTCGGTTTCGTCATAGACGATCTCCATCGCCCGGCCGCCCAGCACGTAGGAAGGGCGCACCACCAGCGGATAGCCGATGCCCGCCGCCTTCTCCACCGCCTGCTCGATGGCGGTGACGGTGGCGTTGGCCGGCTGCTTCAGGCCCAGACGGTTGACCGCCTGCTGGAAGCGCTCGCGGTCTTCGGCGCGGTCAATGGCATCCGGGCTGGTGCCGATGATCGGCACGCCCGCAGCTTCCAGCTCGCGCGCCAGCTTCAGCGGGGTCTGGCCGCCGTACTGCACGATCACGCCCTTCGGCTTCTCGATGCGCACGATTTCCAGCACGTCTTCCAGCGTCACCGGCTCGAAGTACAGGCGGTCGGAGGTGTCGTAGTCGGTGGAGACGGTTTCCGGGTTACAGTTGACCATGATGGTCTCGTAGCCGTCTTCGCGCAGCGCCAGCGAGGCATGCACGCAGCAGTAGTCGAACTCGATGCCCTGGCCGATACGGTTCGGCCCGCCGCCCAGCACCATCACTTTCGGCCGGTCGTTGGTCGGGTTGGACTCGCACTCTTCTTCATAGGTGGAGTACATGTAGGCGGTGTCGGTGGCGAATTCCGCCGCGCAGGTATCCACGCGCTTGTACACCGGATGCAGGCCGTGGCTGTGGCGCAGCTTGCGAATTTCGCTCTCGGCGACGCCGGCCAGCTTGGCCAGACGCGCATCGGCGAAGCCCTTGCGCTTCAGGGTGCGCAGGAACGCTTTGTTCAGGCCGTTGATGCCCGCGTCGGCCACCTGCTCTTCCAGGCGCACCAGCTCTTCAATCTGCACCAGGAACCAGCGGTCGACGTTGGTCAGGTTGAAGACGCCGTCAACCGACAAACCGGCGCGGAAGGCGTCGGCGATGTACCAGATGCGGTCAGAGCCGGCGTCTTTCAGCTCGCGGCGGATCTTGGTCAGCGCTTCCGGATCGTCCAGGCTGACTTTCGGGTCGAAGCCGGTAGCGCCCACTTCCAGGCCGCGCAGCGCTTTTTGCAGCGACTCCTGCTGGGTGCGGCCGATGGCCATCACTTCGCCGACCGACTTCATCTGGGTGGTCAGGCGATCGTTGGCGCCGGCGAACTTCTCGAAGTTGAAGCGCGGGATCTTGGTCACGACGTAGTCGATGGACGGTTCGAACGATGCCGGGGTGCGGCCGCCGGTGATGTCGTTCATCAGCTCATCGAGGGTGTAGCCCACCGCCAGCTTGGCGGCGATCTTGGCGATAGGGAAGCCGGTGGCTTTCGACGCCAGCGCCGAAGAGCGCGACACGCGCGGGTTCATTTCGATAACGATCAGGCGGCCGGTTTTCGGGTTGACCGAGAACTGCACGTTGGAGCCGCCGGTTTCGACGCCGATCTCACGCAGCACCGCCATCGAGGCGTTGCGCATGATTTGGTATTCCTTGTCGGTCAGGGTCTGGGCCGGTGCGACGGTGATCGAGTCGCCGGTGTGGATGCCCATCGCGTCGAAGTTTTCGATGGAGCAGACGATGATGCAGTTGTCGTTCTTATCACGCACCACCTCCATCTCGTACTCTTTCCAACCGATCAACGATTCATCGATCAGCAGCTCGTTGGTCGGCGACAGGTCCAGACCGCGTTCGCAGATCTCTTCGAACTCTTCGCGGTTATAGGCGATGCCGCCGCCGGTGCCGCCCATGGTAAAGGAAGGGCGGATGATGCACGGGAAGCCGACGTCAGCGGCTACCGCCAGCGCTTCTTCCATGGTGTGCGCAATGCCGGAACGCGCGGTGTCCAGACCGATTTTCTTCATCGCCACGTCGAAACGGCGACGGTCTTCGGCCTTGTCGATCGCATCGGCCGTCGCGCCGATCATGGTAACGCCGAACTCGGCCAGCACACCCTGACGCTCCAGCTCCAGAGCGCAGTTCAGCGCCGTCTGGCCGCCCATGGTCGGCAGCACCGCATCCGGGCGCTCTTTTTCGATGATCTTGCGCACCACTTCCCAGTGGATCGGTTCGATATAGGTCGCATCGGCCATTTCCGGGTCGGTCATGATGGTCGCCGGGTTGGAGTTGACCAAAATGACGCGGTAACCCTCTTCGCGCAGCGCTTTACACGCCTGGGCACCCGAGTAGTCGAACTCACACGCCTGGCCGATAACGATCGGGCCAGCGCCGAGGATCAGGATGCTTTTTATGTCTGTACGTTTTGGCATTTTTTACTGCTCCTGATTATTTGGCGTTAGAACGGTAAGTCTCAATCAGTTCGATAAAGTGATCGAACAACGGCGCGGCATCATGCGGGCCTGGGCTGGCTTCCGGGTGCCCCTGGAAGCTGAACGCCGCTTTGTCGGTGCGGTGAATGCCCTGCACCGTGTGGTCGAACAGCGATTTGTGCGTGACGCGCAGGTTCGCCGGCAGGTTGTTTTCATCGACGGCGAAGCCGTGGTTCTGCGCGGTGATCATCACGGTGTTGTTGTCCAGATCCTTCACCGGGTGGTTGCCGCCGTGGTGGCCGAGCTTCATCTTCATGGTTTTCGCCCCGCTGGCCAGCGCCAGCAGCTGGTGACCCAGGCAGATGCCGAACACCGGAATGTCGGTTTCCAGGAACTGTTTGATGGCGGCGATGGCGTAGTCGCATGGCTCCGGGTCGCCCGGGCCGTTGGACAGGAAGATGCCGTCCGGATTCATTTTCAGCACCTCGTCGGCCGGGGTCTGCGCCGGCACCACGGTCAGGCGGCAGCCGCGATCCACCAGCATGCGCAGGATGTTGCGCTTGGCGCCGTAGTCGTAAGCCACTACGTGGAACGGCAGCTCCGCGGCGGTCTTGGCTTCAGGCAGGTCGCCTTCAAGCGTCCAGCTGCCTTGCTGCCAGCTGTAGGCCTCTTGGGTGGTGACCTCTTTCGCCAGATCCATGCCCTTCAACCCCGGGAAACCTTGCGCCTTGGCCAGGGCCAGCGCGGCGTCCGTCGAGTCGGCGGCGATGATGCAGCCGTTCTGGGCGCCCTTCTCGCGCAGCAGGCGGGTTAATTTACGGGTATCGATATCGGCGATTGCCACGATGTTGTGACGCTTGAGGTAGTCGGACAGGCTTTCTTCGTTGCGGTAGTTGCTGGCGATCAGCGGGAGGTCACGAATGACGAGGCCTTGGGCGTGTACTGCGGAGGATTCTTCGTCGGAAGCATTAGTGCCGACATTGCCGATATGAGGATAAGTAAGAGTAACGATCTGGCGGGAATAGGAAGGATCAGTGAGGATTTCTTGATAACCGGTCATCGACGTATTGAAGACCACTTCCCCCACTGCCGTTCCCTCTGCCCCGATGGCCCGACCGTGGAATTGGGTTCCGTCTTCCAGAACCAATAGCGCTGACTTTATCAAAACATCCTCCGAGGAATAATCAATCACAATATTTGCATATTAATTCAGATATCGCGATCTAAATCAATGCAAAAACCGTCCGCGAGGCCAATTTTTGGCAAATTGGGCGCATTTTAATGATGAGTGTCCGGCTTGTCTACCCAAACTGCCGTTTTTTGTTTTATTTTTGCAGTTCTCGCCGCTCATGCGGCTTGAGCGGCGATAAAAACACAGAAAACCGGGGCTGGAAAACGGTTGCGAGGCTGAATGACGAAAAATGGCGCCAGAATGGGCTCCAAAAGACGCTGAAATGAGATCTGGTGGATAAAAACGGGATGATTAGCAAGGAAAACATCAATAAATAACGATCAATGAAATAAAAACACACCAACGCTTAATTTTTCATGTTAAAAAAAAGGACAATAAAATTATTGTCCGATTATCATAGCATTATGATCAATACAACCACATCACGATGGTATGCAAATTAATTATAATTGGTCCAAATTCAACACGTCACGCATATCAAACATACCTTTATCCCGGCTATGCAACCAGGCAGCCGCACGCACCGCACCGCTGGCAAAAGTCATCCGGCTGGAGGCCTTATGGGTAATTTCCACCCGTTCACCGATGTCGGCGAACATCGCGGTGTGCTCGCCGACGATGTCGCCGGCACGAATGGTGGCAAAGCCGATGCTTTTCGGATCGCGTTCGCCGGTATGGCCTTCGCGCGCATAGACCGCGCAGCTTTTCAGGTCGCGCCCCAGCGCGCCGGCGATCGCTTCGCCCATGGCCAGCGCCGTGCCCGACGGCGCATCCACTTTGTGGCGGTGGTGCGCCTCAACGATTTCGATATCGGTATAGTCGCCCATCACCTGCGCGGCCTTCTCCAGCAGTTTCAACACCAGGTTGACGCCGACGCTGAAGTTGGCGGCGAACACGATGCCGATATGCTGCGCCGCATCGCGGATCGCCTGTTTGCCGGCGTCATCGAAGCCGGTAGTGCCAATCACCATCGCCTTGTGGTGCGCCACGCAAAAATCCAGGTAACCCCGGGTGCTTTCCGGGCGGGTGAAGTCGATCAAAATATCGAACTCGTTCGCCACCTTCTCCAGACTGTCGCTCACCTTGACGCCCAGCGCGCCGATGCCCGCCAGTTCGCCGGCGTCGACGCCGACCAGGCTGGAGCCCGGGCGCGACAGCGCCGCCCCCAACACCACGCCTTCCGCCTGCTGCACCGCCTGGATCAATTGACGGCCCATCCGGCCGCCGGCGCCCGCAATCGCAATGCGGATTTGTGAATCACTCATGCTTGCTCTCTTCTTGATTTGACGCCTATCCCATTAGGCTATCGATTCAGGGTAACCGCCCCGCTTCAGCGTCGCCAGAGGATTCATTTCATAATTAGAAAATTATGATATTCCTCCGTTCTCATCAGCGGCGCTGTCGTGAGATTAACATTCAACCGATTTGGCGGCCTGCGACGATTGTACATAATCATGCAGTTTTCATGGCAAAAAAATGCAGAAAAAAGGCGCCGAAAACGGCGCCAGAGGAAGGAAGAACGGCGAGGTCAGGCGGTAATGGCGGCCACTTCGTTGGCGATCGCCGTCAGCGCGTCGTGGCGGGCATAGTCCTCACGCACCAGCGCCGCGCGTTGCCGATAGATCGGCTGTTGCAGAATGCGCATCGCCGCCGCCAGGATCTGTTCGGCGGTCGGCGTACTGGTGTGCAGGCTGATGCCGCAGCCGGCGGCCACCACGCGCGCGGCCGCCTCCAGCTTGTCCTCGCCGGTGCCGGCGACGATCAGCGGCACGCCGCTGTCCAGCGCATAGTTGATCGAGCCGTAACCGCCGTTGGTGATCAGCAGCGCCGTCTCCGGCAGCCAGCGTTCGAAGGAGATGAACTCCCGCACTCTGGCATTGCCCGGCAGTGCCTCCATCAGCCCTTCCGTCGCCCGTCCGCCGGTCGTGGCCAGCACTCGCACCGGCAAATGCGCCAGCGCTTGCAGCGTCGGTACGATCAGCTGATGCAGATCGACATTGGCCAGCGTGCCCTGTGTCACAATCACCAACGGCCGACGGTCGTCCGCCTCCCACAGCGTCTCTTCCGCCGCCGGCTGGCCGCCGCTGCGCAGCGGGCCGACAAAGCGCACGCCGCTCGGCAGATCGTCACGCTCATATTCCAGCGCCGTGGTAGCCAGCTGCAGGAAACGCTCGCAGCCGCCGATCAGCGCGTCGGTGAATGGGCGATCCAGCGCCCGCCCGCCCGCCTGCACCAGCGCGGTATCGAAGCTCTGCTGTACTTCATCGAGCAGCACGCGCGTTTCTTCATCCACCAGCTGCTCACGGGTCAACGCCTGTGGCAGCAGCGCCGGCGGGATACGCGGGCCATAAAAAATAGCATCGCGCGAAGAATACGACAGCGGCGTAACGCCGATACCGAAGACCGGCGGCCGCTCGGCGGACTGCAGCAGCGGCAGCACGCCGTAGAAGCAGTTCTCCACCATCAGCAGATCGGTCTTTTCGGCGGCGATGGCCGCACGCAGCTGCCGATCCAGCAGCGGGATCGGTGCGGCGAAGAAATCCTTCAGCGCCAGCGCCATCTGCGCATTGCCCGGCGGCAGCGCGGCGCGCGCCGGAAAGTGCTCTTCCAGGTGGCGATAGTCGAAATCCACCTGCGCGTCGAACGGCACGAAGTTCGCGCCCGCCGCCTCGGCGCGTTCGCGAAACAGCGCGCCGGTCATCACCCGCACCTGATGCCCTTGGGCAATCAGGTGGCGAGCGATGGCTAACATCGGGTAAACGTGCCCCGGAGTGGCGACCGCCGCCATCAGTATCCTTGCCATAATGCTCCTTTACGCTTCTGCGTTGGCCGGCTTCAGCGCCAGATTGGCGCACACCGGGTTGCTCTGAATATGCACGCGCTGCAAATGACGCGCGGAACGGGCGGTAAAGCCCTCACGGCCGTGCAGCAGCGAGAAGTTGTCCGCCACCACCACGTCACCCTGTTGCCATTGGTGGGCATAATAGTGACGCGGATCGTACAGGTGCTGCTGCAACGTGTGATGGAACTGTTCCTGCTGCTGTTCCGGCACGCCGTGATATTCCAGCGCATGCTGGTTGAGGAATTTTTTCCCCTCCGTCGGCGGTTCATTGTAGCGCATGATTAACCCCCTGCCGTTCGGGTGCTGCACCACCAGCGGCGAACAGACCTCACCACCGTAATGCACCACCTGCTTGATGCGGTAGGTGATCGAGACCGACAGCCACTGATCCAGCAGCGCTTCGTCCGCATTGGCCAGCAGCCGCGTGGTGTCTACGAAGGTGGTGCATCCGCCTTCGTCCTGAGAAGGTGCCGCTACGCAGTGGAACAGCTGGAACTCGGGGATGGTCGGCTTATACATGCCATCCCAATGCAGCGGGACGTAGCTGCTGTCGAAGATATGATCCTTGGCGTCCGGATGTTCCTTCACGTCCAGCACCGCACCGAACGGCCACATCATGATTTCGCCCCACTGTTCGGCATAGCGAGTCAGGACTTCCGCCTCGCTGAAACCGGAGTCGAATCCGCGCAGCACCAGCAAGTGGTGTTCCTGCGCCAGCGCTCGCAGCGCCGCCACCGGCAGCTCGCCGATCTTTTGCCCCGGGTGCTGCGGCGTCAGGATCGCGCCGAACGGGGTATTCGGTTGGATATGGCAATTAAGCGGTTGGTTGTTCATCGGTGATTCTCCTTGCATCGAATGTGCTGCTCACACGGCAACGTGCCGTCAAAAACGCGCCCGCCAGGATTCCGGGCGCAAAAGCCTGCGGCGGCCTCAGGCCATCTGTGGCTGCTCGATCAGGTAATGGCTCGGCGTGCCGCGGATCTCCACCAGTTCGCCGTCCAGGCTCTGCGCGTCTTTACGCTTCATCAGCACGAACTGGCCGTTCACGTTCGCCGCCACGCCGTGCCACGGCGTCAGCCAGTCGTCTTTGGTCGGCATCATGTGGATGCCCATTTTCAGGCTGTCGACCGGCTGCGGGTGAATCGACAGGCGGATCGCAGCCGGGAAATGTTGCGCCAGCAGGTTGCCCCAGGCCCAGCTGCGTTGGATCACGCCGCAGGCGCGCTGCTTGGCGTCCTTCTGCAGCGCGGCGTTGGAACCGCTGTAGCCCGGCAGTTGGCTGTCTTCATACAGGAAACGCGTGATGGCGCGGTACAGCAAGAGGCCCTGTTCGTCCTGCATCAGCTGTTGCTTGATCGCCTCTTCCGACTCGGCGTAGCCGTCCACCAACAGCCGGCGCAGCAGATCGTAATCGTCGGTATGCTCCGCCAGGCCTTTGACGTCGCCGAGGTTGAACACGCTCAGGTGCGTCGCACCCACTTCATGCAGCAGGCCTTCAATCTCGCGCTGATAGTGGTTGATCGCTTCGTCGCTGACGCGGATCAGATCGCCGAACACGTGGCCGTCGGAGCAGATAACGATATGCGCACCCGGCGGGTAATAGAGTTGAATACGCTGGCACAGCGAGTTGAGGAAGATCAGCGACAGCCGCTCCGCCATGTCCGGCACCGCGCCGATCACCTTGTTGGTGTTGGGCGACTTGGTCGGAAAGGCCGGCAGCACGAATTCGATGCGCTGCTCGTTTTCAATGAATGCCCGAATGCGTGGCAATTGCACCTGAGTGACCCGTTGTTCTTCTTCGGCAATTGAGGTGTCGCCACCGGGGAAACGGCGGCGGTATTGCAATAATTCACGTAGGATTTTTAACGCTATTTCATCTTTCTGAACGCTGTCCACAATGTGCTCCTGTTGCGATGCGGCGCGGGTGTATTATTGAAAAGCGCAATAAGATTTATCAAAAAGAGAAAAAACCTCTGCGAGATAATAATTAGCCCGGCGTTTATATGCTTCAGGCAATATAGAAGAGATGGTGCTATATTATTAGCCCGTATAATTCACAATCTTGGTTAAGTTGTGCTTAACAAACTATGAGCAATATTTTAAAACGCATGGCCATTTTCTCAAAAGTGGTCGATTGCGGCGCATTCAGCATGGCGGCAAAAGAATTGGGCATGACGACCTCGGCCGTCAGCCAACATATTCGCCAGTTGGAGGAACATCTGGGCATTCAATTACTGTTGCGGTCGACGCGTTCATTGAGTCTGACCGAAGCCGGATTGTGCTTTTATGAAGATTGCCTGCTGATGATCCACGCCGCCGAACGCGGCCAACAACGGATCGCCGCGCTGCGTGGCGAACTGGTGGGTGAACTACGCGTCGCCACCTCGACCGAATTCGCCACCCACTATCTGGTGCCGGCGCTGCAGAGCTTCCTCGACGAGCACCCGCGGCTCACGCTGCGGCTGGAAATCCACGATGAGAAGATAGACCTCATCACGCAACGCATCGATCTGGCGATACGCGGCGGCGTGCTGGCCGACTCCAGCTACGTTTCCACCCGGCTGGCGCGCTGCCGCGAAGTGCTGTGCGCCTCGCCGGCCTACCTGGCGCACCACGGCGTGCCGGATTCGCCGCAGGCGCTGACGCATCACCACTGGGTGACCTTTACACCGCTCGGAAACCCGCAGTTTGTTCGTCTGATCCATCGCGACGGCGGTGAACACCGCATGCGCATGACCGGGCGCTTGTTCACCAACAGCGGTATGGCGATGAAGGAGTTGGCGCTGACCGGCAAGGGTATCATTCGCAATTTCTTCGCCAACGTTGAGCGTGAGTTGCTCAGCGGCGAGCTGATTGAAATATTGCCCGACTGGCGATTACCGGAAATAAATTGCTATGCCATTATGCCGCGTCGGGAGATTCAGCCATTAAAAGTCCGACGATTGCTGGAGCATATGAAGCTCTATTTAAAGGAGAAAGGATTAAACGCCTTAGAACATATTCGGCAGGAATAAAATAAGAAACATCTGCAACACCCATTATTGTAATTATTGTAATCACCTTGCCAACGCCAGGCCTTATTTAGATTGCAGACTAATGATACCTTGATTAATGACTTTTCGTCAGCTTATATAATTAATGACACCGACGCTATTTCAAATACTCAGAATAAATTTGACTTTAGTTAGCAGAAAATTTGAATATGCGCAGCGTTTTATTTTCAATGCCATGCGAATGCCCAAAAAAACGGGAAGCCTGGGCTCCCCGTTGTCATCCGCCGGCGCCTGTCAGTCTATCTGACGAACGTCCACGCGCAGCTCTTTCGGCACTTCGAACACGATGTTCTCTTCACGCCCGCTGATTTCATGCACGTCCATACCGCCCAGCGCTTTGAGGCGAGAGATCACCTCCTGCACCAGCACGTCCGGCGCTGAGGCACCGGCGGTAACGCCGATATGGCGCGCCCCGCTCAGCCAGCTCTCCTGAATATCCGCCGCCGAATCGATAAGATAAGCCGGTTTGCCGACGCGCTGCGCCAGTTCCGCCAGTCGGTTGGAGTTGGAGGAGTTTTTTGACCCCACCACCAGCACCACGTCCGCATCGCCGGCCAGGTTACGCACCGCTTCCTGACGGTTGGTGGTGGCGTAGCAAATGTCATCCTTGCGCGGGCCGATAATGCTCGGGAAACGCTGGCGCAGGGCGTCGATCACGTCCGAGGTATCATCTACCGACAGCGTGGTCTGCGTCATGAAGCACAGGTTGCTTTCATCTTTCACCTGCAGCTTCCACACGTCTTCCGGCGACTCGACCAGGTACATGCCGCCCTGCGGGTTGCTGTACTGGCCCATGGTGCCTTCCACTTCCGGGTGCCCGGCGTGGCCGATCAGAATCGCTTCGGTGCCGCGGCGGCTGGCGCGCGCCACTTCCATATGCACCTTGGTCACCAGCGGGCAAGTGGCGTCGAACAGCATGGTCAGATCGCGCGCCTTGGCTTCGGCGCGCACCGCCTGAGAAACGCCGTGCGCCGAGAAGATCAGGATAGAGCCGTCCGGCACTTCCGCGATCTCTTCGATAAACACCGCGCCGCGCTCACGCAGGCTGTCGACCACGTAGCGGTTGTGCACCACTTCATGCCGCACGTAGATCGGTGCGCCATACAGTTCCAGCGCGCGTTCCACGATGCTGATCGCACGATCAACCCCGGCGCAGAAGCCGCGCGGGTTAGCCAGCAATATTTGCATGCATCTCCTCCTGCTGCGGATCGATCTCCAGCACTTCGATATCGAAGGTCACCGGATGGCCCGCCAGCGGATGGTTGAAATCGACGGTGATCGAATCTTCCGCCACCGCGCGCACCACGCCCGGCATTTCACTGCCGTCGATGGCGGTAAACAGCATGATGGTGCCCACGTCCGGCACGCCGGTTTCCGCGAAGTCGCGGCGCGAGAAGAACTGGACCAGATCCGGGTTCTCCGCGCCGAACGCCGCTTCCGGCTGCAGGGTAAAGGCGCATTTGTCGCCCGCGCGCAGGCCAAGCAGCTGCGCTTCCAGCGGTGCCGACAGGCTGCCGTCACCCAGGCGGAACAGCGCCGGCTTGCCGCTGCTGCGGGTGGATTCGGCGGTCGAACCGTCTTCCAGTTTCAGCGTAAAGTGAACCAGCACCGCGCTGTCACTGATAACCTGAGCCGTCATATTACTCACCTTTACTCTTTGCGTCTTTGTTCGCCGGCGACAGGAAACCTTCCAGCACGATCATCGCCGCGCCCACGCAGATGAAGCTGTCCGCCAGATTGAAGGTCGGGTAGTGCCAGTCACCGACGTAGAAGTCGATGAAATCGACCACGAAACCGTGCCACAGGCGATCGAACAGATTGCCCAACGCCCCGCCGATAATAAAGGCGTAGGCGATGTTGTTCAGCTTCTGCTGCGCGGTGCTGCGGTACATCATCACCAGCAGCACCGCAACGATGGCGATGGCGATGCCGGCGAAGAACCAGCGCTGCCAGCCGCCATGGTCGGCCAGGAAGCTGAACGCAGCGCCGTAGTTGCGCGCGTAAAACAGGTTGAACGACGGGATCAACGGCTGGGACTGGCCCAGCGTAAAGTTAGCGAGGATCCACTGCTTGCTGCCAAAATCCAGCGCCAGCACCGCCACCACAACCCACAGCCAACGCAGGCCGGTCGAACAAATTGATTTACTCATCAGGCGCGAGTTCTCAGGCAAAGTTACGCTTCTCGCCGTCACCGGCGACGTTGCTCACACAGCGGCCGCAGATGTCTGCGTGTTCCGCCACCAGGCCGATATCGGTGGTGTAATGCCAGCAGCGCGGGCACTTCTCACCCGGTGCCGTGCTGAAGGCGATCTTCAGCCCTTTCAGCAGCTCGGAAGCCTGCGCGTCGGCCGGCGCATCCGCCAATGGCGCAACGCTTGCCGCAGAGGTCAGCAGCACGAAGCGCAGCTCATCCTGCAGGCTGTTCAGGCGCGCCGCTAGCTCGCTGTCGGCATACAGCGTGACCGCCGCTTCCAGCGAACCGCCGAGGCGTTTGTCGGCACGCGCCTGCTCCAGCACCTTGTTCACTTCGCCGCGCACTTTCAGCAGTTCGGCCCAGAAAGCGTCGTTCATCGGCTCGCCTTCCGCCAGCCCGAACAGGCCGTCGTACCACTCTTCGGTAAACACGTACTGCGCGCGTTTGCCCGGCATGAAGCCCCAGATCTCGTCCGCAGTGAACGACATGATCGGCGCCATCCAGCGCACCAGCGCTTCCACGATGTGATACAGCGCGGTCTGGCAGCTGCGGCGGGCGACGCTGTCGCTCTTCGCGGTGTACTGACGATCCTTGATGATATCCAGATAGAAGGAGCCCATCTCGACCGAGCAGAACTGCATCAGACGCTGCACCACTTCGTGGAAATCGTAGTTGGCGTAAGCCTGCTCGATATCCTGCTGCGCCGCCAGCGCACGGCCGACCGCCCAACGATCCAGCACCACCATGTCTTCCGGCGCCACGCAATCGGTGCTCGGCTCGAACCCGTTCAGGTTGGCCAGCAGGAAGCGCGCGGTGTTGCGGATGCGGCGATAAGAATCAGCGGAACGCTTGAGGATCTCGTCGGAGACTGCGATTTCGCCGGTGTAATCGGTCGATGCCACCCACAGACGCAGAATGTCGCCGCCCAGCTTGTTCATCACGTCCTGTGGGCTGACGGTGTTACCGATCGACTTGGACATCTTGCGGCCCTGGCCGTCGACGGTGAAGCCGTGGGTCAGCACTTCTTTATAAGGCGCCTTGCCTTTCATCGCGGTGGAGATCATCAGCGATGACATGAACCAGCCGCGGTGTTGGTCGGAGCCTTCCAGATACATGTCGGCGCTGTGTCCCTGGAACTCAGGGCGCACGTCGACCACCGAAGCGTGGGTGGAACCGGAGTCGAACCACACGTCCAGCGTATCCGGCACTTTCACGTAGTCGGCAGCTTCCGCGCCGAGGATATCGGCCGCGTCCAGATCCCACCAGGCCTGAATGCCGTCTTGCTCGACGCGCTTGGCCACTTCTTCCATCAGCTCAACGGTGCGCGGGTGCAGCTGCTCGGTTTCTTTGTGCACGAACAGCGACATCGGCACGCCCCAGGTGCGCTGACGCGAGATGCACCAGTCCGGGCGGTTGGCCACCATCATTTCGATGCGCGCCTGGCCCCAATCCGGGATCCACTGCACGCCTTTGATCTCTTCCAGCGACTGCTGACGCAGGCCTTTCTGATCCATGCTGACGAACCATTGCGGCGTGGCGCGGAAGATGATCGGCGTCTTGTGGCGCCAGCAGCACGGGTAGCTGTGCAGGAACTTCTCGACGTGCAGCAGCGCGCCTTTCTCACGCAGCAGGTCGACGATCAGATCGTTGGCCTTGAAGACGAACTTGCCGTCCAGCAGCGGGTAAGTGCCGGTCAGGTAGCAGCCGTTCGGCCCTACCGGGTTGGCCACTTCCAGACCGTATTTCTGGCCGATCACGAAGTCGTCCGGGCCGTGGCCTGGCGCGGTGTGCACCGCACCGGTACCGGCGTCCAGCGTCACGTGCTCGCCGAGGATCGCCGGCACGTCGAAGTCCATGAACGGGTGTTTGAAGCGCAGCAGCTCCAGATCGGCGCCTTTGCAGCTGCCCAGCACCGTCCATTCGGTGATGCCGGCGCGTTTCATCACGCTTTCCACCAGCTCGGCCGCCAGGATCAGGCACTGGCCGTCAACCTGCACCAGTTGATAGGTGAAGTCCGGATGCAGCGAGATCGCGCGGTTGGCCGGCAGGGTCCACGGGGTGGTGGTCCAGATAACCAGGGAGATAGTCCCGTTGAAGTGGCTCACGCCGAACTTGGCCGCCACGGCAGCCGCGTCTGCTGCATGGAAGCTCACGTCGATCGACGGCGAAGTCTTGTCGTAGTACTCCACTTCCGCTTCCGCCAGCGACGATCCGCAGTCGGTGCACCAGTGAACCGGCTTGGCGCCTTTCAGCAGGTGGCCGTTGCTGATGATCTTGCCCAGCGCGCGGATGATGTTGGCTTCGGTTTTGAAGTCCATGGTCAGGTATGGGCGATCCCAGTCGCCCAGCACACCCAGGCGGATGAAGTCCTTCTTCTGGCCTTCAACCTGCTCGGCCGCGTACTCGCGGCACTTCTGGCGGAACTCGGCCGCCGTCAGCTTCTCGCCCGGTTTGCCGTACAGCTGTTCAACCTTCAGTTCGATAGGCAGGCCGTGGCAGTCCCAACCCGGCACATAAGGCGAGTCGAAGCCGGCCATCCCTTTCGACTTGATGATAATGTCTTTGAGAATCTTGTTAACCGAGTGACCAATGTGAATGCTGCCGTTCGCATACGGAGGGCCGTCATGCAAAATGAAGGTTTTTTTGCCCTTTTTGGCAGTACGAATAATCCCGTACAGATCCTGTTCATACCAACGTTGCAGCATGCCAGGTTCGCGCTTGGCGAGGTCGCCGCGCATCGGGAACCCTGTTTCCGGCAAGTTCAGGGTATTCTTGTAGTCACTCATTAGATTCTCGGTTCCGTTTTCGGCTATAGAGATTAAACCGGTGTCTGTAGCCCGAAGAACTTCCGGGCCGTCACCACATCATTGGCGATTTGCTGCTTCAGGGCATCGAGCGAAGCAAACCGTTGTTCATTGCGCAATTTTGCGCGGAGCACCACCTCAATATGGCGCCCGTAAAGATCCATTGTGACATCCAGCAGATGCACTTCCAGCTGCTGGCGCACGCCGGCGACGGTCGGGCGCGTACCGATATTGGCCACGCCCGGTAGCGGCTGCGGCCCCAGGCCGTACACTTCTACCGCATACACCCCTTTCACCGGCGCCACCAGGCGCTTGAGCGGCAGGTTGGCGGTCGGGAAGCCGATGGTGCGGCCCAGCTCGTCGCCGTGCACCACGCGCCCGGAAATGCTGTACGGGTGGCCCAGCAGGGTCTCCGCCAGCGGCAGGTCGTCCTCGCTCAGCGCGGTGCGGATCGCGGTGCTGCTGATGCGCCGCTCGCCTTCGCGGAAGGTCGGGGTGCTGACCACCTCGAAGCCGTACTCTTTTCCGGCCTGCTGCAATAGCGGAAAATCGCCCTGACGCCCGGCGCCAAAGCGAAAATCATCCCCCACCATCAGGAATTTGACGCCCAGTTTTTCCACCAGCAGCTCGGCGACGAACGCCTGCGCGGTGTTGGCGGCAAAACGCGGATCGAACTTGACGCACAGCAGGTAGTCGACGCCCGCCTGCGCCAGGTAGTTGGCCTTGTCGCGCAGGCGCGTCAAACGGGCCGGCGCCTTGTCTGCGGCGAACATCTCCAGCGGCTGCGGCTCAAAGATCATGACCATCACCGGCAGCCCGAGGCGTTGCCCTTGTTGCTTCAACTGCTCCAGCAACGCCTGATGACCGCGGTGTACGCCGTCAAAGTTGCCGATGGTGAGCACGCAACCATGGTGGCGCGCCCGGATATTGTGAATGCCGCGAATTAGCTCCATAGCTGGCTCAAAACAGTGGAAATCGGCGGATTATACCTTGTACAGCCGGTAAGGTTAACCCGCGATTGGTGCCTTTATGTAATAGACATACCATACCGGAGATAATCTGCGCGTGAAACGGCTTCGCCGCAGTTTATCCGGCACTGCCGGGCCGATTCTCGACCGCGGCCAACGGCTTGCGTCCGCCGCGGCAAAACATTGGCGAATTTTCTCGCGAAACACTGTATTCCCAAGAGCGAAGCTGGTAAAATCCTGCGCCATCACAACGTAGCGAGTGCCGCCTGTACAAACGGCGCTTATTTGCACAAATCCATTGACAAACGAAGGCTAAAAGGGCATATTCCTCGGCCTTTGAATTGTCCTCAATAGAATATATTTGGGAGTTGGACCTTGGCTAATATCAAATCAGCTAAGAAACGCGCCGTACAGTCTGAGAAACGCCGCAAGCATAACGCTAGCCGTCGCTCAATGGTGCGTACCTTCATCAAGAAGGTAGACGCAGCTATCGCAGCTGGCGACAAAGAAGCAGCACAAACTGCATTCCTGGTAATGCAGCCACTGGTGGACCGTCAGGCAGCTAAAGGCCTGATCCACAAAAACAAAGCAGCGCGTCATAAGTCAAACCTGACTGCACGCATCAACGCAATGCAATAAGCATTTCGTTATCTGCTTGATAAAAAAACCGGCTCAGGCCGGTTTTTTTACGCCCTGCGTTCAGTGAACCACTAGCAGGAAAACAGCGCCGAGAAGTCTTTGTTGCACACGCGCTGCACCGCCGGATGCTGGATCATGCGCTCGGCGAAGATGATGTAATACTCCTCCTGCACGCTGTCGATGCGCCCAATCTCCACCACGTTGTCATCGTTATAGGTATCCTGCGCATACAGCGTCGGCGCCACGAAAATCGCATTGTGATACATGCCGAAGGCCTTCATCAGCGCCGCATCGTCGAACTCACCCAGGATCTCCACCTGAATGCCCTGCGTATTGAACCAGTTGAGCAGCTTGCGCCCCAGCATCGAGCGGCGGCCGGGGATCAGCAGCTTGCGCTGCTCCAGGCAGGCCGGGAATGGCAGCTCCGGCGCCGGCTGGCGGCAGAAGAAGCTGATGCCGCACTCGCCCAGCTTCAGCGAGAACAGCCCTTCCTGCTGGCTGGAATCCACCGGGCAATCCGACAGGATCATATCCAGCTTGTGCTGGCTGAGCTGCTCCAACAGCATCTCGTGCGTCGATTCAAAACAGCGCAGGTGGATCTGTTCGTTATCCACCACTACCGCCGTTTCCAACACCTGGCTGACCAGGCGCTTCGACAGCGCGTCCGCCACGCCAACGTCGAACAGCAGGTTCGACTCTTTGCGGTAGTTGACAATATCCAGCATTTCCTGGCTGAGCATAAACATCTTGTCGGCATAGCGGAACACCAGCTGCCCCAGCTCCGAAGGTACCAACCCGCGCCCCTGGCGTTTGAACAGCTTGCCGTCCAACCGCTCCTCCAGCGCTTTGATCTGGCCGGTGATGGTCTGTGGCGTCAAAAACAACGCTTCGGCGGCACCGACCACGGAACCGGCCTTGCAGACCTGCCAGAAATAGTAAAGGTGATTAAAGTTGATATGCGACATCCTCACGAGCGGCTCTCCTTAACAACGTTTCGCAGCGGCAAACGGTGTGCCGTGACGAGCGACAAACTTCCTTTCCCTGCTTCAGACAACGTATAGCCCCATTAGTCCCAACGAAGAACGGCCGAAGCTGCACATATTTTATACCGCACAGCTCCGACCAGCCATTTTATTGTGTGCCCTTATCGGGCACACGCAGGATTAACGCACCCGCGGCAACGCCAGACGCAGCAACCCATACCCTACCACCGCCGCCGCAGTGGAGCCCAGCAGGATCCCCAGGCGGGAATAGGTGCTGAGCGCCGCATCCGCATCGCCAAACGCCAGCGAGGCGATGAAAATCGACATGGTGAAACCAATACCACAGAGCACCGAAACGGCAAACACCTGTTTGAAACCGATCCCCTCAGGCAAGCGGGCGATGCCCATTTTCACCGCCAGCAGGCTGAAGAGGAAAATCCCCAGCGGCTTGCCGATAAACAGCCCGGCCGCAATCCCTACCGGCAGCAGCGACGTCAATCCTTCCAGCGATACGCCCTGCAAAGAAACCCCGGCGTTGGCGAATGCGAACAGCGGCAGGATCATAAACGCGACCCAAGGGTGCAGCTCATGCTCCAGCGTTTCCGACGGCGACGGCCCCTTCTTCACGTTCAGCGGGATCATAAAGCCGACGATCACCCCGGCCAGCGTCGCGTGTACCCCGGACTTGAGGATCGCGACCCACAACACCAGGCCAACCATCATGTACAGCGAGGTTTTACCCACGCCACGCCAGTTCATCACCGCCAGCAGCACCGTCGCCGCCGCCGCCACGCCCAGCGCCACCATCGACACTTCATGGGTGTAGAACAGCGCGATGATGATAATCACGCCCAGGTCATCGATGATCGCCAACGCCAGCAGGAACACTTTCAGGCTGGTCGGTACGCGGTTGCCCAGCAGCGCCATTACGCCCAGCGCGAAGGCGATATCGGTCGCGGCCGGGATCGCCCAGCCCTGGCGGGTGACTTCATCCGCGCCGTTGAACAGCAGGTAAATCAGCGCCGGCGCCAGCATACCGCCCAGCGCGGCGATCGCCGGAAACACCGCCTTGTCACGCCCGGACAGCGAGCCCTGCATCAGCTCGCGCTTAACCTCGAGCCCCACCACCAGGAAGAAGATGGCCATCAGGCCGTCGTTGATCCACAGCAGCAGCGGCTTGGCGATCTCCAGCGAAGCAATTTTTACCATCACCGGCAGGTTGAGGAATGCCTGATAGATCCCCTGCGCCGGGGTGTTGGCCATGATCAGGGCGACGATCGCCGCCGCGATCAGAATGATGCCGCCCGCGGCTTCCTGACGTAAAAATTGACGAATGATGTTGGTCACAATACGTCTCTCCAAATCCGTGCAGGGCGTAGCGCCCTGCGAACCACAGTCATGAAGTGAGTATAGAGGGCGTTTTAGTTCGAAAAAATAAGTTTATAAATGCTAAATAACTCGATAAAACCGATTAAAAGCACGAATAAGTCACATTATTTATAGGGAATTAGGGGTGCAACATGCAAATAAAAACCCCGGGACAGACGCCCGGGGTTCTAATATAACCCAGCAGAAACAGCAGGTTAACGAGTCAGGTCGTCAAAGAACTTTTTCACCCCGTCGAAGAAGCTCTTCGAACGCGGGCTGTTCTTGTCACCGGACGGGCCGCCCAGGCTCTCTTCCAGTTCGCGCAGCAATTGCTTCTGCTTGTCGTTCAGATTGACCGGGGTTTCCACCACTACACGGCACAGCAGGTCGCCCTGGCTGCCACCACGCACCGATTTCACGCCCTTGCCGCGCATGCGGAACAGTTTGCCGGTTTGGGTCTCCGAAGGCACCTTCAGTTTCACCCGGCCGTCCAGCGTCGGCACTTCAATCTCACCGCCCAGCGCCGCCATGGCGAAGTTGATCGGCACTTCACAGTACAGGTTGTTGCCTTCGCGCTCGAAGATCGGGTGCGCCTTCACCTGCACCTGAACGTACAGATCGCCCGCCGGTGCGCCGTGCTCGCCGGCTTCGCCTTCACCCGCCAGGCGGATGCGGTCACCGGTATCGACGCCGGCCGGAATTTTCACCGACAGCGTTTTGGATTTTTCTACCCGGCCGTGGCCGTGGCACTTGTTGCACGGATCTTTGATGATCTGACCGCGGCCATGGCAGTGCGGACACGCCTGCTGCACGGTGAAGAAGCCCTGACGCATCTGCACCTGGCCCTGGCCGTGACAGGTTGGACAGGTCACCGGCGAGCTGCCCGGCTTGGCGCCGCTGCCGTGGCAGACGTCGCACTCTTCCAGCGTCGGGATGCGGATCTCTTTGGTGACGCCACGTACCGCTTCCTCGAGGGTCAGCTCCATGTTATAGCGCAGATCGGAACCGCGGCTGGCGCGCTGACGGCGGCCTCCGCCGAAGATGTCGCCAAACACGTCGCCAAAGATATCGCTGAAGTCGGCACCGCCGCCCATGCCGCCCTGTTCAAAGGCCGCGTGCCCATACTGGTCGTAGGCCGCGCGTTTCTGGTCGTCGGTCAGGACTTCGTAAGCTTCTTTAACTTCTTTAAACTTGGTTTCGGCGTCTTGTTCCTGGTTGCGGTCAGGATGGTATTTCATCGCCAGGCGTTTGTACGCCTTTTTGATCTCACGTTCATCCGCCGTCTTGCTGACGCCGAGAATCTCGTAATAGTCTTTCTTCGCCATTCTTTCGCTTACCCTTAACATGCGTGCACGGGCGCAGAGTTGCCTCGACGCCCGTGCTGGTTTCCGGGAGCGGCATCTCGGCCGCCCCGTGCCCGCTTAAGGGCGATTATTTTTTGTCTTTAACTTCTTCGAACTCAGCGTCAACCACGTCGTCGTCTTTCTGCGCCGCGTTGTCCGCGCCGGCGTCAGCACCCTGCTGAGCCTGCTGCGCCTGGGCCATTTCCAGCAGTTTGCCGGAAACCTGCACCAGAGCCTGAGTCTTCGCTTCGATCTCGGCTTTATCTTCGCCTTTCACCGCCGCTTCCAGATCTTTCAGCGCCGCTTCGATCGCCGTTTTGTCTTCCGCCGGCAGTTTGTCGCCCGCTTCTTCCAGCTGCTTGCGAGTGCCGTGGATCAGGTGATCGGCCTGGTTACGTGTCTGTACCAGCTCTTCGAACTTGCGGTCGGCTTCAGCGTTCAGCTCGGCGTCGCGCACCATTTTCTGGATTTCGTCTTCGTTCAGGCCAGAAGATGCCTTGATGGTGATCTTCTGCTCACGACCGGTGTTCTTGTCTTTGGCAGACACGTGCAGGATGCCGTCGGCATCGATATCGAAGGTCACTTCGATCTGCGCCATGCCGCGCGGTGCCGCCTGAATGCCGTCCAGGTTGAACTGGCCCAGAGATTTGTTATCGCTGGCGCGCTTACGCTCACCCTGCAGCACGTGGATGGTTACCGCAGACTGGTTGTCTTCAGCGGTAGAGAACACCTGGCTGTGCTTGGTCGGGATCGTGGTGTTTTTGGTGATCAGCGGCGTCATCACGCTGCCCATGGTTTCGATACCCAGCGACAGCGGGGTCACGTCCAGCAGCAGAACGTCCTTCACATCACCGGCCAACACGCCGCCCTGTACCGCAGCGCCCACGGCAACCGCTTCGTCCGGGTTCACGTCTTTACGCGGCTCTTTGCCGAAGAAGTCTGCGACTTTCTTCTGCACCATTGGCATACGGGTCTGGCCGCCCACCAGGATCACGTCCTGGATGTCGGAAACCGACAGGCCTGCGTCTTTCAGCGCCACTTTCAGCGGCTCGATAGAACGTGCAACCAGATCTTCAACCAGCGACTCGAGTTTGGCGCGAGTCACTTTGATGTTCATGTGTTTTGGACCGGTCGCGTCTGCCGTGATGTACGGCAGGTTAACGTCGGTCTGCTGAGCGGAAGACAGTTCGATCTTCGCTTTCTCAGCGGCTTCTTTCAGACGCTGCATCGCCAGCGGATCGTTGCGCAGATCGATACCCTGATCTTTCTTGAACTCTTCCACCAGGTAGTTGATCAGACGGCTGTCGAAGTCTTCGCCACCCAGGTGGGTGTCACCGTTGGTCGCCAGCACTTCGAAGGTTTTTTCGCCGTCAACGTCGTCGATTTCGATGATGGAGATATCGAAAGTACCGCCGCCCAGGTCATAAACCGCGATGGTGCGGTTGCCAACTTCTTTGTCCAGACCGTAGGCCAGGGCCGCAGCGGTTGGTTCGTTGATGATGCGCTTGACTTCCAGACCCGCGATGCGGCCGGCGTCTTTGGTCGCCTGACGCTGGGCGTCGTTGAAGTAAGCCGGTACGGTGATAACCGCTTCAGTTACCGGTTCGCCCAGGTAATCTTCCGCCGTTTTCTTCATTTTCTTCAGCACTTCCGCAGAGATCTGCGGCGGAGCCATTTTCTGGCCTTTCACTTCCAGCCAAGCGTCGCCGTTGTCGGCTTCGACGATTTTGTACGGCATGATCGCTTTGTCGCGCTGCGCTTCTTCATCCTGGAAGCGGCGACCGATCAGGCGCTTGATGGCGAACAAGGTGTTTTCAGGGTTGGTCACTGCCTGACGCTTAGCCGGCTGGCCAACCAGAGTTTCACCGTCCTGGGTATATGCGATAATAGAAGGAGTGGTGCGGTCGCCCTCGGCGTTTTCCAGCACGCGTGCCTTGGCACCATCCATAATTGCTACGCAAGAGTTGGTAGTACCCAGGTCGATACCAATAATTTTACCCATCTAAACGTCTCCACTAAAAAATTCATAATCAGTCAGGTTGCTAACCTATATGCGGGCGATTTTTTGCTTTTCAACTGCCCGATATCTCAGTGCGACCCGCGGTTAGCAACTGCGGTTGCAAATAAGATGGGGCCATCCAATCCGGCATCAAGGGGCAAGGCGAAAAAAATTTCTTTTTTTATCGTCATTCAGATCATTGTTTCCGGCTGCGGGGATCATTATGATGCGCGCGCTCTGGTGGAAAACTTCGATTTTTTGGCCATTCAGACCATTTATTATTTTACTTCGCTGTTTCCGTTAATTTTCTGTTATCGCAGAGGACTTATGCACACCAACAAGTTGGCGAATCCCGGCCCTCTCGGCCTGATGGGCTTCGGGATGACCACCGTCTTGCTGAACCTGCACAACGCGGGCTTTTTCCCACTGAACTCCGCCATCATCAGCATGGGGATTTTCTTCGGTGGCCTGGCCCAGATCCTGGCCGGTCTGCTGGAATACAAGAAGGGCAACACCTTCGGCATGACCGCTTTCACCGCCTACGGCAGCTTCTGGCTGAGCCTGGTCGGCCTGCTGCTGCTGCCGCGTCTGGGCCTGGCTGAGGCCACCGAGGCGCACGTGCTGGGCATCTACCTGGCACTGTGGGGCGTCTTCACCCTGTTCATGTTCTTCGGCACCCTGGCCGCCAACCGCGTGCTGCAGTTCGTGTTCGCCAGCCTCACGCTGCTGTTCGCCCTGCTGGCCGTCGGCAACATCACCGGCAATCATGCGCTGCTGACCTTCGCCGGCTATGAAGGCATCATCTGCGGCGCCAGCGCCATTTACCTGGCGATGGCCGAAGTGCTCAACGAACAATACGGCCGCACCGTGCTGCCGATTGGCGAGCCGGCTCCGGCCCGCGTCGCGGCCTCGCCGGTCACGGCGTAATCGCCCTCCCCTGATGAAAAAGCCCTGCAGTGCAGGGCTTTTTTTTAGCTGTAGGAATCGGCTCGCCGCTCCCCGGCTTCGCTGTTCAGATCGCGATGCAGGTAGAAGCCGAGCAGCAGCCCGATGAGCGACAGCGCCAACACGTAGTAAGCGGGCGCTAACGGGGTCAATTTCATGATCAGCGTCACAAAAATAGGGGTTAAACCGCCAAAAATAGCGTACGAGACGTTATATGAGAACGAGATGCCGGTAAACCGCACTTCCGCCGGGAACGCCCGCACCATCACGTACGGCACGGCCCCCACCACACCTACGCTGAACCCCACCAGCGCATAGCAGGCGAACAGCATTTCCGGGTGCACGCCCACCGTTTGATAGAACAGCCAGCTGCAGCCGGCCAGCAGCACACTGCCGACCACCAGCGTTTTGCTGGCGCCAAAGCGATCGGCCGATAAACCGGCGACGATGCAGCCGGCGATCAGCATGATGGTGGCGATGCTGTTGGCCTGCAGCGTCAAGGCCGGCGCAATGCCGAACTGCTTTTGCAGATAGGTCGGGGTCATCAGGATCACCACCACGATGCCGGCGGAGAGCAGCCAGGTCAGCAGCATCGATACCACCACTTCCCGCTTGTGGTTGAGCACCACCGACTTCAGCGGCAGCTCCTCGGCCAGCGCTTTACGCGCCTGCATCTCGATGAAGATCGGCGTTTCCTGCAGCCAGCGGCGCAGGTACATCGCCACCAGGCCGAACATGCCGCCCAACAGGAAAGGAATGCGCCAGCCGCCGCCGGCGATACTCTGCGGGCTGAGCGTAGTGTTGATCACCGTCGCCACCACCGAGCCCAGCAGGATGCCCACCGTCAGCCCGGCGGTCAGCGTGCCGCAGGCGAAGCCGATGCGCCGGCGCGGCACGTGTTCGGCAACGAAGACCCAGGCGCCCGGCACCTCACCGCCGATCGCCGCACCCTGCAGCACGCGCATCAACAGCAGCAGCAGCGGTGCAGCGATGCCGATGCTGGCGTAGGTCGGCAGCAGGCCCATCGCCAGCGTCGGCAACGCCATCAGCAGAATGCTCAGGGTAAACATCTTCTTGCGGCCGACCAGATCGCCGAAGTGCGCCATCACGATGCCGCCCAGCGGGCGGGCCAGATAGCCGGCGGCGAAGATGCCGAAGGTTTGCACCAGACGTAGCCACTCCGGCATGTCCGCCGGGAAGAACAGATCGCCGACCACGGCAGCGAAGAACACGAAGATGATGAAGTCGTAAAACTCCAGCGCGCCGCCCAACGCGGCCAACGTCAGCGTTTTGTAGTCTTGCCGGTTCAGCCGGCGATTAGTGTCGTGAGGCATAGGGCACCGTCGGTAAAGGCTGTAAAAATAAAAGCCGCAGGCTTTCTGTAAAAGAATTCTTACTATAGCGGCAAATTATTTTCACACCAGACGGGCTGAAGCCGATCTCGCAGAATGCTGAAATTTAGAGGTTTATCTCGCGACGCGCGCTCTTTGGCCGAAATGCTGCTACCACCGCGGCGTGCGTTTCGACGTAAGGCCCGTCGAGCAGTTGAATGCAATAAGGCACGCTGGCGAAGATGCCGTGTACCACCGCATTGCCCTGCTCATCCTTTACCCCTTCCAGCGTTTCCTTGATCGACTTCGGTTGGCCGGGCAGGTTGATGATCAGCGCCTGTTTGCGGATCGCCCCCACCTGGCGAGAAAGAATTGCCGTTGGCACATAGTGTAGGCTGATCTGACGCATTTGCTCGCCGAAGCCGGGCATCACGCGATCGGCGATCGCCAGCGTGGCGTCGGGGGTGACGTCGCGGCGCGCCGGCCCGGTGCCGCCGGTGGTCAGCACTAGATGGCAGCCCATTTCGTCCACCAGCTCGCACAGCGTCTGTTCAATTTGCGTCTGCTCATCGGGGATCAGCCGGGTTTCCAGCTTGAACGGCGTCGCCAGCGCGCCGCTCAGCCACTCTTCCAGCGCCGGGATGCCTTTATCCTGATAAACACCGCCGGAAGCGCGATCGGAAACAGAAACCAAACCAATACGTAAAATATCCATGCGTAACCTCTACAGCCTGATGGGGTCCGAACGGGTTCGTCTCCCGTTCTGTTGTCATTGCCGAGAGTATAAGGGCTTCCCCCGCCGACGGGAGCGTCGGGCATAAAAAAAGGTGGCCTGAGCCACCTTTTTACTGCGCGATCTGCGGGAATTACAGCAGGTCGGCGATCATTTTTTCCAGTTTGCCCTGGTCTACGGCAAACTTGCGGATACCGTCGGTCAGTTTCTCAACCGCCATCGGATCCTGGTTGTGCTGCCAGTAGAACTCAGGTTCGGTCAGCGCGGCAGGACGCGCCTTCACTTCACCGGTGTAAGACAGTTTGCGCTCCAGCGCGCCTTCGCTCTCCGCCAGCTCTTTCAGCAGCGCAGGGGCGATGGTCAGGCGGTCACAGCCGGCCAGTTCGATGATTTCGCCGACGTTACGGAAGCTGGCGCCCATCACCACGGTGTTGTAACCGTGCTGTTTGTAGTACTGGTAAATTTCGGTCACGGAGATCACGCCCGGATCTTCGTGCGGGGCGAACTCTTTCTTGTCGCCGTTGGCTTTGTACCAGTCGAGGATACGGCCGACGAACGGTGAGATCAGGTAAACGCCGGCTTCGGCACAGGCGCGAGCCTGAGCGAAGGAGAACAGCAGCGTCAGGTTACAGTTGATGCCTTCTTTCTCCAGCTGCTCCGCCGCGCGGATACCCTGCCAGGTCGAGGCCAGTTTGATCAGGATGCGATCGTTGCTGATGCCGGCTTCGTTGTACAGTTTGATCAGGCGCTTGGCCTTGGCCACGCTGGCGACGGTGTCGTAAGACAGACGCGCATCCACTTCGGTGGAGATGCGGCCCGGAACCAGTTTGAGGATTTCCAGACCGATGTTGACCGCCAGCTTGTCGGCGGCGTCGGCGATCTGCTGCTCGCGATCGCTGCTCTGGCCGCGCGCCCAGGCGATGGCTTCGTCAATCAGTTTGCGGTATTCAGGAATTTGGGCTGCATTGAGGATCAGCGAAGGGTTGGTTGTAGCGTCCTGCGGTTGATACAGCTTCATTGCCGCGATATCACCCGTATCTGCAACCACCGTGGTCAGCTGGCGCAGGGAAGTTAATTTGTCGGTCATGTTGGCATTATCTCATCGTTTGTGCATGAACTTTTGGCATTGTTCAACCATGCCCTACCCTGATAATAACATGCGCCAAGCCCGGTGCAAGGCTGGAAAACCGCGGCGCGCAAGCATCTGTTTTATCCTTGGGCGAGCAACCGTTTACGCCGATATCTTTCGCCATAACCGAGCGGATGGAAAGGCAATAACGTGCTATTGTCCGAATAAATTATGTTAAATTCGAAAAAATTGATGCAATTCGTCCGCTAATCTGCGAAAAATCTTAATCGACTGACGCCGGACCAATTCCAGCTAAGCTCTTGTAAAAAATAGGCCAATGTTTTTCACCTGCGGTGGATGCTGCAAGGTGCGCATTAAATTTCGATAAGAGGAGGGATCCCTTGACGGACCTGATGAACTTTATAAACAATATTTTGTGGGGGTCGGTGCTGATTTATCTGCTGCTCGGCACCGGCATCTACTTCACGTTGCGCACCCGCTTTATCCAGCTCCGCCACTTCAGCCACATGTTCTCGGTGTTGAAAAACAGCAATAAAAGCGACAGCGCCGGCATCTCCTCTTTCCAGGCGCTGTGTACCACGCTGGCGGCGCGCGTCGGCACCGGCAACCTGACCGGCGTCGCCATCGCCCTGACCGCCGGCGGCCCCGGCGCCATCTTCTGGATGTGGGTGGTGGCGTTTATCGGCATGGCCACCTCCTTTGTGGAAAGCTCGCTGGCGCAGCTCTACAAAACCAAAGACGATAACGGCAACTACCGCGGCGGCCCGGCCTACTACATGGAAAAGGGCCTCGGCATGCGCTGGATGGGCGTGCTGTTCTCCATCTTCCTGATCATCGCGTTCGGCCTGGTATTCAACGCCGTGCAGGCCAACTCCATCGCCCAGGCCTCCGCCGTCGCCTTCCATTTGCAGCCGCTGCACGTCGGCATCGGCCTGGTGCTGCTGAGCGGCGTGGTAATCTTCGGCGGCATTCGCTCCATTGCCAAAGTGGCCGAACTGGTGGTGCCGCTGATGGCGGGCGCCTACCTGCTGTTGGCCCTCTGGGTGATTGGCCATAACATCGAACACATGCCGGCGATCCTGGCGCTGATCTTCAAAAGCGCCTTCGGCCTGCAGGAAGCCGCGGCCGGCGCCGTCGGTTACGGCATCTCCCAGGCGATGACCCAGGGCGTGCAGCGCGGCCTGTTCTCCAACGAAGCCGGCATGGGTTCGGCGCCCAATGCGGCGGCGTCCGCCTCGCCTTATCCGCCGCATCCGGCTTCGCAAGGCTACGTGCAAATGCTCGGGGTATTTATCGATACCATCGTCATCTGCAGCGCCACTGCGGCGATCATCCTCTCCTCCGGCATTCTCGATCAGCCGACCGACAGCATCAGCGGCATCGATCTGACTCAGCGCGCGCTGTCGACTGCCGTCGGCAGTTGGGGGGCGCCGTTCGTCGCCATCGCCATCTTCTTCTTCGCCTTTACCTCGATCATCGCCAACTACGCCTATGCCGAGAGCAACCTGGTGTTCCTCGAGCACAACCATCCGGGCGGCCTGATCATTTTCCGCTGCGTGGCGTTGGGCATGGTGATGTTCGGCGCGCTGGCGGAGCTGCCGCTGGTGTGGAAAATGGCGGATACCTCCATGGCGCTGATGGCCATCACCAACCTGACGGCCATCCTGCTGCTGTCGCGGGTGGCGCTGAAGCTGGCCGACGACTACCATCGCCAGCGCCGCCTGGGCAAGCTGCCGACCTTCGACGCCAACCGTTATCCGGAGCTGAAGTCGCAGCTGGAGCCGGGTGTGTGGGACGGTCATCAACCACCGCGCTGAGTTTTCCGGGGCGCGTGCGGTGCGCGCCCCGGCCTATTGGACCGATTGCCCCTTTTTCCCGCGCTTTTTGCTACAGTATCCGCACTTGGATAAACAGGATCTGGCCATGCTCGTTATTATTTCCCCTGCAAAAACTCTCGATTACGACAGCCCGCTGGCGACAGAACGTTTCACGCAGCCCGAACTGCTGGACAAGTCTCAGCGGCTTATCAAAATTTGCCGCGAGCTGACGCCGGCGCAAATCGCCAGCCTGATGAGCATCAGCGACAAGCTGGCCGGGCTGAACGCCGCGCGCTTTAGCGAGTGGCAGCCCAAATTTACCCCAGACAATGCCCGTCAGGCGCTGCTGGCGTTCAAGGGCGACGTTTACACCGGCCTGCAGGCGCAGGATTTCAACGAGGCCGATTTCGACTTTGCCCAGCAGCATCTGCGTATGCTGTCCGGCCTGTATGGCGTGCTGCGCCCGCTCGATCTGATGATGCCGTACCGGCTGGAGATGGGCATCAAGCTGGAAAACCCGAAAGGCAAAGATCTGTACAGCTTCTGGGGCGATCAGATCACCCAGAAACTCAATGAAGCGCTGGAGCAGCAGGGCGACGACGTGGTGGTCAACCTGGCGTCCGACGAGTATTTCAAGGCGGTGAAGCCGGCCAAACTGCACGGCGCGCTGATCAAACCGGTGTTCCTCGACGAGAAGAACGGCAAGTACAAGGTCATCAGCTTCTACGCCAAGAAAGCGCGCGGGTTGATGAGCCGCTTTATCATCAAGAACCGCCTGACGCGCAGCGAGCAGCTGGTGGACTTCAACCTGGAAGGCTACGCCTTCGACGAAGCCGCCTCGCAGGGCAATGAACTGGTGTTCAAACGCCCGGAGCAGGCATAAAAAAAGCCGTCGCAAGACGGCTTTTCAGATTCTAGCCTGCCGAACTTCAGGCCGGCAGCGCCATCAGGAACTTGCGCAGCTCGGCAAAGCCGGCCGGCAGCGTGTGCGACAGCAGCGGCAGATCGGCCCGCAGCGCCAGCGCTTTCGGCAACGGCAGTTCCTGGCCGAGGATCGCTTCTACGCTCTCTTTAAACTTGGCCGGATGCGCCGTGCCGAGGAACAGACCGAACTCCCCTTCCTGCAGCTGATCGCGCAGCGCGCGATAGGCAATGGCCGCGTGCGGTTCTGAGATATAACCCAGCTCGGCCAGTTCACGCATCGTTTCCTTGGTGGTCTCATCGCTGACCGCCGCGTGGCCCAGCTCTTTCAGCTGCCAGACCTTACGACGGAACAGCTCTTCCACGCGCGGCCAGTTGTTTGGCTGGCTGACGTCCATGGCGTTGGACAGCGTCGCGACCGTGGCGTGCGGCTGCCACTGGCCGCTGGTCAGGAAGCGCGGCACGGTGTCGTTGGCGTTGGTGGCGGCAATAAAGCGCTTCACCGGCAGGCCCAGCGACTTGGCCAGCAGCCCGGCGGTCAGATCGCCGAAGTTGCCGCTCGGCACCGAGATGACCAGCTGATTGCGCGCTTCCTGCGGCAGCTGCGCCACCGCTTCGAAGTAGTAGCAGATCTGCGCCAGCAAGCGGCTGATGTTGATCGAGTTAGCCGAGTTCAGGTGCAACGCGTCTTTCAATTCTTGATCGTCGAACGCCTGCTTCACCAGCGCCTGGCAAGCATCGAAGTCGCCGTCGATCGCTACGGTGTGAATGTTGCCGCCCAGGGTACAAAACAGCTTCTCCTGCAGCGGACTGATTTTGCCCTGCGGATAGAGGATCACCACCCGGACGTTTTTCAGGCCGTAGAAGGCGTGCGCCACGGCGGCGCCGGTGTCGCCGGAGGTGGCGGTCAAAATGGTCACCGGCTGATCGCCGGCCACTTCCGCCAGCATCTGCGCCATAAAGCGGCCGCCGAAGTCTTTGAACGCCAGCGTCGGGCCGTGGAACAGCTCCAGGCAAGAGACGTCTTCGGTCACTTTCGCCACCGGCGCCGGGAACTCAAAGGCGGCCTGCACGCGTTTCTTCAGCGCCGCTTCCGGTACCTCTTCGCCGATAAAGGCCGACAGAATGCGGCTGCTGCGGGTGACAAAGTCCTGCTCCAGCAGCTGGTCGATCTCGGTCAGTTCGAACTCCGGCAGCTCCAGCGGGAAGAACAGCCCCTGCTGCTTGCCCAGGCCTTGTTTGATCGCCTGCGCGAAGCTGACCTGCTCGTTGTGATCCTTAAGGTTGTACAGTTTCATGCGTTATCCCAGTAGTCGAGCGCCTGCGGTATCCAGACGGCAAATATGAACAAAACCTTCGTCGTTTTGCAGATAGTGTTGTTGCAGCCAGGCGGCCATGCGTTGCGCGGTGGCGCCGTCGTTGCAGACGGCGAACAGCGTCGGGCCGGAGCCGGAGATGCCGCAGGCCAGCGCACCGATGTCCTGCGCCGCCTTGCGCGCTTCGGCGAAGCCCGGCAGCAGCCGGGTGCGGTACGGTTCGGCGATCACGTCCTGCATCAATTTGGCGGCCAGCTGCGGCTGCCGGGTGTGGCAGGCATGGATAAAGCCGGCCAGATAGCGGCCGTGGCTGATGCAATCCTGACGACGGTATTGCGCGGGTAAAATGGCGCGCGCTTCGGCGGTGGAGACCTTGATGCCCGGATAGGCCATGACCCACAGCCAATCGTCGAAGCACGGCACCTCCTGGCTGATGATGCCTTCTTCTTCCAGCATCAGCTGCAGGCCGCCCAGGTAGCATGGCGCCACGTTGTCGTAATGCACGCTGCCGGAAATGCGGCCTTCCAGCTCGCCCATCAGGCCGAGCAGCGTCGTCTTATCCAGCGGCCGATCGCAGAATTCGTTCATCGCCATCAGCCCGGCGACCACCGAACAGGCGCTGGAACCCAGTCCCGAACCGATCGGCATGTTCTTTTCCAATCGCATCGCCACCGGCACTTCGCGGCCGATCTCCTGGCAGAAACGCTCCCAGCATTGATAAACGATGTTCTCTTTCGGCTCGGCCGGCAGCTTGCTGACGAAGCGCCCGGCATTTTGCAAACTGAACGTCTCGGCGGCTTCGACGCTGACGCAGTCGCCCAGCAGCGTGCCGTCGATCGGCGAAACCGCCGCGCCCAGCACATCGAAACCGACGCTGACGTTACCGATCGAGGCCGGTGCATACACCTTAACCATATTAAACTCCCAACTTCCATGACAGTGTGCGCAGCAGATCGGCGAACACGCCCGCTGCGGTCACATCGTTACCGGCGCCGTAGCCGCGCAGCACCAGCGGCAGCGGCTGATAGTAGCGGCTGTAGAAGGCCAGCGCGTTCTCGCCGTTCTTCACTTTATACAACGGATCGTTGCCGTCCACCGCCTCGATGCGCACCTTGCAGCGCCCTTCGTCGATCAGGCCGACATAGCGCAGCACCTTGCCTTGCTCGGCGGCGTTGGCCACGTTGCGCGCGAACTCTTTATCCAGCTCCGGCAGCCGCGCCAGGAACTGATCCACGTCGCCCGATGCGTCGAAGGACGGCGGCAGCACCGGCTCGACCTCGATATCGCTCAGCTCCAGCTTGTAACCGGCCTCGCGCGCCAGGATCAGCAGCTTGCGCGCCACGTCCATACCGGACAGATCGTCGCGTGGATCCGGCTCGGTGTAGCCGTTGGCCCGGGCCTGCAGGGTCGCCGCCGACAGCGACAGCCCTTCGTCCAGCTTGCCGAAGATAAAGGACAGCGAACCGGACAGGATGCCGGAGAAGCGCACCAGCTCATCGCCGGCGTTCAGCAGGTTTTGCAGGTTCTCAATCACCGGTAAACCGGCGCCGACGTTGGTGTCATAGAGGAACTTGCGGTGCGAACCGGCGGCGGCCGCACGCAGTTGCTGATAATAGTTCATCGACGAGGTGTTGGCCTTTTTGTTCGGCGTCACCACATGGAAACCGTCCGCCAGGAAGTCCACATACTGATCGGCCACCGCCTGGCTGGAGGTACAGTCGACGATCACCGGGTTCAGCAGGTGATACTCCTTCACCAGCCGGATCAGGCGGCCGAGATTGAACGGCTCCTGCGCGCCGGCCAGCTCGTCGCGCCAGCTGTCCAGCGCGATGCCGTGCACGTTGGTCAGCATCACGCGCGAGTTGGCGATGCCGCACACCCGCAGGTCGATATGTTTTTGCTTCAGCCACGGCTGCTGGCGGTAGATCTGCTCAATCAGCGCCCCGCCGACGCCGCCGACGCCGATGACGAACACTTCGATCACCTGATCGGTGTTGAACAGCATCTGGTGGCTGACGCGCACGCCGGTGGTGGCGGAATCATTGCTGACCACGACCGAAATTGAACGCTCGGAAGAGCCCTGGGCGATGGCGACGATATTGATGTTGGCGCGCGCCAGCGCGGAGAAGAAGCGTGCGGAGATGCCACGCAGGGTGCGCATGCCGTCGCCGACCACCGAGATGATCGCCAGGCGTTCCATGACGTCCAGCGGATCCAGCACGCCGTCTTTCAACTCCAGATAGAACTCCTCCTCCAGCGCGCGGCGGGCGCGCTGCAGTTCGCCCTGCGGCACGCAGAAGCTGATGCTGTATTCGGAAGAGGATTGGGTGATCAGCACCACCGAAATGCCGGCGCGCGACATCACGGCGAACACCCGCGCGGCCATGCCGACCATGCCTTTCATGCCCGGGCCGGAGACGTTGATCATCGCCATGTTGTTCAGGTTGGTGATGCCTTTCACCGGCATCGCGTCATCGGTGCTGTCTTTGCCGATCAGCGTGCCGGGGGCCTGCGGGTTGGAAGTGTTTTTAATCAGGCAAGGGATTTGGAACTGGGCAATCGGCGTGATGGTGCGAGGGTGCAGCACTTTGGCGCCGAAGTAGGAGAGCTCCATCGCCTCCTGGTACGACATCGATTTCAGCAGCCTGGCGTCCGGCACGGTGCGCGGATCGCAGGTATACACGCCGTCGACGTCGGTCCAGATTTCGCAACAGTCGGCGTGCAGGCAGGCGGCCAGCACGGCGGCGGAATAGTCGGAGCCGTTGCGGCCCAGCACCACCAGCTCGCCCTTGTCGTTACCGGCGGTGAAACCGGCCATCAGCACGATGTGGTCGGCCGGGATCGCCGCCGCGGCGATGCGCAACGTGGACTCGGCGATGTCCACGGTGGACTCCAGGTAGTGGCCCTGCGCCAGCAGTTTCTCCACCGGGTTGATCACCGTGACCGGGTAGCCCTTGGCGCGGAATACCCCTTCCATGATGGCGATGGAGAGCTTTTCACCGCGGCAGATAATAGCCGCGTTCACGCTGTCCGGGCACTGCCCCAGCAGTGAAACGCCGTGCAGCACCTGCTTGAGCTGCGCGAACTCTTGATCGACCACGCCCTTCAGCCTGTCGTATTCAAAGCCCGGCAGCGCCTGCGCCAGGCCGCTCAGCAGATCGGCAAAGATCCGCTCGGCGTCGCTGATATTCGGCAGAATGTCCTGGCCTGCCACCGTTTTGTCGATCATCGCCACCAGATGGTTGGTGATCTTTGCGGGGGCGGACAAGACCGTGGCTACCTGTCCCTGACGCGCGTTACTCTCCATGATATCGGCGACGCGCAGAAAACGTTCTGCATTCGCCACCGAGGTTCCGCCAAATTTCAGCACTCGCATGTGTGATCTCTCCGAATTTAAGCCGAAAAAAAAGCCCGCACTGATTAGGTGCGGGCTTTTTTCTGTGTTTCCTGTGCGCGTCAGCCCGCCCCGTTACCTGTGGTATCGGTGGTGGTAATAATTGTGGTATTCAGGCTGATATTGCGCATGTTGTCTGTCTGTCTCATGAAATACTCTGTCCCCTCTATTGGTTAAAGCAATCGCTATCCCAAGTCAAACGATTTCTTTTTTTTGCTTATTTTCCGTTCAGCGGCGACATTGCGCGATACCGGAGGTAAAAAGCAAAATGACAGAACAAAAAAACAACTTAAAGCCGGTTTAATAGTGGATCACTCTGGGTAACCGCTTGATGAAGCCGCTATCACTTGGCGAGTTTTTTTTCGATGTCGTGCAGCAACGTATGCAACATCGCCGTATCTCGCTGTTGCAGCACGCCGAGCCTCTGGTGCAGCCAGTCGCGCAATTTTTGGTCATCGCCGACCTCCAATGCGTTCAACAAGGCATCGGCACGGCGGCGCAGCGCCTTGAGCTGCCCTTCCGACGCCGCCGTTTCCTGCGGCGTGCTGACGCCCATCAAGCTCGCCAACTGGTAGCAGTACACCATCACCGCTTGCCCCAGATTAAGCGACGGATAGTCCGCCTGCATCGGCACGCCGGTCAGCAAATCTGCCAGCGCCAGCTCTTCGTTGGTCAGGCCGGAATCTTCACGGCCGAACACCAGCGCGGCCTGGCCGACCCACTGCTTACGCTCGCTCAACTGTTCCAGCAGCTCAGGCGGCGTGCAGTAGTAGTGAAAACGCGCGCGGCTGCGGGCGGTAGTGGCGACGGTGAAATCCACGTCCGCCAGCGCCTGCTCCAGCGTGGCGAACGTTTGCACGCCGTCGAGGATCTCGCCGGCCCCGTGTGCCACCCAGCGCGCCGCCGGCTGCAGGTGCGCCTCGCTGTCGACGATGCGCAACGACGTGAAGCCCATGGTTTTCATCGCGCGCGCCGCCGCGCCAACGTTTTCCGGCCGCGCCGGAGCCACTAAAACAATATGAAGCTGCATCACTCTTCCACCGAAGGCGGGCCTGCGTTTTTGACGGTGGCGCAGCGCCCGCTTATATTTACAATTGCGTAACAATAAACGCGTTAATAGCAACAAACAAGATTAAACGGCTCGTTGAGCTAATAAACCCGTCGTAATAGTCATTATTCGTGCTTATGTTTTACTGCATTTATTTATCAATGAGTTAAAACAAGACGATGATCAATAAGCGAATAATTGTATCCTATCGGGCCGGATAATGCTGAATCGTTCACAGAATTTGAGGTTCTGTGACTTAAACTGGCATTTCTGTAAGTGTTTTTCACAAATCTGTTAACGTGCTACAATTGAATTTGATATATGTCAACAAAGCGTAGTTTTGTTGGGTGATGAATTCGGCACGCGCTGTTATATTGCTGTTAATGGGGTTAGGATATGCGCCGATTTGGCACCCCAAGGGGTTGTAGGGAACAGCATCCCCACCAGGCTAGCGATCTTGTTGACATGAGATGGAAAGTGCATCAAGAACGAGTTTACGTACTTTAGTCATTTGCTGAGAGGGAACGTGGCGCTATCTCTGCCCTCCTCTAAGAAAACAGAGACTTCTGTACTTCCGATTTTCTATTTTGTTGGCAATTTTAGGTAGCAAATATGCAGACCCCGCACATTCTGATTGTCGAAGACGAGTTAGTCACTCGTAACACCCTGAAGAGCATTTTCGAGGCGGAAGGCTACATTGTTCATGAAGCCAATGATGGTGCAGAGATGCACAATATCCTGTCTGAAAATGATATCAATCTGGTCATCATGGACATCAACCTGCCAGGCAAAAACGGCCTGCTGTTGGCGCGCGAACTGCGCGAACAGGCCAGCGTCGCCTTGATGTTCCTGACCGGTCGCGATAACGAAGTGGATAAAATCCTCGGCCTGGAAATCGGCGCCGACGATTACATCACCAAACCGTTCAACCCGCGTGAGCTGACCATCCGCGCACGCAACCTGCTGTCGCGCACCATGAACCTGGGCAGCCTGGGCGAAGAGCGCCGCCTGGTCGAGAGCTACAAGTTCAACGGTTGGGAGCTGGACATCAACAGCCGCTCGCTGATCAGCCCGGCCGGCGAACAGTACAAGCTGCCGCGCAGCGAATTTCGCGCCATGCTGCACTTCTGCGAAAACCCGGGCAAGATCCAGTCCCGTGGCGAACTGCTGAAGAAAATGACCGGCCGCGAGCTGAAGCCGCATGACCGTACCGTGGACGTCACCATCCGTCGCATTCGCAAACACTTCGAATCGACGCCGGACACGCCGGAAATCATCGCCACCATTCACGGCGAAGGCTACCGCTTCTGCGGCGATCTGGAAGAGTAATTCCGGCCTGCCGTCATGAAAACGGGGTTCAGCATGCTGAACCCCGTTTTTTTTATTTCGTCTCGGCCCACGGCATGATCGGCACCGCGCTCAGCGCGTTCTTCGGCGAGCCGTCGATCACCTTGTCGGAGTAGCTGAGGTAAATCAGCGAATTGCGCTTGGCGTCGTAGAAGCGCACCACCTGCAGCTTCTTGAACACCAGCGAGGTGCGTTTCTGGAACACCACATCGCCTTCCGCCTTGCCGTTTTTGATCTTGTCGCTCAGCTCGATAGGCCCCACCTGCTGGCAGGAAATGGCCGCGTCGGCGGTGTCTTCCGCCAGCCCCAGGCCGCCTTTGATGCCGCCGGTTTTGGCGCGGCTGATATAACAAGTTACATTTTTAACATCCGGATCGTCGAACGCTTCCACCACGATTTTGTGGTCTGGCCCCAACAATTTAAACACCGTATCAACGGAACCTACCTGCTCCGCCTGTGCGCTGCCAACGGTTGCGCAAACCAAACCGAATAAAAATATCCAGCCTTTTTTCATTTACTTAACTCCGATATAACCTTGCCGCAAAAATAGGTTCGGCGATCGCCATTATTTATGTCTAAGCTCACGGAATCGGTTTTTTACGGGTCCGCACCGTCCGTTTTAGCACAGAGCGTGACAAAAATCTTTGAGAGTCGCGGAGTAAAAAAATTGCTATGATGCGGCGTCGTTATTTCTTTGCGCCCACTACGGTGTACCCCAATCCAACTCTGGCGCGGCATGCGCAGCAGAGGCAAAGAGTGCAACGCATAATGGCTCATGGATCGGTCTGATAGCGCAGCACCAGCGTGACGAATCAACAGTTCGGGTTCCTACCCCCAAGCTTTACGAGGAAGATCTATGGATCAAGCCGGTATCATTCGTGATCTGCTTAGCTGGCTGGAAAGCCATTTGGACCAACCCTTGTCGCTGGATAACGTGGCGGCCAAGGCCGGCTACTCCAAATGGCATCTGCAACGGATGTTCAAAGATATTACCGGTAACGCCATCGGTGCTTACATCCGGGCAAGGAGGCTGTCCAAAGCCGCCGTCGCGCTGCGTCTGACCGGCCGGCCGATTTTGGATATCGCCCTGCAATACCGTTTCGACTCGCAGCAGACCTTCACCCGCGCCTTCAAAAAACAGTTTGCGCAAACGCCGGCGCTGTACCGCCGTGCCGAAGACTGGAACGCGTTCGGCATCTGTCCGCCGATCCGTCTGGGGGCCTTCACCCTGCCGCAGCCGGAATTCGTTTCGTTGCCGGATAAGCATCTGGTTGGCCTGACCCAAAGCTATTCCTGTACGCTGGAACAGATCACCACCGTGCGCACCGAACTGCGCTCGCAGTTCTGGCGCCAGTTCCTCGGTGACGTCGATACCCTGCCGCCGGTGTTGTACGGGCTGCATCACTCGCGCCCGAGCCAGGAGAAGGACGACGAACAGGAAGTGCTGTACACCACGGCGCTGGAGCCGGATCAGGTGCCTGACAAGGTACAGGAAGGCCAGCCGCTGGTGTTGCCGGGCGGTGAATTCGCGATGTTCAGCTACGAAGGGCCTACCGAGGGGCTGCAAGACTTTATCCTGACAGTGTATGGCACCTGCCTGCCGGCGCTCCAGTTGACGCGCCGCAAGGGGCACGACATCGAGCGTTTCTATCCGAAAGGCGAGCGCCGTCCGCATCAGGCGCCTATCGAGATCAAGTGCGATTACCTGATCCCGATTCGACGTTAACGCTGCAGTTCGTCCAACGCGGGCATGTCCAGATGCGTGACATCGCCCGCCGTTTCCACGATCCAGCCGGAAGCCAGCCACGGGCTCTGCTGGTGATCGACGCGCGACAGTGAGCAGTTGCGCAAGCGCAGGCGACGTTCCGCATAGGCCGGCAGCCCGAGCACCGTACTGATCAAACACCCCAACGCGATGCCATGGCTGACGAGCAGCGGCTTGCTGCCTTCCGGCAGCATCAGGCAGCTCTCCAGCGCGGCACGCATGCGCTCGCCCAGCTCCTCCATGGATTCGCCTTGAGGGATACGGCCGTCAGGAGTACCATCGACCATCTGTTTGCGCCACTGCTCTTCCTGCGGCGTCAAACTGTCGATCAGGCGTTCTTCCAGAACCCCCATGTGCAGCTCACGCAAACGCGGATCGCAAATCACTTCGCAGCCACAGGCTTCGGCGATGATCTGCGCGGTGCGGCGCGTGCGCCCCAGATCGCTGGTAATGATATGCGTAATGCCTTCTTTGCTGACGCGCCTGGCGACCAGACGGGCCTGGTGTTCACCCATGGCGGTTAACGGGCTGTCGGACTGACCCTGGATGCGGCGAGCCGCGTTCCATTCCGTTTCGCCATGGCGAACGAGGTATACCTGTAACATTTTTGTTTTCCGTTATACTGCGTGAAATTTGCGTTTATCCCCGGCCCGGCGGCGCTTTTGCCGCTGCCCGGCGTATCGGCCAGAAGGATATCAAACCCGTTATGTACCATGTTGTCGCTGCAACTACCAACCCGGCAAAGATCAAGGCTATTCAACTGGCCTTCGACGACGTCTTTGGCGCGGGCCACTATCGCATTGAAGCCGTCGACGTCGCCAGCGGCGTCTCGCTGCAGCCGATAGGCAATCACGAAACGCGCACCGGCTCGCGCCAACGCGTCATGGAAGCGCGCCAGGTCAGGCCCGAGGCCGATTTTTGGGTCGGCGTAGAAGCCGGGATTGAAGAGAATATGACCTTCGCCTGGATGACCATCGAGAACCCGCACATCCGCGGCGAATCCCGCTCGGCGAGCCTGATGCTGCCGGAAGTCATCTTACAAGGTATTCGCGACGGTCGCGAATTGGGCAGCGAAATGGCGGCAATCACCGGCAACCCCGAGGTGAAGCGTCAGGGCGGCGCCATCGGCGTCTTCACCGACGGCCGGCTGAGCCGCACCAGCGTTTATCATCAGGCGCTGCTGCTGGCGCTGGTGCCGTTCCACAACGCCATCTATCAGCAATAACCCCGAGCCTGTTAGGGCGCGTCGTGCAGCAACTGCTGCTCAAGCCACTGTTTCAGCGCCGGTGAAGCCGCTTTCAGGCTGTTCGATCCGCGGGTGATGGTGGCAATCCCCGCGCCCAGTTCATTTTTCAGCTCACGCTGGCTCATTTCGCCGCGCATCAGTTCCTGAATGATCCGTACCCGAGTGCCCAGCGCGGTGCGCTCGTCCGGCGTCAGCATCAGCTGCAGCAGCGGTTGATGCAGTTCTTGCGCAAACGAATTCTGCAGCAGCGCGACGAAGCGCAGCCAATCCTCATTGCCTTGTTCTGAAAGAGCGGGGTCGTTTAACGATAATTGCGTCATGGCAGCCACCATACTATTTAACTAGTACAGCAGCATACCATAGGGCCGTCAAAATCAATAACGTCTCTGCCACTCGGCGTCGGTCAGCACCTTGGCCGGCCGGTGCGTCAGATAGCGGTAAAACGCGTCATAGGCCAACACGTTCTTGACGTAGCCGCGGGTTTCCGAGAACGGAATGCTTTCGATAAACGCTACCGGATCGATCCGCCCTGAGCTGTTGCCCAGCCAGGTGTTCACCCGCGACGGGCCGGCGTTATAGGCGGCGGTCGACAGGATGCGGTTGCGGCCGAACTGCTGATAGACCGACTCCAGATAGCTGGTGCCGATGGTGATGTTGGTCTGCGGATCGAACAGCTGGCTCGGGCCGACGTAACCGGGGATGTTGAACATCTGCACCGTATGCTGCGCGGTGCGCGGCATCACCTGCATCAGGCCGGAAGCGCCAACCGGCGACTGTGCCTTCGGATTCCAGGCGCTCTCCTGACGCGCTATCGCCATCGCATAGCTGGTGGTGATCCCCTTATCATCGGTGGCGCGGCGGAACTCCTGCGGCCAGGCGACCGGGAAGCGTTCCTCCAGGTGATCCCACAGCTTGCCGACGATGGTCGCCTGCACGCTCAGATCGGCCCATTTTTGCTCAAAGGCGTAACGCGCCAGCGCCTCTTGTTCCGGCCGGCTGCGGCTGGCGACGTAGGAACCCCACTCGCTGCGGGCCAGGTTGTCCATATTCCAGTACATCAGCTCGCGCACCCGGGCGACTTCCGGCCCGTCGGTCAGCGACGCGCGCGGCTTGGCCGCCACCGCCACCATCACCGGATAAGTGGCGTTCAGCTTCTGCGCCGCCACCATCGGATAGAAGCCGCGTTCGGTCATCAGGTTACGCAATATCTCCTCGCCTTCGGCGCGTTTCCCTTCGTCCATCAGTTGACTGGCGCGCCAGTAGCGCCACTCATCCTTGTTGCGCGACTCTTCCGGCAGGCGCGCCAGCCAGGTCGCCACGCCCTGCCGATCGCCGTTACCCAGCGCCATGCGCACCCGGCGCTCCAGCAGCGAAGGCGAACGGCTGCGCAGGATCACCTGATCGCGCCACTGCGCCTGTTCAAAGGTGGCATCGCTGCCCATCAGGCGCCAGGCCACCGCCTCTTCCAGCCCCAGCCGCTCGTCGTCGCTCATTTTCTGCAGCCGCGCAAGCGTCGGGATCATCGCCCGCGCGTTTTCCACATCCTGCCGCGCCAGGCGCTCAAAGGCGATGCCGGTGGCGGCGCGGGTAAAGTCGGTCGGCCCCACGCTGCGGGCGAAGGCTTCCACGGTGGTCGGATCGTTTTGCAAGCGCACCAGGGCGTTGCCCATGGTCTGGTAGTCGGCCGGCAGTTGGCTGTAGAGGTTGCTGACCAGTGAACTGTTACCCTCTTTCAGCGCCAGCTTCATGCGCGCCAGAATATCGAGCGGCGTCTGCTTGCCCGCGCCGCGCCAGACGCTGAACAGCCGATCGCAGGCGCTCGGCAGCGTTTTGCCGTTCAGCCACAGTTCGTCGGCGCCGCTCCAGGCCGCCTGCTGATCGCCGGTGGCCCACTTGGCGTAGTAATAGTTGCAGCGCGCCGCCACCGGTTTGGGCGGCTGCGGGCTGAAGGCCAACAGGGTGCGCCAGTCTTCGCGACGCGCCAGCTCATTGACGAAGCGCGGCGCCAGTGATTTCGCCGGCGGCAGCGTCGGGTTGCGTTTGATAAAGTCGTTCACCTCGGAGAACCCCGCCTGACTCAGATCCTGCGTCAGCTCGCGGTATTCCAGGTAAGGATAAAGCGGGTAATCGCGCAGCGTCGGCATCAGCTGCGCCACCACGTCCATCTGATTGCCGTCCCACGCCTGTTTGATCTGCTGGTAACGCTGACGTTGCGCATCCAGAGAATCCGCCAGCGCCGCGCCGGAAAACGCCGTCAGGCACAGCCCCATCGCCAACAGCCGTCGCTTGTCCACCTTGACCATCCTCGCTCTTTCCTCACTGGTTATACCGCAGGAGCCGCCCAGCTCCCCGGTGACCGCCGCGCCACGGCGCCGCGGGACAAAATAAAGCCGGGCGCACGGCCCGGACGCAGATATCTACCATAGACAGCGCAATCGCTTATCCATTCAATACTGTAGAAGAAGAAGTGTATCGCCATGACGGGAGCCAGGTAAAAAACGTTTACTTTGGCTGACAAATCAGGCCGGCGGGATATTTCCAGCCACCGGATTTTTATTAGCCGTCCCGGTGCTTATTGGAGAAGTAAAATACTTTTTAATTATTAGCTATCACATTATTACATTTTCGAAATGACGCAGTCGTTGCGCAAATCGCCTGACAGCTGGCCAAACGCGCCAACTTTGCAGAAAAGCGGTGGCAAACCCGGGTAGGCATTTTTATACTATCAAAAATAAGTAGGATAATTCCGAGAAAACAGCACATAAAGCGCCCAACGAAGACATCTTATAATACAATCCGCGCCAATTATGGGTTAGATAGTGTTCATTAGGCAGTGCGACTGACAGCTTTCAGCAAAACGATTGTCCCTTCAAGCGGGCCGGATTTTTCCTTGTCAGGCCACGGCCTGCGGGCGGTGGATCAGGCCGGAATGGCGGGTGAAAATGGCAAGTAAGACCGCGATAGCGATGCGTTGCGCAAAAAGCCCCGTGCCGGGCTTCCATGCCGCACGCCTGAATATCGGTCGCCTATTGCTGATCGTTTTGTTGGTGCTGCTGACGTTGCCCGGGCCTGCGCGCGCCGCCGATGATCCCTATCAAAAGCGCACGCACGCCGTAACGACCGTGGTGGTCGGCATCATCAGCTACGCCCGCTGGTCGCGTGAACCCAATCCGATCCGGTTGTGCGTGACCGCACCCACCCAGTATGCCGAAGGGTTGTTCGATCCGATCCTGCTCAGCGCCCCGCGTCCGATTAAAGCCGAGCGCGTGCCGTTCGACAGCCCAACGCTGAGTACCGGCTGCGATGTTATCTACTTAGGGAACATCACCGCCGCGCAGAGACAAAATTTCATGCAGCGCATTTCCGGCAACTCCATTCTCAGCATCAGCGAGAACGATAGCGAATGCTCCGCCGGCAGCGCATTTTGCCTGCAGATCGATGGGGATCAGGCCAGCTTCAAGGTCAACCTGGACGCCCTGGCGCGCAGCGGCGTGCGCGTCCACCCCAACGTGCTGCAGCTGGCACGCAAACAGGCGCCGCCGCTATGAGGCTGTTGCGTAAAAACCGTTCCGGCAATGCGCGCCCGACGCTGGGCCGAGTGCTGCAGCGGGTGCATCTTGGGCTGGCGCTGATCGCCGTCGGCACCGCCGGCATCTTTTTGACGCTGGTGGCGCTGTTTGCACTGCGCGCCTATGCCAACCACAACCTGCACCTGATCGCGCGCTCCATCAGTTATACCGTCGAGGCCGCCGTGGTGTTTGAAGACCGCACCGCCGCGCGCGAGGCGCTGATGCTGATCGCCTCCAACGAAGAAGTATCGGACGCGCGGATCCTCGACAACAACGGCAAGATGCTGGCCAACTGGCGCCATCCCACCGATGGGCCGCTGCACGGCCTGGAGCAGATCGTCGCACACTGGGCGCTGCCCGAACCGGTCATCCTGCCCATCACCCACGAGGGTAAGCAGGTCGGCCAGGTCTGGCTGAGCGGCAACGGCGGCAGCCTGCTGCGTTTCCTGTTGCGCGGCATGGTCGGCATGATCGCCTGCCTGGTGCTCAGTACCTTGTGCGCCCTGGTGTTGTCGCGCCGTATGCTGGTCGGCATCGTCAGTTCGCTGGACGACATCGCCAACGTGGCGCACGCGGTGCGCCGCGATCGCACCTTCGGCCTGCGGGTGCCGTCGGCGCCGATCGCCGAGCTGCATGAGCTCAGCAACGATTTCAACGGCTTGCTCGACGAGCTGGAGGCTTGGCAGGCCCACCTGAAGCAGGAGAACGACTCGCTGGCCCACCGGGCGACGCACGACAGCCTGACCGGCTTGCCGAATCGCGCCTTCTTCGAAGGGCGGCTGAGCCGCGCCCTGGGCGATATCGAGCCGCCGGCAAAATTGGCGGTGCTGTTTATCGACGGCGATCGCTTCAAGGAAGTGAACGACAGTTACGGCCACGCCGCAGGCGATGCGGTGCTGACCACCATTGCCGGACGCATTCGCGCGCAGCTGCGCGAGACCGATCTGGTCGCACGTCTGGGCGGGGATGAATTCGCCGTGCTGCTGGCGCCGGTACACGGCACGGAAGATGTCCTGCAGATCGCTGACAACATCATCGACTGCATGACGCAACCGGTCATTTTGCCGAACGACGAGGCGGTCATTACCTCTCTGAGTATCGGTATTGCGCTGTACCCTGATCACGCCTCGACGCCTCAGGGTCTTTTGCACGAAGCTGACGATGCGATGTATCAGGCAAAGCATCGTTATAACGGAGGCTGGCGGCTGGCTATACATAAATAAGAGCCCCGGCTATAACACTTGAACTAGGGATTTTGACTATGATACAGCAACTGTTTAAAGGTCGTTTTTCACTGCTGACGATGGTGTTCGTCGCCCTGCTGGCGCTCGCCGGCTGCCAGAGCAAGCCGCAGGGCCTGACGCCCGAGCAGATCGCGCTGCTGCAATCGCAGGGCTTCAAGCTGACCGATAACGGCTGGGAGTTTGGCCTGTCGGATAAGGTGCTGTTCGGCAACAACATCGGCAAGCTGAACCCGGAAAGCACCGAGACGGTGCAGAAGATGGGCCGTGCGCTGCTGAGCGTCGGCATCACCAAGTTCCGCCTGGACGGCCATACCGACAACTACGGTGAAGACAGCTATAACGATCAGCTCTCCCTGCGCCGCGCCGATGCGGTGGCCGACCTGCTGGCCAGCGTCGGCATTCCGCGCGCCAATATCGAAACCCGCGGCATGGGCAAGCGCGATCCCGTTGCCGATAACCGCACCTCCAGCGGCCGCGCGGAAAACCGCCGCGTCGCGATCGTCGTCACGCCATAAGCCACCAATATGCGCCTTTATCGGCGCATAAACGGTTATACTTAGCGATCGCTGAGCGATGTCTGGGATCCGAGATCGAAACGGGCTACACTCATGCCGCCAGACATCCTATAAATACTGATATAGAGAGGCTTAGAGCAACGTGGCTCAATACGTCTATACCATGCACCGCGTCGGCAAGGTCGTACCGCCGAAGCGTCATATTTTGAAAAACATCTCCCTGAGCTTCTTCCCTGGGGCCAAAATCGGCGTACTGGGCCTGAACGGCGCCGGTAAGTCCACCCTGCTGCGCATCATGGCCGGCATCGATACCGACATCGAAGGGGAAGCGCGCCCACAGCCGGGCATCAAGATCGGTTACCTGCCGCAGGAGCCGCAGCTTAACCTCGAACACACCGTGCGTGAATCGGTGGAAGAAGCGCTGGCAGAAGTGGTCGGCGCGCTGAAACGCCTGGACGAAGTGTACGCGCTGTACGCGGAAGAAGGCGCAGACTTCGACAAGCTGGCCGCCGAACAGGGCCGCCTGGAAGAGATCATTCAGGCGCACGACGGTCACAACCTCAACGCCCAACTGGAACGCGCCGCCGATGCGCTGCGCCTGCCGGACTGGGACGCCAAAATCGCCCACCTGTCCGGGGGTGAGCGTCGCCGCGTAGCGCTGTGCCGCCTGCTGCTCGAAAAACCGGACATGCTGCTGCTGGACGAACCGACCAACCACCTGGACGCCGAGTCCGTGGCCTGGCTGGAACGCTTCCTGCACGATTTCGAAGGCACCGTGGTGGCAATCACCCACGACCGTTACTTCCTGGATAACGTGGCCGGCTGGATCCTCGAACTGGACCGCGGCGAGGGCATTCCATGGGAAGGCAACTACTCTTCCTGGCTGGAGCAGAAAGACGCGCGTCTGGCGCAGGAAGCCTCCGCCGAAGCCGCTCGTCGTAAGTCGATCGAGAAAGAGCTGGAGTGGGTGCGTCAGGGTGCCAAAGGACGTCAGTCCAAAGGCAAGGCCCGTTTGGCCCGCTTCGAAGAGCTGAACAACACCGAATACCAGAAACGCAACGAAACCAACGAACTGTTCATTCCACCTGGCGCACGCCTGGGCGATAAAGTGGTCGAAGTCAGCAACCTGCGCAAGTCCTACGGCGACCGCCTGCTGATCGACGACCTGTCGTTCTCTGTGCCGAAAGGGGCAATCGTCGGCATCATCGGCCCGAACGGCGCGGGTAAATCCACGCTGTTCCGCATGATGTCCGGTCAGGAACAGCCTGACTCCGGCAGCATCGTGCTGGGTGATACCGTCAAGCTGGCGTCCGTCGATCAGTTCCGCGACAGCATGGACGGCTCGAAAACCGTGTGGGAAGAAGTCTCCGGCGGGCAGGACATCATGCGCATCGGCAACACCGAGATGCCGAGCCGCGCCTATGTCGGCCGCTTCAACTTCAAGGGCGTCGATCAGGGCAAACGCGTGGGCGAGCTGTCCGGCGGTGAGCGTGGCCGTCTGCACCTGGCCAAGCTGCTGCAGGTTGGCGGCAACGTGCTGCTGCTCGATGAACCGACCAACGACCTGGATATCGAAACCCTGCGCGCGCTGGAAAACGCCCTGCTGGAATTCCCTGGCTGCGCCATGGTGATCTCGCACGACCGTTGGTTCCTCGACCGTATCGCCACCCACATCCTGGACTACCAGGACGAGGGCAAGGTGGAATTCTTCGAAGGCAACTTCACCGAGTACGAAGAGTACAAGAAGCGTACGCTGGGCGCCGACGCGCTCGAGCCGCACCGCATCAAGTACAAGAAGATCGCCAAGTAATCCCCCAGGCGCCGCATGCGGCGCCTTTTTTTATTCCCGCGCCAGCTCGCGCGCGTAGTCGTCAAACGCCGGGTGCTGCAGCACCACATCGATAAAACAGGCCAGCGCCGGGGAATTCAGCTTGCGGCTCGGGTAGACCAGATACAGCTCATTACCCTCCGCGCGCCACGCCGGCAAGACTTCCACCAACAGCTTCTGCGCCACCACCTCGCGGCTGAGAAACGCCGGCAACAACGTGATCCCCGCACCGGCGATAGCGCATTCACGCGCATAGAGCAGGTTGTCGGTGGTGTGCGCCAGCGGCAGCTGCCAACGGTAGTAGTCGTCGCCGCAGCGCAGATTCCAGGCCGTCCAGGCGCGGTGGGCGATGCAGCGATGCTGTTGCAGCTGCTGCGGGTGTTCGATCGGCGGATGCTGCGCCAGATAGGACGGCGCCGCCAACAGATAGCGCGGCGCATACCCGAGACGGCGACCGATCAGCGAAGAATCCTGCGGCTTGCCGGTGCGCAACGCGGCATCGAAGCCTTCCTGTACCAGATCCACCATGGCATCGGACACCGACACCTCCAGCGAAACGTCCGGGTACTGGCGCTGAAAATCCGCCGCCAGCCGCGCCACCAGGGTCGCCCCCAGCCCGGCGGGCGTCGAGATGCGCAGGCGGCCGCTCGGGTTATCGCGCAGCCGCTGCAGCGCCAGATCGGCGCGTTCGGCGGCGGACATCATCGCCTGACAATGTTCCAGATAGCGCTCACCGGCGAAGGTCAGGTTCAGCTGGCGCGTGGTGCGGTTGAGCAAGCGCAGCCCCAGCGTCTGTTCGAGCTGGCTGATGCGCTGGCTGACGCTGGATTTCGGCAATCCCACGCGCTGTGCGGCGGCGGTGAAGCTGCCGCACTCCGCCACCAGCGCGAACAGCGCCATGTCCTGCAGCTGTTTGAATTCCATTGTTCACCCTAAACGAACACTCAGTTAGATATTGTCCATCTTATCACCCCACTGCCGCGGGTCTACACTGGGGGCATCATTTGAAAGGAGTACAATCATGTCGATAAAAGCCATTGCCGTAGACCCGCAGAACCCCGCCGGTTTCATCGAAATTTCACCGGAGATGCCGGTTCCCGGCCAGTACGATCTGCTGGTGGAGGTGAAAGCCGTGTCGGTCAACCCGGTGGACACCAAAGTGCACGCCGGTCTGCAGAAAAGCGGCCTGCAGCAGCCGCGCATTCTCGGCTGGGACGCCAGCGGCATCGTGGTGGGCGTGGGCAGCGGCGTCAGCGGCTTCAAGCCCGGCGATGAAGTCTGGTACGCCGGCGACATCACCCGTCCCGGCAGCAACAGCAGCCACCAGCTGATCGACTCACGCATCGCCGCGCACAAGCCGCGCAGCCTGAACTGGGCCGAGTCCGCCGCCCTACCGCTCACCGCCCTCACCGCCTGGGAGGCGCTGTTCGAACATCTGAACATTCACAATGCGCCGGAGCACAAGACGCTGTTGATCATCGGCGGCGCCGGCGGAGTCGGCTCGCTGGCCATTCCGCTGGCCGCATTGCGCAGCAAGGTGAAAGTGATCGCCACCGCCTCAAGGCCGGAATCCGCCGCCTGGTGCCGTGAACGCGGCGCCGATCTGGTGGTGGACTACCGCGATCTGAAAGGCAACCTGGCTCAGCACGGCATCGAGCAGGTGGATTACATCCTGTGCCTGAACGATACCGACGGCCACTGGCCGGTGATGGCCGAGCTGGTCGCGCCGCTGGGCCATATCTGCACCATCGTCGAGAACGCGCAGCCGTTGGATCAAAACGCGCTGAAGCTGAAAAGCGCCGCGCTGCACTGGGAATTCATGTTCACCCGCAGCATGTTCACCACCCCGGACATCGCGCAGCAAGGCAAGATCCTGCAGCAGATGGCGCAGTTGCTGGACGAAGGCAAGCTGAGCACCACGCTGAGCGAAACCCTGCACGGGCTGTCGGTAGACACGCTGACCGCCGCGCATCGACAGTTGCTCGGCGGTCATATGCAAGGCAAGCTGGTTATCGCTTACTAAGTCTGAATCGCGGCGGCGCCCTGCGCCGCCGTTACTGCGGGCGGACGAAGCCGACGCACAGCGTCTGCTCGTCGGCATGCGGATCGGCGCGGAACGTCAGCGTCTGCTGCCAATCGAGGCGCATCTTCGGCCAGTGGGCCAACTCACCGCCGAAGTCGCTGTGCGCGCAGTCTTCGCCCAACCGGCCGAACAGGGCGACGCCGTGCTGCGCAATCTGCGGATAGCTGATGTTGACGTTGTAGATATTCGGGCGCGTATGATTGGACCAGCGCGTAATGGTCTGCGGCCGGGAACCGGCGTACACCGTCATCCACTGCGACAGGTATTCGCCGCCAACGTAGCGTAGATCGACGCCATACCGCTCCTGCCACTGCCGCTCCACCCCGGCGCTGAACGCCTTGATACCCACCATTTTCTGGCCGGCGTTGCGCACGTTGCCCAGCATCACTGCGGCATATCCCAGATAGACCGCCAGCGCTGCGCACATCAGCCCGAGGGTCGCCGCGCGCAGTGAACGCACCGGCGGCTGACGCACGCAGCCGACCAGCAGCGCGGGCGCCAGCATGAAGAACGGCTGCAGCCACTCGGTCAACCGGCCGCCGACGTTGAAGGAGAACCAGAAAGTGATAATGCCGAGCGGCAACAGATAGATCCACAACAGCACCCGCATCGGCAACGCCGATGGCCAGGCCAGCACCGCCCCGCTGCGCCGCAGGATCGCCCACAGCACCAGCGACGGATAGAACACCAGCAGCAGCGACTGCAGCATGTCGAGGTTGAGCTGCATCTTGATCTGCGAATCCACCCATTTGAAGGCGGCAAAGTCGTGGTTCCACAGCCAGAACACGTTCGGCAACACCAACGCCAGCCAGATCGCCACCGCCAGATAGAACTGCGGCTGCCGATAGCAGCGGCGGACCTGCGGTACGAACAGCGTCGACAGCGCCACGAAATAGACGAAGGCGAAGGTCGAGTATTTCGCCATCATCGCCAGACCGGCCACCAATGCGAAGGCCGGCCACCAGTTGGCCGAACGCGAGATCGCCATGTGGAAGAACAGCGCCATCCACGGCCACAGCATCACCAACAGGTAGTTGTCGTTGTAGGGAATAATGTCGAAATTAATGATGCCGGACAGGTTGAGCGTCAGCAGCGCCATCCAGGCCAGCAAGGTGCTGCCGCTCAGACGCCGCGCCAACAGCCAGACGCCCAACATGCCGATGGCGATGGCGATGAAGTGCCCGCCATACCAGTAAACGTTCAGCGGCAGCCACGACAGCCAGATCGCCGGATGCATCGCCGCACCGACCAGCCACGGATTTTTCGGTGAGCCCCACTCGCCGTTGAGGCCCCAGTTGAGCGCCTCGACGGCGTCGTAAGGCAGGGTAGGATCGAGATGAACAGTCAGCAGCGTCCAGGCTGCGGCATAGCAGACCAACCAGAGAGCGAGTAAGCGATAAGACATGTCTTCTTCTAAGCGTTATTGTAAAGAAAATCTTAACTTAGTCGCTGTCGAATGAACCATGTTTAAACAAGCCGTTAAATGTGCACCTGGGTGGCGTTTCTGCCGCCTCGATCGCACATTACGCTAATTTTACTCAGCCTGCCGCGTGACGATGGGCGGGCGCGCTCAACCGGCCGGCGTCCGCCGCCAGCAGCTGTTGCACCAGCTCGACGCAGCGCAGAAAACGCTCTTCGTAATCGCTGGACTCAACGTGCACGTACTCGATGTTGTTGGCACGCAGCATCTCCTCCAGCAGGCGCTGGAACGCCAGGCGATCGGCGGTGCTGCCGAGGCTGCGCAGGCCGTCCGCCACCCACGGCGTGTTGTTTTCCAGCAGGATCACCAGATCGAAACGGTATTCGTCGATCAGCGCCTGCACGAAGGGGTGTTCACGCCCTTCGTACTTTTTGCAAAACGCCTGCGTAGTCACGAAATCGGTATCGATAAACGCCACCTTGTTGGCGTACTTGACCGCGAAATCCACGTATTGCGCCTGCCCGAGGGCAATTTTGTCGTAGTCGGAATACTGCAGCGCCATCTCGTCGCCGCCCAGGTGCGAAAACACGTAATCGCGGCCATATTCCCAGGCGCTGGTGGTGTTGAAGATGTTGGCCAACTTGTTGACCAACGTCGACTTGCCGCTCGATTCGCCGCCGAGGATCGCTACGGTGCGCACGAAGAACGGCTTCACCTCGGTCGGGATGTAGTCCCAATAGCGGAACGGATCCTGGCGGATCTGATTGCCGCTGATGTTCATGAACGAACGCTCGGGGTCGACCAAAATGGTTTCGATGCCCAGATGCTCGCGGTAGCGCGGCGCATCCTGCGCTTCGCTGGAATAGATGAAGCTCGGCACGATGCCCTTCTGTTCCATAAAGGCCTTCATGCCGTCGCTCCACACGTTCCAGCCGTGCGGATAGGGTTCGATGCCCCGCTCGTCGAACGAGTGGATATGGATGTTTTTCTGGTACTTGAAGGTCTGCAGCAGCCAGCGCAGGCGATCGCTGACCGTCGGCTGTTGCGACATCGAACTGTTCTCGAACAGCTCGCGATCGCGCGGCTCGTCATGGCACAAGATAACGTGCAGCTCGTCCACCTGGCTGCAGGCGCGCTGGATCAGGTAGATGTGGCCGGTGTGCAGCGGGTAAAATTTACCAAACACCACGCCGACTTTAACCTCTTTACGCGGGAACTCCAGCCCGAGAAAACGGTGCAGCGCCTCGAGCTTTTGCGCACTCGGGCTTTTGATCTTGTCGTTCAACAGCTGGCTGAGATAGCCTTTGGTCATGCCGCTGGCATCCGCCACCTGCTGCAAAGTACAGCCCTTTTGCTTAATGGACGTCTTCAGGTAATCAAATTGCGGCATGGCCACCTCCGTTTAGTATGCTAAACAAAATAGCATATCTTTCTCGCCGTCGGCGACATTAATAAAACTCTTCCAGCACGTCCAGCGCGTCCGCCAGCTTCTTGACCCCGAACACCTGCATGTTGGCCGGCGGCTTCTTCGGCATGTTGCCGTGCGGCACGATGGCGCGCTTGAAGCCGTGCTTGGCCGCTTCGGAGATGCGCTCCTGGCCGCTCGGCACCGGGCGAATCTCCCCCGCCAACCCCACTTCGCCGAACACCACCAGATCGTTCGGCAGCGGCCGATCGCGCAGGCTCGAAACCAACGACATCAGCAGCGCCAGATCGGCGCTGGTCTCGCTGACCTTTACCCCGCCGACCACGTTGACGAACACGTCCTGATCCGACATCTGCAGCCCGCCGTGCCGGTGCAGCACCGCCAGCAGGATCGCCAACCGGTTCTGCTCCAGGCCCACCGCCACGCGGCGCGGGTTGGACATCATCGAGTGATCCACCAGCGCCTGGATCTCCACCAGCAGCGGCCGGGTACCTTCCCACACCACCATCACCGAGCTACCGGAGGTGACTTCGTCGCCGCGGCTGAGGAAGATCGCCGAAGGGTTGCTGACTTCGCGCAGCCCCTGTTCGGTCATGGCAAACACGCCCAGCTCGTTGACCGCGCCGAAGCGGTTCTTGTGACTGCGCAGGGTGCGGAAGCGGGAATCGGCGTCGCCATCCAGCAGCACCGAACAGTCGATACAGTGTTCCAGCACTTTCGGCCCGGCCAGCGAGCCGTCTTTGGTGACGTGGCCGACCATGACGATCGCCACGCCGCGCGTCTTGGCGAAGCGCGTCAGATAGGCGGCGGTTTCCCGCACCTGCGCCACGCTGCCCGGCGAAGACTGAATGTCCGCCATGTGCATCACCTGGATCGAGTCGATCACCATCAGCTTCGGCTGCTCCTGCTCGGCGATCAGGCAGATCTGCTCGATGCTGGTTTCCGACAGCATGTTCAGGCCGCCGGTCGGCAGCCCCAGACGGTGAGCGCGCATCGCCACCTGCTGCAGCGACTCCTCGCCGGTGACGTACAGGGTTTTCATCTGTTCGGACAGTTTGCACAGCACCTGCAGCAACAGGGTGCTCTTGCCGGCGCCGGGGTTGCCGCCGATCAGAATGGCGCTGCCGGGCACCACGCCGCCGCCCAGCACGCGGTCGAACTCGAGAAAGCCGGTGGTGAAGCGCGGCAGCGCCTCAAGGCTGATTTCCGACAGCTTCTGTACCTTGCTGACGCCGGCGTCGCCGGCATAACCGCTGAGGCGATCGTTGCGCGCCGCTGCGGGCGACGCGGCCAAACGCACTTCCGTGATGGTGTTCCAGGCATGACAGGCGCTGCACTGCCCCTGCCAACGCGGATAGTCCGCCCCGCACTCATTGCACACAAATGCCCGTTTTGCCGCTTTTGCCACGTCTTACCTCAATCTTTCGTTATCGCACTTCGTGTTTCAGGCTGCCGGTGAGAATACACAGCACGCCCATCAGATCCGCATGCCGGATCGCCACCTGCGCTTTTTCATACACTTTCGGTTTGGCGTGGTAGGCGATGCCCAACCCCGCCGCCTGCATCATTTTCAAATCGTTGGCGCCGTCGCCGATGGCCACGGTCTGCGCCAGCGGGATCTCAAGCTTTTCCGCCAGCCGCAGCAGCGTGTCGGCTTTGAACTGTGCGTCCACCACCGGCCCCAGCACTTCGCCGGTCAGCTTGCCGTCGCGGATCTCCAGCTCATTGGCCGCTGCCGCCACCAGCCGCAGCCGGTTGCGCAGGTATTCGGCATAGTAGGTGAAGCCGCCGGAGGCGATCGCCACATGCCAGCCCATCGCCTGCAGCTTGCCCACCAGGCTGGTCAGCCCCGGCATCAGCGGCAGCTCGTCGCGCACCTGCTTGAGGATGTTGGCGTCGGCCCCTTTCAGCGTGCCGACGCGCTGGCGCAGGCTGGCGGTAAAGTCCAGCTCGCCGCGCATCGCGCGCTCGGTGACTTCCGCCACCTGCTCGCCGACGCCCGCCAGCTTGGCGATCTCGTCGATGCACTCGATCTCGATCGCCGTCGAATCCATGTCCATCACCAGCAGCCCCGGCGTGCGCAGGTGTGGGATCTTGCCGAGCGGCGCCACGTCCAGCCCGCTCTCCGCCGCCAACAGCTTGGCGCGCGGCGTCAACGTGCCCGCCAACCGCACCACCTGATAGTCGTCCACGCCCCAGGCGGTGACGATCACCATCGCCGCGCCGAGCTTACGTTGGAATTGCGTAATGCGCGCCTTGTCCAGCTTTCTGCCGTATAACAGCCACCCGGTATTGCCCGCCCGGTAGTCCAGCGGCATCACTTCGTCGCCGCTGAGCGAAAGGGGAAGACCCGGCCATTGAGAGATCTCCGCCGGAAGATCGCAATAGGTCAGACTGTTTGACATCATTGACTCCTGAATGGACAAAAACGCTGCATGATAAAACGACGCATCAAGCTATCCTATCGCCAGCGGTTCTGGCAACATAAAGTGTCCCCGATGCCCAAGGAACCTGCATGGCTCGCGCTAAACTGAAATTTCGCCTGCACCGCACCGCTATTATCCTGATTTGCCTGGCTTTGCTGGTGCTGCTGATGCAGGGCGCCTCTTATTTTAGCCTGAGTCACCAAATGGCGCGATCCGAGCAGGTTGAAGAACTGGCGCAGACGCTGACCAAACAGGTCGCCTACAGCCTGGCGACGCTACTGGACGACGACGGCAACACCCCGCGCATCGACGCCATCCTCAAGCAGCTCACCGATCACAGCCGCATTCTCGACGTCAGCGTGTATCAGCTGGACGGCACGTTGGTCTCTCACGCCGGGGAACAGATAAGTATACGCGATCGCCTGTCGCTCGACGGCAAACGCGCCGGCAGCTACTTCAACCACCAGTTGGTCGAATCCATTCAGGGCAAAGACGGCCCGATCGGCTTTATCCGCATCACCCTCGACACCCACGTATTGGCGACCGAATCCAAGCAGGTGGACAACACCACCAACCTGCTGCGCCTGATGATCCTGCTGGCGCTGGCGATCGGCATCATTCTGGCGCGCACCCTGCTGCAACACCGCCGCAGCCGCTGGCAGCAGTCACCGTACCTGTTGACCGCCAACACGCCGTTGGCAGAAGGCAATACGGTGGAAGACGACGAAGAGGATGCGCCGGAGAAAAAACAGGAAGCGCCGAAGAAGGGGTAAGTCAGGCTGGGCGCTGAATGCGCTCGTGCCGTTTTCTTGTCCTTTCGGTGAATAGATTGTCCGTAACAACGGGATCCACAACCAATTGAAAGGTAAAGCGTTAGCCAAAACTGGCCAAGCGGAATGAATAGATTGACGGGCGGGCTCCATGATGACGCCCGCCGGGGTATTACGCTTTGTCGCCCAGCAGCACGGATTCCAGCGCGATAACGATCATTTCGTTAAAGGTGGTCTGGCGTTCCGCCGCCGTGGTCGCTTCGTGACGCAGGATGTGGTCGGACACGGTGCAGATGGTCAGCGCCTTGCAGCCGAACTCTTCGTACAGCTCCGCCGCCATGCCGTAGATGCCGGCCGCTTCCATTTCCACGCCCAGGATGCCGTACTTCTTCATCACCTGGAACATGTCCGGATCCGGCGTGTAGAACAGATCGGCGGAGAAGATGTTGCCCACGCGCGCCGGGATGCCCTGCGCCGCCGCCGCGTCGACCGCGTTGCGCACCATGTCGAAGTCGGCGATCGCCGCGTAGTCGTTGTCCTTGAAGCGCAGACGGTTCACCTTGGAGTCGGTGCACGCGCCCATGCCGATCACCACGTCACGCAGTTTGATATCGTCACGCACCGCGCCGCAGGAGCCCACGCGAATGATCTTCTTCACGCCGAATTCGGCGATCAGCTCGCGCGCATAGATGGAGCAGGACGGGATGCCCATGCCGTGGCCCATTACGGAGATGCGGCGGCCTTTGTAGGTGCCGGTGAAGCCCAACATGCCGCGCACGTTGTTCACTTCCACCGCGCCTTCCAGGAAAGTTTCGGCGATGTATTTTGCACGCAGCGGATCGCCCGGCATCAGTACTACGTCAGCGAAATCACCCATCTCAGCATTAATGTGCGGCGTAGCCATAATTTTCTTCCTTTAAATCGTATTAAATAGCGTTAAACGTATAAACCGTGGCATGTCAGACGGCGGCCAGCTGCGCCGCCGTCTGAGACTCACGAATTAAAACATGCTCTTACCGTAATCCATCGGCGACAGGCCAAAGTAATTGGCGACGGTCTGGCCGATGTCGGCGAAGGTCTCGCGGTGGCCCAGCGAGCCCGGCTTCACTTTCGGGCCGTAAACCAGCACCGGGATGTGTTCGCGGGTGTGGTCGGTGCCCGGCCAGGTCGGGTCGCAGCCGTGGTCGGCGGTGAAGATGATGATGTCTTCGTCTTTCACCAGCTTCAGCAGCTCCGGCAGGCGGCGGTCGAACAGCTCCAGCGCGGCAGCGTAGCCCGCCACGTCGCGGCGGTGGCCATAGGAGGAGTCAAAGTCCACGAAGTTGGTGAACACGATGGTGTTGTCGCCGGCCTTTTCCATTTCGATCAGGGTCGCGTCGAACAGCGCGTCGATGCCGGTCGCCTTCACCTTCTTGGTGATGCCGACGTTGGCGTAGATGTCGGCGATTTTACCGATCGACACCACTTCACCGCCTTTCTCGTCCACCAGCTTTTTCAGCACGGTCGGCGCCGGCGGCTCTACCGCCAGATCGTGACGGTTGCCGGTGCGCTGGAAGTGGCCCGGCTTGTCGCCGACGAACGGACGCGCGATCACGCGGCCGATGTTGTAGCCGCCTTCGGTCAGCTCTTCACGCGCAATTTCGCACAGCTCATACAGGCGATCCAGGCCGAAGGTTTCTTCATGGCAGGCGATCTGGAACACCGAGTCGGCGGAGGTGTAGAAAATCGGCTTGCCGGTTTTCATGTGCTCTTCGCCCAGCTGATCGAGGATCACGGTGCCGGATGAGTGGCAGTTGCCCAGGTAACCCGGCAGCTTGGCGCGCTCGACCAGTTTGTCCAGAAGCGCCTGCGGGAAGCTGTTGTGCTCGTCCGTGAAGTAGCCCCAGTCGAACAGCACCGGCACACCGGCGATTTCCCAGTGGCCCGACGGCGTGTCTTTACCGGAAGAGAGCTCGCTGGCGTAAGCGTAAGCGCCGATGATGTCGGCGTTGCGATCCAGCCCCTGCGGGAAGTTGCCGGTGGACTCTTCCGCCGCTTTACCGAGGCCCAGACGGCTCAGGTTAGGCAGCGTCAGCGGCCCCTGGCGGCCCACGTTGGCCTCACCGCGCGCGCAAACCTCGGCGATGTGGCCCAGGGTGTCGGAACCCTGGTCGCCAAAACGTTCGGCGTCTTCGCTGGCACCGATGCCGAAGGAGTCCAATACCATAATAAATGTGCGTTTCATCTGTACTCTCCTGCGTGTTCTCACGCTTTGGACGGCCGCGAAAAAGCCGCGGCCGTTCCTGATTCTTGGGTTATTCCGTGATACGCTTACACACCACCGGCGTCGCTTCCGGCGCCTTGTCGCTCAGCGTCATTGCGCTGCGCACCGCATCGGCCGCCTGCTGCCAGCTCTCTTCATCGTTGGCGTGGATCATCGCCAACGGCTGCTGGGCATCCACTTTATCGCCCAGGCGCGCCACCTCGGTCAGACCAACGCTGTAGTCGATGGCGTCGCTCGCCCGGCGACGGCCGCCGCCCAGCGAAACCACCGCCATGCCCAGCGCGCGGGTATCCATGGCGCTGATGATGCCCGGCTTTTCAGCATACACCGGCTTGCTCAGCGTTGCCGCCGGCAGATAGCTATCGTAGCGTTCGACGAAGTCTATCGGCCCCTGCTGCGCCGCCACCATGCGGCCAAACACCTCCGCCGCCTTGCCGTTGTCCAGCACCGCCTGCAGTTTGGCGCGCGCGTCGGCCTCGTCTTGCGCCAGGCCGCCGGACAGCAGCATTTCCACGCACAGCGCCAGCGTCACTTCCAGCAGGCGCGGGTTGCGGTATTCGCCGGTCAGGAAGCGCACCGCTTCGCGCACTTCCACCGCGTTGCCGGCGCTGGAGGCCAGCACCTGGTTCATGTCGGTCAGCAGCGCGGTGGTCTTGCAGCCCGCGCCGTTGGCCACGCCGACGATCGCCTGCGCCAAGTCTTGCGACAGCGCATAGGTCGGCATAAAGGCACCGGAGCCGACCTTCACGTCCATCACCAGCGCATCCAGCCCTTCCGCCAGCTTCTTGGCCAGAATGGAGGCGGTGATCAGCGGGATCGAATCCACGGTAGCGGTAATGTCGCGGGTGGCATAGAAACGTTTGTCCGCCGGCGCCAGCGAGCTGGTCTGGCCGATGATCGCCACGCCGACGTCCTGAATGATTTTGCGGAAGGCATTATCGTCCGGGAAAATATTGAAGCCCGGAATGGCTTCCAGCTTGTCCAGCGTGCCGCCGGTATGCCCCAGGCCGCGGCCGGAGATCATCGGCACATAGCCGCCGCAGGCCGCCACCATCGGGCCAAGCATCAGCGAGGTCACGTCGCCCACGCCGCCGGTCGAATGCTTGTCGACGATCGGGCCGTTCAGCGCCAGACTCTTCCAATCCAGCACGGTGCCGGAATCGCGCATCGCCATGGTAAGCGCCACGCGCTCCGGCATGCTCATGTCATGGAAATAAATGGTCATCGCCAGCGCGGCGATCTGCCCTTCCGACACCACGTTGTCGCGAATGCCGTTGATGAAAAAGCGGATTTCCGCTTCGCTTAACGGCTGGCCGTCGCGTTTTTTACGAATAATTTCTTGAGCCAGGAACAAGGCATCCCCCTGTGTCGCCGAGAGTCGGTGCAGACGGGCGCGCCTGGCGCCCGCCAACGAAATCGATCAGTAGCCGCCGCCGGCGGTCTGGGTCTGGTGGCCCAGCGCGGTCAGCAAGCTGGCCAGCAGGCTGGAAGCGCCAAAGCGGAAATGCCGCGCATCGGCCCAGCCTTCGCCCAGAATACGATCGGCAAGTTGCAGATAATGCAGCGCATCCTCTGCGGTGCGCACGCCGCCGGCCGGCTTGAAGCCCACCGTCTTCGCCACGCCCAGATCGCGGATCACCGACATCATCAGCTCGGCGCTTTCCAGCGTGGCGTTGACCGGCACCTTGCCGGTGGAGGTCTTGATAAAGTCCGCCCCGGCCTTGATGGCGATTTCGGACGCCTTGCGGATCAGGTCGGCCTGCTTCAGCTCACCGGTTTCGATGATCACTTTCAGCAGCACGTTGGCCGCCTGACAAGCCTGCTTGCACTGTTTCACCAGCTCGAAGCCGACCTGTTCGTTGCCGGCGATCAGCGCGCGGTAAGGGAACACCACGTCCACTTCATCCGCGCCATAGGCGATGGCCGCGCGGGTTTCCGCCAGCGCGATGTCGATATCGTCGTTGCCATGCGGGAAGTTGGTCACGGTGGCGATACGGATATCCGGCGTGCCTTGCTCACGCAGCGCCTTGCGCGCTACCGGGATAAAACGCGGGTAGATGCAGATGGCCGCCGTGTGGCCGGCCGGGCTGTTGGCCTGACGACAGAGGGCGATCACTTTCTCGTCGGTGTCATCATCATTCAGCGTGGTTAAATCCATCAGGTTCAGCGCACGTTGCGCTGCTGCGGTTAATTCGGTCATAAAACTCTCCAACTGAGTACCTGGGTGTTGGCGAGCGGACTTGGTTCCATGAAGATAGCGCAGGGGAACGGCGTTCCCTCGGCGGCAACTGAGATCCTTCTCACCGCACATGGCCACCCGCCTTGCGGCCGGCCAGTAATAGCTATTTGAACACGAATGCCAAGGGCGATTCGCGTTCATCGTCACACTATATGAAATAGCACTGTAACAGACCGGAATTATATGTGAAGAGCATCACAAAATAACGCGATATCGTTCACAAATTCGCTAAAGAAGCGGCTGAAGATCGCGGGTGCGGCAAGCACCCGCGTTGCTTAGAGTATAGGCGGAGTCCCGCGATCGGTCGCGCCGTCGCGGGCTCCGGGATGGCTTACAGCGCCAGGAAGAAACCGGCGATGGTGGCGCTCATCAGGTTGGACAGCGTGCCCGCCGCCACGGCCTTCAGACCGAAACGCGCGATGTCGTGGCGACGGTTGGGCGCCATGCTGCCCAGACCGCCCAGCAGGATCGCCACCGAGGAGAGGTTGGCGAAGCCGCACAGCGCGAAGGAGATGATCGCCTTGGTATGGGCCGACAGCACCTGCAGGCCTTCCGCAGCCACCACGTCGTCCGGACGCAGATAGGCGCCGAAGTTCATGTAGGCGACGAACTCGTTGACGATGATCTTCTGGCCGATAAACGAACCGGCGGTCATCGCCTCGCTCCACGGCACGCCGATCAGGAAGGCGATCGGCGAGAACACCCAGCCGAGGATCAGTTCAAGCGACAGCTGCGGATAATCGAACCAGCCGCCGATACCGCCGAGAATGCCGTTAAGCAAGGCGATCAGCGCGATAAACGCCAGCAGCATCGCACCGACGTTCAGCGCCAGCTGCATGCCGGAAGCCGCGCCGGAAGCCGCCGCGTCGATCACGTTGGCCGGACGATCTTCTTCGGCGATCAGCTTCATCGCATCGTCTTTATCGTGGGTCTGCTCGGTTTCCGGCACCATCAGCTTGGCGAACAGCAGCCCGCCCGGCGCGGCCATGAAGGACGCGGCAATCAGGTATTCCAGCGGCACGCCCATCTGCGCGTACCCTGCCAGCACCGAACCGGCTACCGAGGCCAGGCCGCCGCACATCACGGCGAACAGCTCTGACTGGCTCATGGTGGCGATATACGGGCGCACCACCAGCGGCGCTTCGGTCTGGCCAACGAAAATGTTGGCGGTCGCCGACAGCGATTCGGTGCGCGAGGTGCCCAGCAGCTTGTGCAGGCCGCCGCCCAGCACGCGGATCACCAACTGCATGATGCCGAGGTAGTACAGCACCGCAATCAGCGAGGAGAAGAACACGATCACCGGCAGAACACGCAGCGCGAACACGAAGCCGCCGCCGCCGAACACCTCGAACATCTTGTCGGACACCAGCCCGCCGAAGATGAACGAAATGCCCTGATTGCCGTAGGCGATAACGTTTGCCACGCCGTTAGACATACTGCCGAGGATGCTGCGGCCCAGCGGCACATACAGCACCAGCGCGCCGATGCCGATCTGGATGATGAACGCCCACACGACGGTGCGCAGTTTAATGGCCCGGCGGTTGCTGGAGAGCAGCACCGCAATGGCGATCAGCACCGCCATACCGACCAGACTCATGATGAGTTGCATGCAAAGTTTCCCTGTTGCAAAAAATAAAGTACATCCCTGCTCATGAAGAGAGGTCTGCTATTGGAGTGTTTCGGGGGGGATTATACTGAGCGAGGTCACCCTCGCACCGATTTATGTCACAAATGTATACAACGAGACGCAAATGAAAATCTTATAACGTGACGCAAGTCACGTTATAAACCCATCAATCCGGCATGGCGAACAGTGCCTGAGTATTGCGTTGCAGGTGGGCGGCGATCTCGTCGGCCGGTTCCGGCCGCAGCTCGCACAGCGTTTGAAACACCTCGGCGGCGCGTTCGGGGCGATTCGGCTGCCCCTGATAGCCGGCCAGCGGCATGTCCGGCGCATCGGTCTCCAGCAGCAGCGCCTCGAGCGGCAGCTGCGCCATCACGCCGCGCGTTTTCTGCGCCCGCTCATAGGTGATGGTGCCGCCCACGCCGATGTAATAGCCGAGGCGGATAAAGGCCTGCGCCTGCGACAGGCTGCCGGCGAAGCCGTGCACCACGCCGCGACGCGGCAACTGCATGCGCCGCAGCGCCGCGGCCAGCTGATCGTGGGTGCGGCGCGAATGGAGGATCACCGGCAGGTCATGCTGTTTCGCCAGCTTCAACTGGGCCAGCAGCACGCTTTGCTGGCGCTCGAACTGCGGGTTGTCCATATACAGATCGAGCCCGATCTCCCCCACCGCCACCAGCTTGCGCGGCCGTTCGGCCAGCAGCGTTGCCAGCTGCTCCAACTGCGGCTCATGATGCTGCGCGATATACAGCGGGTGCAGCCCCAGCGCGGCGAACAGCGGCGCATGATCTTGCGCCAGTCGCAGCACCCGGGCAAAGCGATCGGCGGTGACCGTCGGGACGATGATGCGCTGCACGCCGGCGCTTGCCGCCCGCGTCAGGCTCTCGGCCTCATGCCCGGTAAAGGGCGGAAAATCGAAATGGCAGTGAGTATCGGTAAAGGCGTAACTCACAGCGCCCCCCCTTCACCCGGCGGCAAATCACCCGGCAGAATGATCTTCGGCGCCGCTACCGCGGCCTCCGGCTGCGCGCCCAGCTCGGACGGCATGACGATATCGGTCACGATCGGCGAAGGCATTCTGACGTTCTCCGGCTGGATCAGGCGGCGCGACAGCGCTTTTTTCACCTTCATGCCGTCCGGCTCCGGCTGCGCCATCCACTGGCCGACGGTGGCCAGGAAGTAACGGCCGCAGCGGCGCCCCAGGTGATAATCCTGATTGAGCGCCCCCAGTCGGCTGCCCAGCGCATTGCTGGCCAGCGGCTTCGGCGGAAAGATTTCGAAGATGCGCAGCTTGCCCGGCGGCTTCTCGATAAAGCGCTGGATGCGGTGATAGCTTTGCTCATGATGCTGCAGGATACGCACCATCTGCTGCAGGCTGCTGTCGCTCAGCCAGTGCTCCATGCGCTTCATCCACTGCGGGGTGTAGTACATCTGCGAGGGCACGGTGCGGATCACCACGATGGTGTCGGCGCCGCGACGATAGGCCTCTTCCACCGGGATCGCATCGCTGATGCCGCCGTCCTGATAGCTGACGCCGTCCAGCTCCACGCCCTGGCGATAAAAACCGGGAATGGCGCTGGAGGCCTTAATGGCCGGCAGCCAGCGTTCGCGCTGCGCCGGCAGGTAGGTCGGCTCAAAGTCATCGCTGCGGCAGGCGCACAGCAGGAACTCGCGCCCGTCGGTAAAGTGCTGTTCCGCCACGTCCATCGCCAACGGCATCTGCGCCGCCGCCGTATCGACCAGCCAATCGAGATCGATGAGATGCCCGCCGCGCACGAAGCGCAGCGGATTGAAGAACTGGGCAGAAGTGGTGTAACGGGTGATCACTCGACGTGCGTAACCCACCTGCCCGCAGATATAGGCGGAGAGATTCTGGGCACCGGCCGACGTGCCGATCAGCAGATCGAAAGGGTTAAAGCCCGCACGCTGAAACTCGTCCAGCACGCCGGCGGTGAAAATGCCGCGCTGGCCGCCGCCTTCGCAGACCAGCGCCATCTTGCCTGGCCGAAAGGGTTTAGACGCCAGCGGTTCTATATTGCCGAGCGTGATGGGTATTCTGTATCCCAACTTGGCATCCTCAGTGAGACGTTTTCTCCGAGGATACCGCGTCTCGCTCTCTTCCGTAATCCTCTTGCAGTACGCCGGCGAGGAAATCGTTGCTGCCGGTCAGCCAGGCATAATCGCTGCCTGACCATTCTGCCCACGCCTGCCATACCTGGCCTTTCAGCTGTTTCCAGCGCCCGACGATGATGTCGCTGTTCATGGCCGGCCCTCCCCGACGTGAGAAAAGGAGTTAAGCTTTGTTACAGTTTACGGGAAAATGCCCGCCGGCTAAGGGCGACGGCGGCCGGTGAACAGGCTGACCAGGAACAGGATGATGCCGACAACGAACACGATTTTAGCCGCCCAGGCAGCGGTGCCCGCCAACGAACCGAACCCCAGCGCCGCAGCGATAAGCGCGATGACTAAAAAGATAATGCCCCAACGAAACATAAGCTTCTCCTTACCATTGTGAAAAAATTCGCTGCCATCTACCACCCCGACAACGGGACGTCGACGGCAAATCAGTTTCTTTTTTTGGTGTTACATGCCGGGCCGCCTTCACGGCCCGACAGATGCGGCTTGTTGTTGCTTGTTACGGGCGCCTAGCGGAATTACTGCTTGACCACCAGGTCGTTTTTCACGCTTTTCACGCCGTCGATGGCCTTGGCGATGCTTTCCGCACGCTCAGACTGCGCCTGCGTTTTCACCTCACCGGAAAGCTGCACCACACCATCGGTGGTTTCCACTTTCACATTGCGCGACGGCACGATGTCATCGGCCAGCAGCTTGGCTTTCAGCTCGCTGGTAGTGGCGGTGTCGCCGGCATACGATTTGATCGACTGGTTGGCTTCATCTTTCACGTGCAGCTTGTCGCTGACGGTCTTGACGCCTTCCACCTTACCGGCGACCGCGACCGCATGCTCCGCCTGCGCCTGGCTGCCGACGAACCCACTCAGGATCACGGTGCCTTTTTCGGTTTTCACCGAAATGTCAGAACTTTTGATGGTCTTATCTTCCACCAACGCACTTTTAACTTTAGCCGTTATCGCGCTGTCATCCATGTAACCGTCAACTTTTTTCATGGAGCTATCGATTTTGGCACCGGCACTATCCGCGGCGTTAGACGCCTTGTTAAGCAGACTGTCTTCGGCCAGCGCACTGCCGCTTACCAAAGCAGAACCCAATACGACAGCCATCAGCGAGTGTGCAAATTTGGTCTTTTTCATCGATCTCTTCCTTTTGTTGGGGGCTCTCGACGCCAAAGCGCCGGAACCCTGCGGCCACCTTCACGCGGCCTTCTCGGTAAATACTTCATCATCGCTATACGATTAAGCGTTCACGACAGGAGTGTTGCAACGGCCGTGCCAACTCAAAAAATACCTTAATTATCAAAGATAAAAATCTTTCAGTCGGATTTTTAATCAAAAAACTGTCGTCTATTGACGACAGGCTAAGTTACACAAAACTGAAATATGGCTATCTCATTGATATTTAAAGACACTGACTGTCTCCTATCGGCAACACATCAGAATAACTCACCAAACAAATAGCGTATTACAGTGATTTACTCTCAAGCAATGTGCGGACATCTCGTTAAAGATAGACCATCAGACGGAAAACGCAGGCCGTACGAACATCGCCTGGCGATAGCGGTTCGCAGGATAAAATATGAGGAAGATTTATTAATTAGCGCAGTGAGGATAGGAGAAGCGTGCAGGGCGCACTGGGCGCCCTGCCGAGCGATCAGTGTTCGCGGGTTTTGCGGAAGGTCACGTCAGGATAGCGTTCCTGCGTCAGGTTGAGGTTCACCATGGTCGGCGCGATGTAGGACAGGTTGTCCCCGCCGTCCAGCGCCAGGTTGATCTCGTTCTTGCGCTTGAACTCTTCGAACTTCTTCACGTCGTCGCACTCGACCCAGCGCGCGGTCGACACGTTGACCGATTCGTACAGCGCTTCCACGTTGTACTCGCTCTTCAAACGCGCCACCACCACGTCGAACTGCAGCACACCGACCGCGCCGACGATCAGATCGTTGTTGGCGATCGGACGGAACACCTGTACCGCGCCCTCTTCGGACAGCTGCACCAGCCCCTTCAGCAGCTGTTTCTGCTTCAGCGGATCGCGCAGGCGAATGCGGCGGAACAGCTCCGGCGCGAAGTTCGGAATACCGGTGAACTTCATGTCTTCACCCTGGGTGAAGGTATCGCCGATCTGAATGGTGCCGTGGTTGTGCAGGCCGATGATGTCGCCCGGGTAGGCTTCTTCCACGTGCGAACGGTCGCCGGCCATAAAGGTCAGCGCGTCGGAGATCACCACGTCTTTGCCGGTGCGCACCTGGCGCAGCTTCATGCCCTTCTCGTAGCGGCCGGAAACCACGCGCATAAAGGCCACGCGGTCGCGGTGTTTCGGATCCATGTTGGCCTGGATCTTGAAGACGAAGCCGGTGAATTTCTCTTCCGCCGCCGTCACTTCGCGGGTGTCGGTTTTGCGCGGCATCGGCGCCGGCGCCCAGGCCACCAGACCGTCCAGCATGTGATCCACGCCGAAGTTACCGAGTGCGGTACCGAAGAACACCGGGGTCAGCTCGCCGCTCAGGAAAGCCTCCTGATCGAACTCGTGGGAAGCGCCCTGCACCAGCTCCAGCTCATCGCGCAGCTGCGCCGCCAGATCTTCGCCCACCGCCGCATCCAGCTCCGGGTTGTCCAGGCCTTTGACGATGCGCACTTCCTGGATGGTGTGGCCTTTACCGGTCTGATACAGGTAGGTTTCATCCTTGTACAGGTGGTAAACGCCCTTGAACAGCTTGCCGCAGCCGATCGGCCAGGTGATAGGCGAGCAGGCGATCTTCAGTTCGCGCTCGACTTCATCCATCACTTCCATCGGATCGCGGATGTCGCGGTCCAGTTTGTTCATGAAGGTCAGGATCGGCGTGTCGCGCAGACGGGTGACTTCCATCAGCTTACGGGTACGATCCTCAACGCCCTTGGCGGCGTCGATCACCATCAGACAGCAGTCGACGGCGGTCAGGGTACGGTAAGTATCTTCGGAGAAGTCTTCGTGCCCCGGGGTATCCAGCAGGTTAACCAGGCTGTCGCGGTACGGGAACTGCATCACGGAGGTGGTGATCGAGATCCCACGCTGCTTTTCCATTTCCATCCAGTCGGATTTGGCGTGCTGGCTGGAGCCGCGGCCTTTTACCGTACCGGCGGTCTGGATCGCCTGTCCGAACAGCAGCACTTTTTCGGTAATGGTGGTTTTACCGGCATCGGGGTGCGAGATGATGGCGAAAGTTCTTCTTTTGGAGACTTCGCGGGCAAATTCACTAGGAGACATGGTTTTCAGGTTCTACGGTTAGTCCGCCCTGCGACATCATCAGAACGCGCCGATCGCGGCGCCGGGCAAAGCGGTGAATAAAAGATAACAGCCGGGCATTTTCGCCGATTTGCCAACCGGTGACAATCAATGGATCCAATTTCCCGCTAACGCAGGCGGAAATCGGGAGACAAAGCGGCCCAATGCCGGCGCAATACCGATTTGTGATCGTCCGCCATCGGCAGCTCTTCCAATAAGGCCGGCCACAAATTTCGCGCCTTGTCGATGGCATCCACCAGGTGCACCCGTATCACAGACCAGGGAATATCGACCCGCTCAGCCCAGCGCTCGAAGGTTTGCATTGAGATCCTATCCCAGCGCTTTTCCTTCGCCATATTGAGCGCAGCCTCAGACTCACCAGGAATATAAGCCAACGTAGTGACGATGTCATAAGCGGGAGAAAGCCGAATATCAGTCTGGTTTGGATAGAACATGGACCAATTTTTTACGTGCGCATCGCCATTGGCGAGCAAAATATTCGCCAACAGACGGCGCGCCATTTGCTGCACATCCGCTAAAGATTCACTGCCATACTCATAGAGATAAGCCGCTATTTGATCGTAATTTTTGCCGCGGTATTTATCGTGCGCGTAAATCTCGAATATCTGGGCAAAATCTTCTGCATGCACTCGCCCGCTTTCGCTGCGGTCAAAACGACGGATGGCATAAGCATAGGGTTCATCCGCCAAGCGAATATCAGGCAAGTGTTCAAGTCTTGTCAGTTCAACCAGCTCAATATCAGGAATATCCACGCCGATGGCTTGCGCCAAACGCATTGCCGTATATTCATTTTCAGGGAGATGACGATGAACCGTTGAAGGCGTTTTAATGATCCAGCTATCAGCGCCCACCTGAGAAGAAATGTTGAAGCGGCCCTCTTTACGCACAGAGGAAAATTTCATTTGTACCCCTGCCAGAGAAAACTTTTGCGCCTCCATCCCAACATCAATTTGCACGGCTTCCAACTCGCCGCGCGACGTTAACGCCCAGGCGGGTATGTCACTGGCAGCCAGCGACCGTGCTTCAAGCGCTCCCGGCAAGTTTCCACCGGCCCAGGCAATTAAAGGAAACTCCTCATTCACATGGGCTTTCAATGACTGAGCCACCCAAGCGCGCAGTGCGCCTTCGGGTAACAAGTTGGATAAAACGGGCGGCAGACGCTGCGATGACTGTAAAACTTGCTCAAGATACCCCACGTGCGCCTTCTGCCTGAGCGTAAACAAAGGACGAACACGCTCCGGCAAAGCGAGGTAGTGTGGATCAAACGTCAGGATGTTTCTGCCGCCGCTGTAATGCGCCAGCACGCCAACACGCACGCCATGCAATATCAAGGCTAATGCCTGTACCGATTCAACCTGTCGCAGCCCTTTCATCAGCTAGTCCTCGAGATCTTTCAGTTTTTTTTCAAAACCCTGCGGCTTACCGACTTCCGGTGCGCTACTCACTTCCTGTTGCAGCAGGCACTCCACATCACGGGCAGACTTTTTTGGCACGATGACATATTCCAAATTCATCGCCGCCAATATGCGTAGCAACGTGCTTACCCGCATATCGCTCCCCGCTTCAATACGCTGATATTGCTGTTGGGTCATGCCAATCTTCATTAAAAAGTCTTTTTGACTCCAACCCAACTCACTGCGTTTTTCTTTCAGCAACGCTGATACTTCGGATAATTTTCTCATCCGCGCCTCCAAACAACGCATTGATTGTCTCACCAGCAATAAACAACAAATTAGTTGTCGAGACAGTGAAAAACAACTTTTTTGATGTAAATTAATGAAGAAACAACTTTTTGGTTGTAAAAGGGAATGCAAACAATAAACAGGATGTTTTAGATTACGCCAGCGGCAGCGCCATCACGATCGCGTCTTCGCGGCCGTGGGCGCTCGGGTAATAATTGCGGCGCACGGTGACCTCGTTGAAACCGAGATCTTCATACAGTGCAATCGCCGCCTGGTTGGAAGCGCGCACCTCCAGCCACAGCGTGACTACGCCGCGGCTCTCCAGCTGTTCGATCACCGCGTTGAGCAGCAGGCGGCCAAAGCCCCGGCGCTGGTACTGCGGATGAATGGCGATGTTGAACAGCGTGGCTTCGTCCAGCACGATCTGCGTGATGGTGAACCCCGCCATCGCCCCGTCGGCGCTCAGCTTCAGGTTAAGGTAGCGATCGCCCTGATTGCTGGCGAAGGTGGTTTCCGTCCAGGGAAAAGCGTGGCTGGCTTGCTCAATGGTGAAGGCCGTGGCCAGATCGGCCGCCGTCAGGGTAGAAATCGTGTTCATGATGACAAATCTGCTGCCAGAGGGCGCGTTTGGCCCCCGCGTCTTGGGAAAGCTCGGCCAGCGCCGGGCTGTGTAGCTGCGCGCCGGCGACCGCAAGCGGTTCCGCCACGCCCAGCCGCCAACTGTTGCATGCGGTCTCTTCAGGCAGCATCGCCGCCTGTTCCGGCGTCAGGCTGTAGGTTTGCGCCGGCGTCAGCCCCAGGCTGCGCAGCACGTCGCAAAACAGCGGATCGTCGGGCGCGGGCAGCGTCTGCGCCACCACCAGCAGGCGCGCCTCGGGCGGCAGACTGACCGCCACTTCGCCCTGCAACACGCTCGGGCGGCGCAATGTCCACTGCGTAATACCCAGTTGTTGTAACAGCCAGTCGCGTTTTGATGCCATGCCGATTCCTACCCGTTGTGGTGCGCCATGCCTGCCATGCGCCGCGCTATGCTAACAAACCCGCGCAGCCCGCGCCAACAAACCCGTCGAACATATCGCCACAAAGCTCTATAATCCCCGGTCTCATTTCCAGGAGCCAATATCTGATGTCTGCATTAACCCCCGCCAGTGAAGTCATGCTGCGCCACAGTGATGAATTTATCGAACGCCGCGTGCTGTTTGCCGGCGACCTGCAGGACAGCCTGCCGGCCCAATTCGAGGCCGCGGACGTGCGCGTCCACACTCAGCAATACCATCACTGGCAGTTACTGAACCGGACGATGGGCGATAACGTGCAGTTCGGTTTGACCATCGATCCCGCTTTCGTCGCCAACTGCGATACGCTGGTTTACTACTGGCCGAAGAGCAAGCAGGAAGCGCAATTCCAGCTGTGCAACATCCTGGCGCTGCTGCCGGTGGGCGTAGACGTGTTCGTGGTCGGTGAAAACCGCAGCGGCGTGCGCAGCGCCGAGCCAACGCTGGAAGGCCACGTTGCGCTGGTGAAAATCGACAGCGCGCGCCGCTGCGGCCTGTATCACGGCCGTCTGGACGCGCAGACCGAATTCGACCTGAACGACTGGTGGGACAGCTATCAGCTGCACGATCTGGAAGTGAAAACGCTGCCGGGCGTGTTCAGCCGCGACGGCCTGGACGTCGGCAGCTCGCTGCTGCTGTCGACGCTGGAAAAACACATGAAAGGCAAGGTGCTGGACATCGGCTGCGGCGCCGGCGTGATGGCCTCGGTGATGGCCAAGCTGTCGCCGAAGGTGAAACTGACCCTCAGCGACGTCAACGCCGCCGCGGTGGAATCCAGCCGCGCGACGCTGGCCGCCAACGGCATCGAAGGCGAAGTGATCGTCAGCAACGTTTACTCCGACATCACCGGCCGTTTCGACATGATCATCTCCAACCCGCCGTTCCACGACGGGCTGCAGACCAGCCTGACCGCCGCTGAAACCCTGATCCGCGGCGCGGTGAAACACCTGCCGATCGGCGGCCAGCTGCGCATCGTCGCCAACGCCTTCCTGCCGTACCCGGACATTCTGGACGCCACCTTCGGCAGCCACGAAGTGCTGGCGCAGAACGGCCGCTTCAAAGTGTATCAGGCCACCGTCGGCCGCCCACCGCGCGCGCCGAAGAAGAAATAATTCGCCGTTGGCGGAAAACGACAGAGCGCGGCCTGAGGCCGCGCTTTTTTTTAGCCGTTGATATAGGCCATCGACTCGGCGCCGTAGCGATCGCCGGCCGCTGCACTCAGCGGAAACACCGCTTCGATCGCCGCCAGTTCGGCCGCGCTCAGCGTTATCTCCGCCGCCGCGACGTTCTCTTCCAGATAGCGACGGCGTTTGGTGCCGGGGATCGGCACGATGTGCTCGCCCTGCGCCAACACCCAGGCCAGCGCCAGCTGTGAAGGCTTGACGCCCTTCTGCGCCGCCAGCTCCCCCACCTTCTCCACCAGCGCCAGGTTGCGGGCGAAGTTTTCGCCCTGGAAGCGCGGGTTGCCGCGGCGGAAATCGTCCTCGGCCAGATCCTCCGGCCGCCGGATAGCGCCGGTAAGGAAACCGCGCCCTAACGGGCTGTAAGGCACAAAGCCGATCCCCAGGCGCTCACAGGCGGCCAGTACGCCCTGTTCAGCATCGCGCGTCCACAGCGAATACTCGGTCTGCAACGCCGTGATCGGATGCACCTTGTGCGCCCGCTCCAGCGTGGCGACCGACGCCTCGCTCAGGCCGATATGGCGGATCTTGCCTTCGCGGATCAGATCCGCCATCGTGCCCACGACGTCTTCGATCGGCACCTGCGGATCGACCCGATGCT